>JALAGS010000124.1 GCA_022712315.1 Sphingobacterium sp. | reverse complement strand
CTTTATTATTTTAAACCAATTTGTAATTATGATGAGAAATTTTTTTCTTCATGGAAAGGCAAGACCCATTAGCCTTTTGGGGCTTTGCCTGCTGTTTAATCAGCCTGATTCTTATGGGCTGAATCTGGATCAGATCAGTGCCATTGCAGCTCAAGATCAGATCACAGGGATCGTCAAAGACGAGAAAGGGCAGGCATTAGCCGGTGCCACTGTCACGGTCAAAGGAACATCCGTTCAAGCATCTTCCAATCAACAAGGTGTTTTTTCCATTCGGGCGAAGCGTGGCGATGTTTTAATTGTTAATTACCAGGGATTTGCAACGCAAGAGGTAGCCGTTTCCTCAAGCAACATCAATTTGGTCATGGTATCGAGTGACCAAGCACTCGAAGAGGTCGTGATCATTGGCTATGGTAAGCAGCGAAAAGGGAATATTACCGGTTCGGTCGCTACCGTAAATGCAGAGCAGTTAAAGAATATCCCCAGTTCAAATCTTTCCAATTCACTTGCCGGTAGGGCTGCAGGAGTCAATGTAACGAATACTTCGGGGATGGCCGGAGCGTCCTCGAGCTTACGTATTCGGGGGAGTTTTGCTGAGCCACTCTATGTAATTGATGGGATAGTTCGCGATAAAGCTGCATTTGATGTGCTCGAAGCAAACGAAGTTGATCAGATGACTTTCTTAAAAGATGCGGCGACTGCGGCAGTATATGGTACGCGGGCAGGTAATGGGGTTGTTGTCGTAACGACTAAAAAAGGTACAGCACAAGCACCAGTATTTAATGTACAAAGTAATTATACCTTCAATACGCCCACACAAGAGCTGCTTGCTAATTTAACGACTGCGCAAGACGAATTGATCTACCAAAACAGGGTCGCTGAATTCCGGGGTCTTTCCATACCAAATGGTCAAAAGGAGTTTGATTATTTTAAGGACAAAAATTATAATGCCAATGATGTTATCTGGCGCAATCCATTTACGCATCGACAATCGATATCGGTTAATGGCGGCGGTGACAAAATTACGTATTATAGCTTGTTGAGCTATCGTAAAGAAAATGGTTCTTATAAATCTTTGGACCATGAGAAGTTTAATCTCCGAAGTAATATCTCTGCCCAGATTACAGAGGATTTTAGCATGGATTTTAATATTTCAGCTAATCAGACCAACTCGAAGCGTTTTTTTTGGCCATTTAGTACATCGTCCAATGACGATGATTTTGATGTATCCGATTTCTATCGCGTTACCTTCAACTGGCCAAAAATGTATCCTTTTTACTTGAACGCAGATGGAACACCAAGCAATACACCAACGGCTTATCCTGTACAGACACCGATGGGAAGCTGGCAAGCCTGGAATGTCATCGATCAGGTCATCGGGGATCGTTATATTGACCGTAAAGTACGACAGGTCAATCCAATTATGACCTTAAACTTGAAGCTGGATAAATTGGTACAAGGTCTATCGACAAAAGTTGTGGGTAGTTATATTGCCGAAGATTATATGCGCAAGCGCTATATGAGTTTTCAGAAGAACTACACTTTTACCTCCCTGAACCCGAATGACAACCGTTTTATACCGGCACCACCTTCAGAAGCCAATATCAATATTTTTACTTTTAGTCAGAGCCAGCCTTTTATGGACTATAACCCACAGCGCTTGTGGCAATATCAGGTAAACTGGTTTTTAAATTACAATCGTAAGTTTGGTAAACATGCTGTGGACGGGACATTGGTTTATGAGCAGTCCAAGAAAGGAGGAACTTATGTCACTTCAAGGGCCGAAAATCCGATCACAGCACTGGATCAGATGTTTATTTATCCTACGGATCGAAATTTTAGGTCGACAACGGCCAATGAAACAATTGATTCACGGCGTGGTATCATTGGCCGGGCCAATTACAATTATGCAGATAAGTACATTGCTGAATTTTCTTTCCGCTATGATGGATCCCCGTTGTTTCCCAAAGACAAGCGGTGGGGCTTCTTCCCTTCGGTCTCAGCAGCCTGGCGTGTATCGGACGAGAACTTCTTTACGGATATAAAAAATACAATATCGGATTTGAAGTTTAGGGCTTCTTATGGTACAACGGGTAATGACCTGGATGTGAATGCTAATCGAATTGGTCAGTTTGGCTATCTGGAAAAATATTACAGCTCTGGTGGTTATATGTTCGGAGATCGCTATTACAATGGTATTGCATATGGTGCAACGCCAACGCAGAATCTTACTTGGACGACTTCTAAAAGCTTCAATCTGGGCTTGGATTTTGGATTTATCAATAACAAACTGACAGGTAGTCTTGATCTTTTTTCACGCAAGGAAACGAACATTCTAGGACCGAGATCATTGAAAGTTCCGGATAATTACGGTCGCGCACTTGCACCTGAAAACTATGCTGCAAGAAGTTATAAAGGCGGGGAGATTTCTTTGAGCTGGAATGACAAGCTTGGCGAGGTGACTTATGGGCTCAATGGAAATCTAGGTTATGCAAAAGACCGCTGGGATATTATTGATGAAGAACCAGCGTATGCTGCAGGCCAGCCGCAGAACTTTCGTTCAAGGATTGGACGGCCGGAAAATAGAATTGTAGGCTTAGAAGCGTTGGGTCTGGTGAGGACGCAAGCTGAAGCTGATGAATTGAAGGCAAAGGGATTTAAAACTTACGGAAGAGATCCTTTCCCCGGAATGATCTTATATAAAGATATTCAGGGAGCTAACTACTCAGGTGGTCCGGATGGAAAAATTGACGATAACGATATGCAGCTATTATCGGACAATAATTCTCCGCGGATCAATTATGGCTTTGGATTCAATGTTAGCTGGAAGGGCTTTTATGTTTCCACCTTATTTCAGGGAGTTCTGGCCTATGATCGCATGATCAGTAATCAGGAAGGCGGCGGCATGCGTCAGCATGGCGATACCTTCCGGCCATATTATCCGATTTGGGCTTCGGACGTCTGGACACCGGATAATACCAATGCAAAATATCCCCGTCCCACAGGCTATTCCGGTTGGGCTGAGTCTGGTGCGGCACCTTCTTCATTCTGGATAAGAAATGGAGCTTATCTGAGACTACGCGATATTAATGTATCTTACAGATTGCCGAAAAGCATGACCGAGAAGATACGCGTAAAAGACGTCAATTTGTTTTTTAATGGAACCAATTTATTTGTTTTCTCACCGATGAAAGAATTCCATGATCCTGAGCAAAAACTGTATGATTCTTATCCAGTCATGAAAACCTTCACGTTTGGACTTGATGTTAAATTTTAAATGAGAAAAAGATGAAAAAAATATATTATCCTTTAATCGCCTTGGCTCTGTGTATGTCCTCCTGTAAAAACGTATTGGACATTGAGGATCTCAATTCGCTGGATGAAGCTAAGGTATGGGCTGATCCAAATTTAGTCAACGGCTATCTTGCCAATTTATATCCACTATTTGGCAATTGGAATTCAAGTGCTGATGGAAATTCTGAACAATTAATTGGCATTGCTTTCCCATTGGATGCGGTCACTGTCAACAATGGCTCTTACAAATCTTGGGATTATACGACCATCCGAAAAATTAATACAGCTATACAAAAGGTGAGTGAAAGTACGGTGTTAAAAGCAGACTTTAAAAATGCGGTGATTGGCCAATCTTTGTTTCTCCGGGCTTATATGTATTTTAATATGGTCAGGACGCATGGTGGTGTTCCCTATATTACGGTACCTCAAGATTTAAAAAATGACGATCTGAATGTTCCCCGCAATTCGACAAAAGAATGTTTTGATCTGATCGTTAAAGATCTGGATCAGGCTATTTCTTTACTGCCAAAAACTATTGCCAAGGGTACGGCAGATTATGGAAAGGTTGATGGAGATTTTGCAGCTGCTTTTAAGGCAAAAGTATTATTATATAAAGCTTCGCCACAGTTCAATCCTTCTAATCCTTATGGGAATGCTTATTGGCAGGAGGCAAATGTAGCCAATAAATTGGCTTATGAACAGCTTAAAGCGGATGGCTACAGTCTGACTCCTGATTATTCTAATATAGCGCTGGTTGAAAAGGGACCGGAGGTTGTTTTTGCAGTAATTAATACTTATCCGAATAAAGTTGCCAGTTGGGATAATGGGGTACGGCCAGGTTCGGAAAGTAGGGGGCCGGCGGGGTCCGTTCCATCCTGGGAATTTGTAAAAGAATTTCCAATGAAAGACGGAAAATTATATTCAGATCAAACAGGTAAATATTATAAGAACGAAGATCAATTTTTACAATCCTATTGGGAAAACCGGGATCCACGTTTTGAAAAATCTATCGTATGGAATGCCAAGGTTTATGAAGTTTCCGGGAAGACAGGCAAGCGGCAATACACTTCGGTGGGTATAGCTCCAGCGCTGGACGATTTTGGTATAAACCCCAAAGCAAAAACACCTTCTTCCAATTTGGATCGGTATAGTGGATTTTTTATCTTAAAAAATTCCAAATTATCATTAAAGCAAACCGAAGTGGAAACCCAATATGATGTGGACTTTGTTTTAATGCGCTATGCCGAAGTCATATTAAATTATGCTGAAACAGCAAATGAAACAGGAAACTTCGCAACAGCATTAGATCTGGTTACGCAAATCAGAAAAAGGGCGGGAATTGAACCTGGTGCGGATAATAAATATGGAATAACAGCGACTACGAAGGAGCAGATGCGGGAGGCTATTTTAGCAGAGCGTAATATTGAATTCTGTTTTGAGGGGCATCGTTTTTGGGATTTAAGAAGGCTACGTAAGCTAAATATACTGAACAACACGACGAAACATGGCGTTGAAGCTATTGCAATAAACGCAAATGGAACGGAGATGAATCTGGATGATGCAAATGTATTGGCCAAGACCTATTCGCTGAAAGAAAATCAGTTCAAATACAGTGTCTTACAGGTTCCAAGCACAGGCAATAAAGTGAATTTGGTACCAGATACCTATTATTTCTTCCCTGTGGCACAATCTGTCATTGATAAGAATCCAGCTATCAAACAGAATAAAGATTGGGGCGGAACATTTAATCCAACCATGGAGTAAACTATTCGCTCCATTTAGTTTTATAAAAAGCCCCTCAAAAGTGAAGACATTTGAGGGGCTTTTAATTTTATAGCCACTTATTGCGTTGAATATACAGTGAGTTGAACGCTATTTTGACTTAAATTTAAATACTCTTGAACTGAGTCTGCCTTGGCCTTTGATCTTGATCTCTTTTGGATAAAGTTCCAATAAGCCATAGGCATTGCTGGCAGGAGTTTCAATCATACCCTCCATGGTTACAAAAGGAATATTGTTTGAAAGGACGAAATTGCCTTTATGATTATGCCCTGAAAGTACCAGTTTTACTTCGGGAAATTTGTAGAGTAAAGCGAGAACTTGCCTGTTATTGAGTGTTTCATAGCCATTTTCTGGCAATAATGGATGATGTGTCAATACGATTACATGCTCCTTGATTTTCCGAGCTTGGGCAAGTTCGTTTTGCAGCCATAAGAGCTGTTTATGATCAACTCCACCATTCCAGGGCTGTGTGTTTTTTCTTCCACTTGCTTGTAGGCTATCGACCAATAATTTCCACTCGCTCCGCTCCGCTGAATGGGCCGTTGTGGCATATTCACTGAGGGCATTTGTGTTTAGGAACACAAATCGCCATTTTCCCTTGGTTAATGCGTAGTATTTGTTTGGCATGCCAAAAGCATTATGCAGAAGGTCGGGGTTGGATACGTTGACGTAGTCATGGTTTCCAAGTAGACAATACTTCGGCTTTTTTAATGGGGAGAGATGTTCTAACAATAGGGGTAGATCTTTTGGACCTTCATCCACAAGATCCCCAAGAATCATTGAAAAATCGACCTTATTGCGATTGAAGAATTCTACAGCTGTATCTACTTTCATTAACGAATTGTGGTAGAACCTACTGCCATGATCTGTTTTGTCTGCGTATTGCATATCGGCCATAATACCGATACGAAGAATCGGCGTGCTGGATTGTGCCGTGCTCAGTAAGTGAGGTAAATAGCAGGTGATGAATAGGGAGAAGAACTTCCATTTCTGCTTGATTTTTAAATCGATTTGTTTCATTTTTTATAGGTTTTAAATTGCGTTTCTACAAAGGATGCAAAGTACTTATTCTCATCGCGCTGTTTTATAATTTGTCTAGGGGCTTGCTAGCACGTTTACCTTGGAAAAATTGATTACAATGTTATTACGAGTATACTGAGAATAAATTACAGTTTCAAGTGAGTTCGATACACAAACGTTTGTTTAAATTGATGCAGGTATAACGAATTATAAATGTTGCTGAGCAAATATAAAAAAGCGTCTTTCTAACGATCAAAGTTCAGTAAATTTAGGGCGGTTTTTGATAAGGCGCATCTCTAGAGTAGGATATAGTCTTCTGCTAGAAAGAAGCAGATTTATAAATAATAATAATGAAATAAGCGGATATTTCTTAGAAAATGAAGTTTGTAGGCGTTAAACAGCTTTGAACACAAGAAATAAAATGAAAACAATTAAGGTCATAAAACTCGTTCTCCTTACTCTTTATGGGATTTTGTTGCCAATCTACCTCGGACTTATACTCCCTGAATATTTGGCCTGTAGAAAATGCACGAGTGAAGGAGCGATAGGGATCGATATATGGGGAAGCCCAGTACAGTGCTTTGGTGATAGTAAGGTTTTTGGCGAAGTTCTTTTTCAGTTTTCGTCCGTTCTTGTCGCTGGATTATCTGCTTTATTGGTGGTCGTTTTTTTCTTGAGTTATTATTTGAATAGAAGTATAAAAATGAAAGAAAAATTCCTAGAATGTGATGATAAAAAATATAGTTGAACTGTTATCGTTTGTCTATCGAATGACAGCGACTTTGCTGTTAAACAAAGCGGAAAGGATAGAATTAAAAAAGAACTATTCTTTTAAAAGATAAATTTCGTACATTATCTCTAAGTACTAAACTCAATAACCAATGATAAAGCATAACCCAGAGGAGAAATCAACTATTTATTTGAATACAAAGGAGGAGTGGCGGCTTTGGCTCGAAAACAATCATCGAATAGCGAAATCTATTTGGGTGATCTGTAATACTAAAAAGTCAAATTTACCGGTCATTAGCTGGACTGAACTTGTTGACGAAGCATTATGTTTTGGTTGGATTGATAGCACGAGGAGACCGATTGATGCTTATTCATTTATGCAGCTATTTAGCCAGAGAAAGCCGAAAAGTACCTGGTCTAAAATTAATAAGGAGAAAGTCCAGAAATTAATTAACAGTAATTTGATGATGCCGGCAGGGCATGAGGTCATAAAAATTGCAAAAGAAAATGGCTCTTGGTCTATTTTGGATAGTGTGGAAGAATTAATTATTCCCACGGATCTTGATGAGGCATTTCAGGTTTATCAAGGTTCAAAAGATTATTTTCTTGGATTGAGTAAATCCGTCAAAAAAATGATGCTTCAATGGATTGTTCTCGCCAAAAGAGCAGAAACCCGCAAAAAGCGCATTGATGAGATTGCAGCAAGAGCAGCAGAAAAAGACAGACCTAAGCAATTTAAATAAAGGGAAGACAAATAAAGGGTTCTCAGTCAGGTCTAAAATCTGGTCTTTTGAATATCGCAATTGTGAAGGTGCCAAAAATATTTGGCTTTGAGTGTTTGTGAAAAGAGTAGAAGTTGTTCGAACTACTAGGTTTTACAAACTGATTTCAATAAAAGTAGGAGCTAGGGAGTAATCAATACCAATAAACCACCTTCTAAGTTTTTGGGGCAGAAGGTGGTTTATTGGTATTCTTTTTCTCGGAGTTACTTGCCGATACAGAACTTCGAAAAGATATTATCTAATAAATCGTCTGTCGAAACGCTTCCTGTGATCTCACCAAGATGATATAAGGCTTGACGAATATCCATGGCTAGAAAATCTGAAGTGACCGGATTGTCGATACCATATATAACACGTTCTAGTGAATCTGCGGTTTTTTGCAGTGCTTCTACGTGACGAATATTGGTTACCATGACATCATCCGTATTGAGATTTCCTAATTGTACCCGATTGATTAATTCATCCTTCAATTCTTCGACACCGGTCTGTTCTTTTGCTGAAATATAAAGCGGATTGAGGACTTGATAAGCCGCTTTCTGTTCCTCAGAAAGTAGATCAGATTTATTAATAATGGTGACAAAAGGAATGTGGAGATTCTCAATCTCAGGTAACTGAGATTGCACTTCTTCAACTTTGTCTTGCGTTGGATCGAAAAGGTACATAATCAATCGTGCCTGTTTCATCTTTTCGCGCGTACGTTCAACTCCTTTGGCTTCGATCACATCTGCAGTTTCTCGTATACCTGCAGTATCAATAAATCGAAATGTTACACCATGAATATTAATTTCATCCTCAATGGTGTCACGGGTGGTTCCTGCGATGTCGGAAACAATAGCCCGTTCTTCATTTAAAAAAGCGTTCAGTAGCGTTGATTTTCCAACATTAGGTTTTCCGGCAATGACGACTGGGACACCATTTTTCAGAACATTCCCCTGTTCAAAAGATTGTACTAATTTTTGAACAATGACCTGTATTTTATGAATTAGATTTTTAAGCTGATCTCTATTCGCAAATTCAACATCTTCTTCTGAAAAATCAAGCTCCAATTCGATAAGTGATGCAAAGTGTATGAGATCTTCGCGAAGGGATTTAAGCTGATTGGAAAAACCGCCTCGCATCTGCTGCATCGCCACTTGATGGGAGGCTGCTGAATTGGATGCAATTAAATCGGCTACTGCTTCCGCCTGGGATAGATCCATTCCTCCGTTGAGGAAGGCACGTAAGGTAAATTCCCCCGGACGAGCAGCACGTGCTCCTTTTTTGATCAGTAAGCTAACAACTCTTTCGATAATGTATTTGGAGTTATGCGTTGATATTTCTACCGAATTTTCTCTGGTATAGGAGTTCGGGGCTACAAATAAAGAAACAAGTACTTCATCGATAATTTCTTCACCATCGCGTATGGTTCCAAAATGAATCGTATGAGAGGCTTGTTGAAGCAGGTTCTTTCCTTTAAATATTTCGTTTGTAATTTTTATGGCATGCTGACCCGAAACGCGTATGACTGCAATTGCTCCGTTTGCTCCAGAAGATGTCGCTAATGCAACAATGGTATCTTCAGTGATATATCCCGTATTTGACATGCTGCAAAGATACATTAAATTGAAGTAATGGATTCTATATATTGCGAGACAAATTAAATTCGGTGTGACCAATTAAACCTTTGTTCAAACATTGAAGTCATACCCATAGAAGCGCTTGTGAAAAACGAGATTAAAACACAGGCCGGACATGGTTGATTTTTAAATTTAAATTATACTGTTATGAGAAAGATGATATACTTCGCGTTGGCAATTGGCGGTTTGGTCTTTATGGCTCCCCAACAATCTTCGGCTCAATATCGTGGACATGAAAGAGAATGGAAACAGGACAAAGAGCGTAGAAAATATGAAGAGAAAAGGGATAAAGAATATAGAAAGTATCTAGAAAAACGCGAGAAAGAAGATCGTAAATATCATAAAGAAGTTGCCAAGTCTTATCGAAAAGGATACCGTCATGGGGCACCGGCTTGGGCAAGAGCACATCGTTATGATAGCAGACACCATGTATACTTTAGAGACTATAAAACATTTTACGATCCATACAGAGGCGGTTATGTGTATATGCGGAATGGTCGTTGGAACTTTTCAGCAAATGTACCTTCATTTATGCTGAATGTCAATTTGGGGGCAGCTAATATTCGCGTTGTTAAAGAAGTGCCGATCAGTAGACATCCTGAAGATTTTTACAACGACTATCGCTGGGATTAGAAAGAATTTATCTTGTTGTTTGAATAAAAAAGCCTCAATCTTTATGAAGATGAGGCTTTTATTTTTCTTTTAATCTTCTTCGAAACTGACTTTATTGACTTCAAGTGATTTGATCCGTGCTAAAGATACGATCCTTAAATCGGTTAATTCTCTCAATCTCTTGCCGCCTTCCTGAAAAGATTTTTCGATAATAAATCCCATGCCTAGCAATGATGCGCCTGACTGCTTGACCAAATCAAGCATGCCAAATGCGGCATTTCCATTCGCTAAAAAGTCATCTATGAAAAGAACATTGTCTCCAGGTGCAAGAAATTCTTTACTTACACAGATGTCGTAGGTTCTATTTTTAGTAAAAGAATGCACCTGGCTTACATACATATCAGCCATAGTGGTGGGTTTTGCCTTTTTAACAAATACAACCGGGAGTTCCAGAAGATACCCAAGCATGATGGCTGGAGCGATCCCACTTGCTTCAATCGTGATAATTTTATTAATTGGTAAGTCTGCAAAGCGACGCACAAATTCAACCGCAATAGATTTCATCAATACAGGATCCATTTGGTGATTGATGAAGTTGTCTACTTTAAGTATGCCGCCTTCAAGACTTTTACCATCATGAAGGATTCTATCTTTTAATAATTTCATGTTTTACTCGTATTAGTACTATGCCGCCATGCTAAAATTTTACTTTGTTGACAGTTAGTCAATTTCCATTTGATAAAGGTTGTTGAACTCCTCCTGATGGTGCTCGAGAATTACTTTCCTTTTCATTTTCAATGTCGGTGTTAATTCCCCATTCTCAATAGTAAATTCGTCTCTTAAAATAATTGGTTTTTTTATCTGCTCCCAGTTGCCAAAATGCTGGTTTGCACGACGTACCTCCTGATTGACTTTTTTAACAATTGCAGGGTCAGTCAGAAAATCATCCTTCGTCATGGTTGCAAGTTCAGGAGCATCTGTTCTGGCCCAGTCTAACAAATGAGCATAGTTTGGAACAATAAAGGCGGAGGCAAATTTCATTCCGTCACCAATAACCATTGCCTGTTCAATAAATTTAGATTCAACGAGTTTCGTTTCAATCGGCTGAGGAATGACGTACTTTCCACCGGAAATCTTGAACATTTCTTTTTTTCGGTCGATGATTTTCAAGAATTTCTCGTCTTCCCATTTGCCAATATCACCAGTATGCAGCCATCCATCGATAATGGTTTTATCCGTTTCGGCCTTATTTTTATAATATCCCATCATGACGTTAGGACCTTTAACCAGTATTTCGCCGTCTTCAGCTAGTTTTATTTCGACAAAACGGACGGGAAGTCCAACAGTTCCAATACGTATTCCTTTGATGTAGTGATTGACGGAAATTAATGGCGAGGCCTCGGTCATACCATATCCTTCATATAATGGGATACCAGCAGCTAGGAAAGCACGTGTTAATTTACTATGTAGGGAAGCCGATCCTGAAGCGACGGTGAGCAATTCTCCGCCTAGTGCTTCGTACCATTTATTGAGTACAAGCTGTTTGGCCAGTTTCAATTTGACATTATAAGCAAAGCTCCTTTTCTTGGGATTGGGATCATATTCTTCTGCAATGGAAACTGCCCAGTCAAATACCTTTCTCTTGAAGCCGGTGAGATCATGGCCTGTCTTCATTATTTTCTCGTAGACTTTCTCAAGAATACGGGGGACAACGGTCATGATATGGGGTTTTACTTCTCTTAGATTATCGCCAATTTTATCAAAAGATTCTGCAATATAGATCGTAAAACCAAGATACATGTAGGTATATAAGACCATACGCTCGTAGGCGTGGCAGGGCGGGAGGAAGGTCAATCCGCGGTCGTATGCCTTACAGGGGGTAATTTCTGCGGCACCCAATACATTGGAAAATATATTATTATGCGAGAGCATAACCCCCTTTGGTTTGCCCGTTGTTCCGGAAGTGTAAATCAATGTAGCGAGATCTTCAGGTTTAACCTGATCCCGTAGTAGTGCTAGTTTTTCGGATGAGCAATCTGAGCCTATCTCATTGAGTTCTTTCCAGCTGCGTGTTCCTTCCTGATCTGCGATGCAAAAAATGTACTTTAATGTATAGATTGAATCCGTTAAGTTCATTAGGCGGTCGTACAAGCTTTTATTGCTGACTATACAAACCCTGATTTCAGCATCATTAAATATATACTGGTAGTCTGTATCTGTAATATTAGGATAGATGGCAACCACCACTGCACCAATTTGCTGGATTGCAAAATCAATCAGATGCCATTCCATGCTACTGCCTGCAATGAGACCAACTTTTTCGCTGGGTTTTACACCGAGTTCAATCAAACCTTTGGAGAGATTGTCTACTTGCTCAAGAAAATCTGCTGTTTTGATGTAATTCCACTTGCCGTCTATTTTGTGTGCAAATATGTCAAGGTTGGGGTATTTGCCCATCTGTTGACGTGCAAGATCAAATAATCTAAGTTTTTCCTCCATTTCAAATGTATTCTTTTAAGCTCTCGGGGAGCACCCTTCCACTATGAACTCTGTTTTAAGGGAAAAGTTTGCAAACATAAATAATAGTTTTAAGAATTTTGGAATGATTTTGTAATTAGGTTGTTCCAAACGTAAAAGTGAGCGTATTGGGGGCTTGAAATGTCTTTTTATTTATCAAAAGTCCGGTATTTACTGTGAGGTGTTTGAGGAAAACTCTTTAAACAGATTGAATAGATATTTGCTGTCTATAAAAAAAGCTAGTCGTTATCGACTAGCTTTTCTTCTTTGTTTTTCTTTGATCAAAAGCCCGAGCTCTCGACCTGTCGCCCCGGCGACTGATGTATTTTCTTGTGCTCTACGGAAAAGGTACGGCATAACAGCTTTAACCGGTCCATAAGGCATGTATTTAGCTACATTGTAACCGTGTGCTGCTAAATTGAAGCTAAGGTTGTCAGACATACCCAATAACTGGGCAAAGAAGACACGATCAGTGGATCTATCAATGCCACGTCTGTCAATTTCTTTTGCCAATAGCATGCTGCTATCCTCATTATGAGTACCTGCCATAAGTCCAAAGTTGTCCAGATGATCCAATATAAATTCAATGGCCTCATTGTAATCTCTATCGGAAGCTTCTTTATTCGGTTGGATTGGATCCGGATAACCTTTTTGAGCTGCACGGGCACGTTCTATTTCCATATATGCACCACGTACGATTTTAGCTCCCATGTGAAATCCTCTTACTTTTGCATATTCAAAATCAGCTTTCAAAGAAGCTAACTTATCACTGCGGTACAATTGGTATGTATTATATACAATTGGTTTTTCCATATTGTATTTTTCCATCATCTCGCGGGCAATGTCATCGATAGCATCTTGAATCCATGAATGTTCAGCATCGACTAATACTTTCACACCTGCAGCATGACAGGCCTTACAGATACGGTCTGTACGATCTAACATACGTTGATACTCTGCCTGCTCACTTTCTGTTAGCGTCTCTTTGGCATTAACCTTCTCAAACAATTCAAATCGACCCAAACCTGTTGGTTTAAATACGGAGAATGGAATGTACTTGTTTTTGCTGGCAGCAACTACGGTACGCAGTACTTCGTTACAACAAGCGTCAAATGCAGTTTCAGTCTCTTCTCCTTCAACAGAATAGTCCAATATTGTGCCTACACCGTTCTCTCCCAATTCGTTGATGGCTGTTTCGCAACCCTCGATGGTTTCTCCACCGCAGAAGTGTTTGAAGATTGTTTTACGGATGATGCCTTGGATAGGTAGTCCTATGTTCAGTGCAAAGTTGGTAATCGACGGACCTACCTTTGTCAAGAAGTTATTCGCTATTATTTTGAATAACCAATACGCTCTTTCCAAATCCTTATCACTTTTACTTTTAAAAGCAATCTCTGTATTATCAAAGGATAATGTCTTGGGCTCAGAATTCTCAATCATAATCTTTATTTGCAATAAGGCAAATGTAGCAATTTACTAAGCATTAAAACGATGATTATTCTTGTATTCCTCAGTGAAACCACTATTTTTGTGGAATGCAAGAATTTAAAATCGAGGGCGAATACATACAGCTTATACAGTTACTTAAAGCTTTAAATTGGGTTGAGCATGGTGCTATGGCTCAGTGGGTTGTGGAGGAAGGGTGTGTGAAATACAATGGACAGATCGATTATCGAAAAAGACTCAAATTGAGACCGGGAGATGTTGTTGAATTTGATGGGATGCAAATAAAATTGGTGTAATATTAAACAATATTGGTAAATAGAAAACTTAAACCTTAAAGAATCGTAGAATGGAAGTCATAGAAAGTTTGGGCTATCAGGTATATTTTGATGATACTTTGGCCTCTTTAGAGGCATTTTTAGCTGAGCGCAATTACTCAAAGATCATCGTTTTGGTGGATACCAATACCTTAGATAATTGTTTGCCTATATTTCAGCAAGCCTTGCCCAATTTAGCGAATTATGATGTGATTGAAGTGGATCCGGGGGAAGAGAATAAAAATATTGATTTCTGTATTGGTGTATGGCATAATATGCTCGATTTTGGAGCCGATAGACATTCGTTGATGATTAATCTTGGAGGTGGTGTTGTGACGGATATGGGCGGATTTGCAGCATCTACTTTCAAAAGAGGAATGGATTTTATCCAAATCCCAACGACATTATTGTCCCAAGTAGATGCGTCAGTGGGAGGCAAGACCGGTATCGATATGGGGAGTGTAAAAAATATTATTGGAACTTTTGCACAGCCACAGGCCGTTTTTATTTCAAGTCAGTTTTTGAAAACATTAGATCAACGTCAGTTAATCTCAGGTTTCGCGGAAGTGATCAAACATGGACTTATTTTCGATCGCGCTTATTATGAGCAGGTAAAGGCTCTTGAAATTGATCAAATCGATAATTCCTTGGTTAAGCACTCTGTTTCGATCAAAAATCGCGTTGTTCTTGAGGATCCTAAGGAGAAAGGGCTCCGTAAAATTTTAAACTTTGGTCATACGATTGGTCATGCAATTGAAGGATATTCTTTGCTGAACGATTCTTCACCTTTGTTACATGGAGAGGCTATTGCAGCGGGAATGATTTGTGAAGGATATCTGTCGCATAAATTAAATGGTCTGCCCTTGGATGAATTAAATGATTTGATCCAAACGTTCAGAAGATATTTTAAGGATTATACATTTGATTCTTCCATTGACACTGCGTTGCTGGATTTGATGCGGAACGATAAGAAAAACCTGTCTAACCAGATTGGTTTCGCGCTGCTTGATCAAATTGGCAGCTGTCAATATGATATCTATGTGTCCGAAGACGACATTATAGAAAGTCTTGATTTTTATCGGGAGTTGATTACTTCATAAAATAAAAGAAATGCCCTATAGCGGGAGAGTATAGGGCATTTCTACTTTCAATTTTTAGCATAATAGAGTTGCTGAAAATCGCAAACCTAAACTTAAATCATAATAACCATTTATATCATGAATAGAATCATCATTTTTCTGTTTCTCCTTTTTGGGGTATCAATTGCTGTTAACGCGCAAAAACAAGTACTGATCTTTAGCAAGACAAAAGGATTTAGACACGGTAGTATTGAAAAAGGAGCGCAGGTGCTCAAACAATTACTAGATAAAGAAAAGATAAAGTCTGATCATTCAGAGGATGCGGCTTTATTTACAGACCAGGGGTTAAAAAAATACGACGCTATTATTTTTCTGAGCACGACTGGCGATATCCTTGATGATGCACAACAAGAAGCTTTTGTGCGGTATATCCAATCAGGTAAGGGATTTGTGGGCATCCACGCTGCGACGGATACCGAGTTTGACTGGCCTTGGTATAATGGTCTGGTTGGTGCATATTTTGCATCTCATCCTGCTGTACAAAAGGCTAAAATTGATGTGCTGGATAGAAAACATGCCGCTACGAAGCATCTTGAGCCGATCTGGTGGCACAAGGACGAATGGTATAATTTCAAGGATGTGAAAGATGGATTGCATGTTTTGATGAATTTAGATGAAAAAAGCTACCAAGGTGGAAAAATGGGGGATCAACATCCGATTTCCTGGACGCAGAATTATGATGGCGGCAAAGTGTTTTATACTGGTCTAGGCCATACTGAAGAATCTTATGATGAGCCTGAATTCCAAAAACATTTAATCGGCGGGATTTTATCCGTGCTTCCAAAGAAAAAGTAAGCTATTGTTGTCGGTGTAAGAAAGAAGCAAGCTTCTGAGTTATGAGTGTACTATGAAAAACCCCAAATGGAATGACCATTTGGGGTTTTGTATTACGAATGGCAAAATGTGTAGCCAACAAATTTTACCCTTTATTGGATTTAGTAAGTTAGTTTATATTTTGCCCCGAGGCTAAACCAGCGTCCTGGCATAGGAACAGCGGCTGCTTCGATATAACTTTTATCAAATATATTTTGCACATCAGCAAAGATATTTAAATCACTAAATTGGTAGGCCGCTCTTACATCTGCGATAAAATAAGATTTGTAACTGATCCGTTCATTAAAACGGTTGGCAGTGGTTAACATCCAATTTTTATGATTTATTGTAAAGTTGACGATAACTTGGTGTCTTAGGCTCTCTATTGCGTATTTGGACAATACGCTGTCTGCCAACGTTACACTGGGCTTGAGGTAATTGTAGCTAAGGGTTGTAAAATAGCGTGTCGTGGCACTGGGATCATTGAGATTGTATCGAAAAGATGCATTCAATCCATCGATTTTGTTTTTCCCAATATTTGTTGGCTGCCAAGGAATGACTGTTCCGGGCGCAGCACTGGCATCGGTTTTTTGCCAGTCGATGAAATCGTCTATTTTACGGTGGAAATAACCCGCTTGGGCAACAATTTGATTGGATAGGTATTTGATCCCCCCCTCAATCTGATAGGCATTTTCGGAGGTAAGGTTTGGATTTCCGATATTGGCCGTTTGATTATTGTAAAGATCGGTAAAAGATGGGATACGTTGGCTTGATCCTGCGTTAACGACAATCTTCCAATGTTCGGTAATATCGTAACCTAAATCAAGACCTGGAAAGACCTGCCAGCCAAATTTCGAGTTATAATTGATATATGCTCCGGCATTGATCATCAGTTTTTCGATCGCTTCCGTTTTGAATTCTAGATAGCCGCCGTAATTCTCTCGGTCATGACGGCCAATACTGGTGCTATTGATATGTTCAAATCTACTTTCCAGCCCTATGCCGAAGGTTCCATAACGCTGCTCCAATGCGGCATTGATTTCTGCGCCAAAAACATTACTATAGTGTTTGGCTCTTCCTTTTGTCGTTTCCCTTCCTAGATACCAATATTCATCTTCATTATAGCGATTGCTAAGACGTGGACTGATCGAAAATGTCGATGTTAATTGATGCTTGGACTGCAGGGAAGCAAAAGCGGTCTTAACCTGCTCGTAAGCCTCCTTGTCGTTCGGCGCGGCATAATAACCATTGGCGCCAAATTGATTGTTGATATAGCCCGCATTGGCTTTTACCAGATTCGATGCATCAGGTTGATATGTTCCGTCATAATAGAGCTTATTATTGTTGGAAGCTGTATTGTAACGTTGTCCATTCGAGTCTTCATGGCCAAAATATAAACCGTGGCTCGTCTGCTTGGTAAGGAATTGTGATCCAAGCTGAACCCCTTTACCATAATACTTCCCGGTGCTCGTCTGTTCATTATCTTTGAATGAGGATCCGCCGTATACCTGGGCGCTAATCTGATTTGATTCAATTTTCTTTGTTACGATATTAATGGCGCCGGTAAGAGCATTGATGCCGAAAATCCGTGATGCTGGCCCTCTGATGATTTCGATCCGCTCGATGGCTTCGAGAGGAACGGGAAGATTCATGTTGTGATGAGCACTCTGTGGATCGGTGATTTTAACTCCATTGAGCAGGATCGCGGTTTGTTCAAAAGAACCGCCATCGATACTAATATCAGCCTGTGAACCAAATGGCCCACGTTGACGAATATCAACTCCGGGGATATTGGTAAGCAATTCGTTAATTGATCGATTTGGGAGTCTTTGGATATCTTCTTGTGTCAATATCTGTATATTTTTACTTTGTTTGGAAAAAGGAATCTGTAAGCGATTTTGATTAATGATGACCTCGCTCAAGGCTGTTGTATCCTTGATCTGTGCCGATGCAGCCCCTATACTCAGCACTACTGCAAGTTTGGTTAACGTAATTTTCTTATTCAACATGATTTTTTCATAGCTTTTACGCTGCAAAAGTAACGTAGCTGATTAAAAAAATAGTAGTCCGGTATTAACAATATAAATAGTCCGGTTGTTGTATGGCTATTTATCTACATCCACTCTTCCCGGCCGATTGGTTTTTTCCCAGTTATATCAATGGGATCTTGTTTGTCAATCATTTTTATTTTTTCAATGTTGCTTAGGTCAGGTTGACCAGATTCAAGCCAGGCAGAATACCAATAGGAGGAAACACGTAAGACTGCTTTTTGCATTCTCCTTTCCACCATGCCGTTCATGGTCTTGTGATAGGCAATGGCATAATTGTCTGAATAGGTCCACAACAGTTGGTTGTTTCGTTCAATAAAAGATTTCTTTTGAGAAGATTTAAATTGATTATTGAGATTGGCTTCGACATCTAGGACGGAATCGACAAGGCGATTACTTTCGCGGATGATTTGCCACGCTTCTGCCAAAGGATCCTTAATATAAGAGGCTTTTCCAACCAAGAGATTGTATTTTTCGGAAAACATCTCTGGTAAGCGACTTTCCCAGAATGCATGTATACCGATTTGATTCGTTAGTTGTCCATTGTAATTTTTAGTGGTATGTAGCGGTACATGAGCATCTGCAATATAATGACCAAGTTCTGCTGAATGTTTGATGATCCGTTTATAATCTTTTGCTTGAAAAGCTTTAACAAGCTTTTGATAGGTAAGATTGATTTGCCAGGGGACAATACCATTCTTTAATAATTGTTTCTCCTGTAATTTTTCTTTCGCCTGTGACCAATGTATCGGAATGGAATCGATCACTCTATCCTCGCGATAGTCATCTATGTCAATAAAATGTCTGGGCCCTTCAGCGCTATCCGTGAAGCAACGCTTGTCTGGATCGACCGCTTTTTCGGTAATAAGGTCTATATTGTGTTTATAAAATTTTGCCAGCTTTGCTGGAAGGGCAAAGACGGCATAGTGATTGATTTTTTTATGGGCAAAAAATCCCCAAGATGTTAGCGTTAATGTGGCCGCTATAGCGAGCATCCAATAAAATAGAGACTTCATGTGGTATCAAACTGGCTATTAATTAATTGTTGGTATTAAATATACATAAAGGAAAATTAAAAATGGATTAACGGAATTGTTTGTTGATGTTAATTTATATTTTCTTAACATAGCTAAACAATAAAATAATATTGATACTCGTTAAAATTGATTAATTTGCCGACACAAAATATAGTCGTTATGAAGATATTGTATGCCGTACAAGGAACAGGAAATGGGCACTTGAGCCGGGCGATGGATATTGTTCCGTGCTTGAGGGAGTTAGGAGAGGTAGATGTATTGGTGAGTGGAATTCAGGCGGATCTATCTTTACCCTTCGAAGTGAAATACCGTTTTCATGGCTTGAGTTTTATTTTTGGTAAATCTGGCGGGGTGGATTTATGGAAAACCTTTATGAGTTCGACGATCCGTAAATTTACGAATGAAATTAAGAGCCTGCCTATTGAAAATTATGATCTGGTGATCAATGACTTTGAGCCGATCTCTGCTTGGGCTTGTCACTCCAAAGATTTGGAGTGCATTGGTTTGAGTCATCAGATAGCGGCCTTGGATCCTGCTAGCCCTAAGCCAGACGAGAGTGATATGCTGGGTAAATTTATTATGAAAAATTATGCGCCGTCTACACATTCTTATGGCTTTCATTTCAAGCGTTACTCCAAACATATTTATCCACCGGTGATTCGTAATGCCGTACGCGAATTGAATGTAACAGATCAGGGTCATTACACTGTTTACCTGCCTGCTTATGACGATGCCCATTTATTAAAGCATTTGATGAAGTTTCCTGATGTGAAGTGGGATGTTTTTAGCAAACATAATTCAAAGGCATTTGAAATGAAAAATGTGACAATCAAGCCGATCAATAACCAATCTTTTATTGAAAGTATGGCCTCTTCTTCTGGAGTTTTATGTGGGGCAGGTTTTGAAACACCGGCAGAAGCGTTATATTTGAAAAAGAAACTGTTGGTTATCCCGATGAAAAATCAATATGAACAGCATTTGAACGCTGCATCTTTGGAGGAAATGGGGGTACCTGTAATTTCTAGTTTAAAACAGAAAAACATGCTGGCAATAGAAGCTTGGCTCAACAGTAAATCTAGGGTTGAAGTTGATTACCCTAATATAACGCAGGAAATTATAAATGAAATCGTGCAGAAGCACCGTTAAACAAACATGAAGTATATCGCATTAGCCCTATTATCCTTGACAACTGTTACAGGATTTGCCCAACAAAAAAAGTCGAGCTCGACCGCGAAGAAGAAGGTCATTGCAGCTAAATCAAATGCAACAAATCAATTGCTAACAAGGGCAGATTCCGTGTCTTATGCATTTGGTGCTGACATCGGAAATTCACTAAAATCTATTGAAATCGATTATTTGAAGGCAGATGTTATTGCTAAAGCAATTTCGGATGCTTTGAAGGGTGAAAAGTCGCTATTGGAAGAAGGTCAAGGGAGATCAGTTATCCAACAAGCGATTATGGACGTCCGTGCTAAAAAAGAAGCTGCAAGTCGGGCTGAAGAAGATAAATTTTTTGCAGAAAATGCAAAGGTAGCCGGAATGAAAACTACCGCAGAAGGTATTCAATACCTTGTTTTAAATCAAGCAGAAGGACCTAAACCAAAAGCTGATAGCGAAGTAACGGTACATTATAAAGGGACCTTATTGAATGGGAAGCAATTTGATAGCTCGTACGACCGCAACGAACCGTTAAAATTATCCTTAGGTCAGGTGATTAAAGGTTGGCAGATTGGAATACCATTAATGTCTAAAGGGGCAAAATATAAATTTTTCATACCGAGCAGACTGGCTTATGGTGAGCGTGCGACAGGCGAAATTCCTGCCAATAGTACTTTGGTATTTGAGGTAGAGTTGATTGATATTGCTGCGGATGGAACAACGTAAATTAGGCAATACAAGCTTGATGGTTTCGGAAATAGGTTTGGGCTGCATGTCTCTAAAGAGCAATCAGCCTAAACAATCCAAGGATATCATCCAAAAAGCTTTTGATAAGGGGATCACTTTTTTTGATACGGCTGATCTTTACGATAAAGGCCAAAACGAGATGGTGGTCGGTGATAGTGTACAGCACTTTCGCAAGCATATTGTGCTGGCCTCAAAGGTAGGTAATCTTTGGCGTGCAGATGGTTCTGGCTGGGATTGGAAGGCTTCGAAGGATTATATTATTAAAGCTATAGAGGGATCGTTGTCACGTTTAAAAACGGATTACATAGATCTTTATCAGCTACATGGCGGTACGATAGAAGACCCGATAGAAGAGATTATTGAAGCTTTTGAACTGTTGAAGAAACAAGGCAAAATCCGTGCTTATGGTCTTTCATCCATTCGTCCGAATGTCATCAAAGAATTTTTAGCCAAATCTGATATTGCTTCGGTTATGATGCAATACAGTCTACTGGATCGAAGGCCAGAAGAGGAAATTAGTGGCTTGCTAGCGGATAGAGGAGTAAATATCGTCGTGCGCGGAGCTTTAGCAAAAGGCGTTCTCATCAATAAGTCTATTGAACCATTTCTTCAATATAGTTCAGGCGAAGTATCCCATATTGTGAGAAACTTGGTGAATCTTTCTAAGCGTATAGGTAAAGAAAATATGATTGTTGCACTTTCATATGTCCTTTCCAATCCAGCCGTCGCCACAGCTGTAGTTGGTGTAAGTACCAAATTGCAGTTAGATGAGCTGATTAAGGCAAAAGATCAGCTCATTAAACTCAGTGATGCTGATAAACAGGTTCTATTGGAAGGTGTCCGGTCGTTACATTATACCGAACACCGGTAATTTTCACTATTTATTGAAAAATAGCTTTAGTATTTTATCGAGGTCTTCTCGTGTGTCCACAGCGACAGTTTCATGATTCGTAATTGCTGTTTTGATAGCGTAACCATTTTCTAACCAGCGTAGCTGTTCCAATGCTTCGGCTTCTTCCAAGATCGAAATAGGAAGTTGTGTCAGTGTTTTTAACGTATCTACCTGATAAGCATATATTCCGATATGTTTATAGAATGTTTGCTTTTGTAACCATTGTTCTTTTTCCACACCTCTTAAAAAAGGGATTGTCTGCCTGCTAAAGTAAATTGCTTCTGCTTTACTGTTTCTGACAACTTTAGGGATATTTACATTGAATAGTTCCTCTTCGAGCGTAATTTCCTTTACTAAGGTTGCAATTTGTGTGTCCGGGTCTTCAAAGCAGTTCGCCAATAAATCAATTTGTGCTGGATTGATGAATGGCTCGTCGCCCTGAATGTTAATGGCAATATCATAACCAGGCATTTGGGCTGTGACTTCAGCGCAACGGTCTGTTCCAGATTGGTGATGTGTTGCAGTCATGACGATTTTTCCACCAAAAGACAATACATTGTCGGCTATGCGCTGGTTGTCCGTTGCTACAACGACCTCGTTCAATCTTGTTGATTTTTTGACCTGCTCATAGACCCGTTGAATCATTGTTTTTCCTTCGATGTCGATCAGCGGTTTTCCAGGGAATCTGCTCGATGCATATCTGGCGGGGATAATACCTAAAAATTTCATCTTTTAATTTTTATCAATGGCTGGGGAGAATCCGTATTTATCAAAAAGCCTGTAAAATTAAGGTATTTACAGGCTTTTCTTATATAGTTATTATTCAAATAACCCGAATAGTTCGGCTTCGATTTTTTGAATGATACCACCAAGGTCTTCAGGATTTTTTGTGAAATCCAAATTGTCCTTGTCCAGAACCATTACTTTACCTTCTTTGTAATTATTGATCCATTTATCATATTTATCGTTCAGTTTCGATAAATAATCCAGGCGAATGGCTGATTCGTAATCACGGCCCCTTTTTTGGATATTATTAACCAAAGTAGGAACGGATGCTTTGAGGTAAATCAATAAATC
Source organism: Sphingobacterium sp. (assembly GCA_022712315.1). Classification (GTDB taxonomy): domain Bacteria; phylum Bacteroidota; class Bacteroidia; order Sphingobacteriales; family Sphingobacteriaceae; genus Sphingobacterium. The sequence goes on along the minus strand of JALAGS010000124.1, from coordinate 22,215 downwards.
CGGTGGTTTGATATAGTGGATGATGCTTTGAAAAATATTACTATAATTTTCAAAGTCACGTGCGCTCATAAGGCCCATATCATACAAGTTTTCGGCAAAAATATACGCATCTTCATAGATGGTACGATCTTGAATCATATCGATGCCTGTTTCCTGTAATTTTACAATATGTCTAAAGCGACTGTTTAGGAAAAAAATCTGAAGATTGAATGCCCAGCGTTTCATGTCTGAATAAAAATCTTCCAGATAAGGGTTGTTGTCTACAGCTTCAAACTGAGGTTCAAATTTGAAGTGGCTGGCCAACAACTCTGTTAATGTCGTTTTTCCGGCACCTATATTTCCAACGATAGCTATATGCATATTATTTCTAGCTTAATAAAATCTTTTAATACCAATTATCTCACGAACCTCTTTCAGCGTTTTTCGCGCAGATTCGCTAGCTTTTTCAGCTCCCATTTTCGCAACTTTTGCAATGTATGCATCGTCATTTGAAATATCTTCAATTCGTAAACGCACATCATTTGTCGCCAATACCATATCTTCTGCCAATTGTTTCTTAAAATCGCCATAACGAATTTCACATTTATTATAGAGATCGTCAAAATGTTGAAGTGTATCAGGGGTTGATACGACTTTCATCAAATCAAAGAGATTTTGAATGGCTTCAGGTTTTGGCTGATTCATTTCAGTTGGTCCAGAATCGGACACTGCACGCATTACTTTTTTGCGGATTACCGTTTCACTATCCGAGAGATAAATACAATCTGCTTCGCCGTTTGACTTACCCATTTTTCCTTGACCTGCTAGCCCAGGAACTTTAACTAATTTATCCGAATAGGAGAAGGCGAATGCCTCCTTGAAATAATCTACGTTATACAGGCGATTGAATCGATTGCCAAAAGTTCGTGTCATTTCCAGGTGTTGTTCCTGATCTTTACCTACAGGAACCTTTGTGCCATGATGAATCAATATATCACAGGCCATCAGGACCGGATAGGTTAATAATCCTGCATTGACATTATCGGGATTGCTTCTGACCTTGTCTTTAAACGCAGTAGCACGTTCAAGTTCGCCAAGATAGGCGTTCATATTCATGTATAGATAGAGTTCAGCAACTTCTGGAACGTCTGATTGAACGTAAATTGTCGATTTTTCTGGGTCTATTCCTGCTGCTAAATATTCGACAATAACTTGGCGAACCGTTCCCTGAAGCCCGTGCGGGGTAGGGTGGGTCGTCAGTGAATGTAAGTCTGCAATGAAAAAAAAGCAATTATATTCATTTTGCATTTTCACAAAATTGCTCAATGCGCCGTAGTAATTTCCTAAATGTAATTTTCCGGTACTTCTGATACCGCTAACAACTGTTTCCATATTCCTGCGAATTTACGCATAAATTTGACAAAGTCGAATTAAATTCCGTCGCTGATTTCCCTTTTTGGGAGTGGCTTTATTTTTTAATTTTTTTAGCTTCATTCCAATAAACGTCCATTTCTTCTAAACTCATTTCCTGCAACTGTTGATTATTTGCAGCTGCTTTTTGCTCCAAATAGCTAAATCGCTCAATGAATTTTTTGTTGGTTCGTTCGAGTGCATTTTCGGGGTTTATGCCCATATGCCGTGCATAATTTATCAATGAGAATAAGAGGTCGCCAAATTCACCTTCCGCTTTTTCCTGATCGATTGGAGCCGTAGTCTCTAGATTAAATTCAGCAAGCTCTTCCTCTACTTTCTCCCAGACTTGTTTCTTGTCTTCCCAGTCGAACCCAACACCGCGGACCTTATCTTGGATACGATAAGCCTTGACCAGAGCGGGTAGCCCTTTTGGGACGCCAGATAGAACGGACTTGTTACCTTCTTTGAGTTTAATAGTCTCCCAATTGGATTTAACTTGGTCTTCTGTGTCAGCATTGGTATCGGCGTAGATGTGGGGATGACGTGTAATCAATTTATCACAGATTGCATTGAGCACATCTACAATATTGAACTGTCCCTCTTCTTCCGCAATGCGTGCATAGAATACGAGGTGCATTAATACATCGCCAAGTTCTTTTTTTATTTCGGGGTAATCTTTCTCTAAGATGGCATCTGTCAATTCATACATTTCCTCCATGGTTAAATGCCGAAGGGATTCCATGGTTTGTTTTTTATCCCATGGACATTCAGTCCTTAAGGTATATAAGACGTCAAGTAATCGTTGAAATGCTAGTTGGGGAGTATGCTGATAAGCAGGTGCTTCTAGATTTGCCATATATTATCGTGTTTGGTAACACAAAAATAGAAATATGATTTTGAATAAACTATTTCAAATTGTGGAAAACAAAACCCTTTTGCCAATCGTTTTATAATAAAATATAGAATTTGGATCGGATTTAGAATAATCAACTATGGAAAGAATGCATGGGTACTCATCTGCAAGTGTTGCGTTGGAAAAGCTAAACAACTTGGGCTATACAATTGACTACAACATTGAATTTGACGATTTGCTGGCTAACGCGGATCAATACAGGATTGATTACTTATTTCGCTATGAAGGTGAGTCAGATCCCGACGATGAATCATCGGTATATGGAATTAGCAAAAATTCGGGACAGAAAGGTGTTTTTGTTGCCGGCAATTTGTCTTTGATTGAAGGTAAGAAACGCGATATTTTATTGCAATTGGAGCTCAACGAACGGGAGGGGTAGCAGGATGGAAAAGAATGGATTTGAGGAAACTGAACGGCTCAAGCAACTGAAGAGTTGGGCTTTACAACGTGATGGTAAACATGCGGATGCTGAATATCATGATCTGGCTTCGGATCGCTGGTTGCAAGTTTATAGAAATGAAGCGCTAAACCTGATGAAATCAGGATCCTATAATAGGGGCTCCGGGCTGTTTGAGTCTTATGTAGAGACCCATTACCCACATGAGCTGGAAAAACTGATCGGTAAATTAGAACGAAGTTATGATAGTTTACAGCGTTTTAATCCACAGTTGCTGGAAGATGGATTTTATAATCTCGTCTTAGGGGATATTCCATTATTGATGCCTGGTACAATTGTCGTTTTGCTTAGAGCCAGAGAGTCCGATTTTCCATCTGTCTATAATAACGATCAGGATGCTGATATGCGTAGCTCCCCCAACTGGCTTTTAAATCAGTCAAATACCGATATTTGGGTGGATATGCACCAAACTGCTTTAAATAATATTCACTATCCGGATAAAATTCTTTAGTCTGGCAAAATTTTTGCAACCGACCAAACCAGAAAGCGGAAACTTAATTATGTCATCCACTTTCTGGATTTTTTATGGAATTATAAACCCTTTCTAAATTTTTATTTTATGATGTTATACATTGGTGTTTTTGCTGTGATCGTTGTGGTCTGCGTATTCATTTCCCTTATGATGATGAAGAAGCAAAAAGAGACGGCCAAAAAGTATGAAGGAGAATCTGGAATTTCTTTGGCGCCAGCAGTAAAGGATGAATTGTTAAATGATGAATTTAACGAATTAAGAAAACAAATGAATGGAGCTCCCATCGATGCCTTTACGCAATGCGCGTATATTGCAACGGTGGGGGACAAAGTTGCTTCGGCTGCGGCGACAGCCGCGAAGACTGTTGCCTGGGCAGCTGTAGGGGTAAAGGCTCGTTATAGCGAACGGGATAATGCTTCTTATTTGGTGCTCAGCAATGATGAGTTACATTATGTGTTTTTTGATGATGGCGAAGCAAGGGACCATTTGGTTTTCGATCAGGCAACTTTACTTGATGCTAGACCAGCGCAGATCAGTAATTCCGAAAAAGTGACGCGCATGGGCTCCGTTATGGGATTAAAGCCAAAGAAAATGCATCTTGAAGTTAACGGAAATGGACTTGATATTATCTATTATGGTACTGTGCAGCGTATGCCACATGGTATTATTTCTCCTGGTGCCGGGATGTTTGAAACACAGGCCAGACTTCAATTAATGGGGCGTTTCTTCTTGGATAGATTGTATAAAAAATATCCGCAGCTACAAAATTGATTAGATGAGAAATGTCATCTTAGTTTCGTTTTAAATAAAGTAAATGGTCTTTGCCTACCTATTCACTTTTGCTTTTTGTAAATTGTATTTATCATAAAATTTATATCATATGAAAATTTTAGCAGATAAAGTAGCTTTAGTTACAGGGGCTGGTTCGGGGATCGGACTGGCTGTTGCATTGGCTTATGGCAAGGAAGGTGCAAAAGTCATTGTCTCGGATATCAACGAGCAAGCGGGGCATGAAACCGTAAAACAAATCGAATCTTTGGGTGGAGAAGCTGCATTTTTTAAAGCAGATAGTTCGTCCCCGGCTGATAATGAAGCGTTAGTTGGTTTTGCGGTTAAAACATTTGGTAGACTTGATATCGCATGTAACAATGCTGGGATCGGGGGAGAAGCTGCACTGACGGGAGACTATAGTTTAGACGGTTGGAAAAAAGTGATCGATATTAATTTCAATGGGGTATTTTATGGCTGTAAGTATCAAATAGAAGCGATGGAAAAGAACGGCGGTGGTGTTATCGTCAACATGGCTTCCATTCATGGTACTGTTGCGGCTCCTCTATCGAGTGCCTATACTTCAGCAAAACATGCAGTGGTGGGTTTGACAAAAAATATTGGTGCAGAATATGGGCAAAAAAATATCCGTTGCAATGCAGTCGGACCAGGTTATATCGATACCCCTTTATTAGCTCAACTGGATAAAGAACATATTAATGCATTAATCAGCAAGCACCCCATTGGACGTTTGGGAAAAGCAGAAGAAGTGGCTGAATTGGTTCTTTTTCTAAGTTCAGATAAATCTTCTTTTATGACCGGAGGCTATTATTTAGTTGATGGTGGTTATACGGCTGTTTAATAGCAATTAAAAAACAAAAGGTCTCGATCAAATCGAGACCTTTTGTTTATCTATAATTGTGCCGCCGGACGTATTTCGGTTCCTTCTATGTTATTTAATCCATCACCTAGCATACGGCGATATTTATCTGCTACCTGTTGGAGTTGTCTGACAATTTCCGGGTACTGATCTTTTAAGTCCCTATCTTCACCGGGATCAATTGCAAGGTCATATAAGGCCAACGGAACCTTTACCGTCGCATATTTTCCCGGATATCGATCCCCGCCTATTGTTGCGGGAGCCTCGTAGGTCTCGGTTTCAGCAGGAAAGACGAGTTTCCATTTTCCTTTTCGGATCGCTTTTAAATTGTTCTTATTGTGATAATAAGCGAGTTCATCACGAGGGGTACTCTGCACATTGCCCAATAGGAGTTCCGTGAAATCAACCCCATCGATTTTCTTTGTTGGCTTAGTCGCCTGCGTGATATTGACGATCGTCGGTAACAGATCCATATTGGTTAAGAGTTTGTTGCTCACTGTTGCTGGCTTGACGTGACCGGGCCAGCTGATAATGCAAGGTACTTTTAATCCGCCATCAAATATGGTTGCTTTACCTTCTCTGAGTCCTCCAGTTGAACCTGCATGGTTTCCAAATGTGAGCCATGGACCGTTATCGCTTGTGAAAATTACCAGCGTGTTTTCGAGTAAGTTATTTTGTTCTAAAGTTTTCATTACCTCACCTACGGACCAGTCTACTTCTTCCATCACATCTCCAAACATACCGGCACCGCTTTTGCCTTTAAATTTTTCGGAAATACCAAGCGGAACGTGAACCATAGCATGTGCTAAATAGAGAAAGAAAGGGTTCTTTTTATTCCGCTTGATAAAGGAAACAGCGCGGTTTGTATAGTCTGTCGTCAGTTGATCCTGGCCTTCAAATGATGATATAATTTTAACAGTTTTATTTCCTTCAATTATGGGAAGTGGAGGATATTGAGCCCGCCAAAAAGTTGAATCCTGCCATTTTTTCCCTTCATAATCATAGGCCCACATATCGTTTGAGTAAGGAAGTCCATAGAATTCGTCAAACCCATTTTGAAGGGGGAGATAAGGCTCTTTATGCCCAAGATGCCATTTTCCGACCATACCGGTTTTATACCCTTTGCTTTTCAAAAGTTCGGCGATGGTCTGTTCATCTGGGTTAAGTGCAAATTTGGCATTATGGTCAATTGCACCACTAATTCCAATTCGTGTCGGATAACAGCCTGTTAGCAGAGCGCTTCTAGATGCCGTGCAAATCGGTTGAGCAGCATAAAAATCGGTGAAACGTAGCCCCTGTGCTGCAAGTTTATCAATATTTGGTGTTTGATAAGGGCCACCACCATAGCAGACTGGATCTGCATAACCCATATCATCCATTAAAATAATAATGATGTTTGGAGGAGGAGCAGGTTTATTATCGTGTGTAACAGAAGCTGCAGAAGCTCCAAGTGTAAATAAGAGTACTATAAAAGAAAATATATACTTTTGATTCATTGCTTTCTTTTAATTATTTGTCAATTAAATCTTCCTTTTTGAGTAGTTGCTGAAAAGCCGGTCTTGTCTGATCATCGTCGCCCGCTTCAGCTTTAAGTTTGGTCAGTTCTTTCTTTAACCTAGCAATTTCTTTGACATATTTTTTGTCCAGAATAGCATTGTGCGTTTCCATGGGATCTTCCTGTAAATCATAGAATTCCCATGCTGCTGCTGTTGTTTTTGAATCGCTGCCAGTCATTTCTAATGGCTGCCCATAAAAATAGATTAGTTTGTAGCGTTCGTTACGGACTCCAAGATGGGCAGGGCGTATTGGTGCATGCTGCCAGTAGCGGTAATACATGGCGGACCGCCAGTCTTTGGGTGTATTTCCTCTAAGGTTATTCCGAAAGCTTTTGCCTTGGATGTAAGCTGGTTTTTTGATGCCGGCGTAGTCTGCAAACAGCGCTGCGAAATCGATATTTAGAATCATGTCGTCTAATTTACTTCCGGCTTTGATTTCTTTTGGATAGCTGATGACGAAAGGCATGCGCAATGACTCTTCGTACATTAAGCGCTTATCCATAAAATTATGCTCACCCAGAAAATATCCTTGATCGGAAGCTAAAATGACGACGGTATTTTCATCTAAATCTGCCGCTTTAAGATAACGCATAATCTTTCCTAAATTATCATCGATTCCGGCGACACAACGTAGATAATCTTTGATGAATTTTTGATATATCTTTTTGCGGGCTTCCAAGGGGGCCATCCCCTTTGTGGAGAATGGTAGCTCAGGGTAGGATGTCCAAAAAGGGCCTACAGAAGCTTGCTCATAACGATGACCAAGTTCCTCCAATGGCTGGCCTTCAAAAGAACGCCCCGTAGTAACGGCACCTGAATCCAAAAAGGTCGGTGGGTAAGGAAACTCAACATCTTTATAGTAGTCTTTGAATCTATCGGCAAAATCAAAAGGCTCATGTGTAGCTTTATAATGACACATCAGAAAGAATGGCTTGTCAGGATTGCGCGATTTTATCCAGTCGAGACTCAATTCTGTTGTGATATCATCCACGTAGCCTTGATAAGGTGTTCCCGCTTCTTCTTTATCATTCCAGTTATCTTTGGAGAGATAAGTCGGATTATGATAGACACCATGGCCAGGGAGGACTTTAAAATCGTCAAATCCACTTGGTTTTTTTTTCAGATGCCATTTTCCAAAAACAGCAGTTTGGTAGCCTGAATTTTGGAGATCTTTTGCGATATTTTCTTTATCGGGATCCAGTGCGTCTTCAAGTGTGTAGACTTGGTTTTTGTTACTGTATTGTCCTGTGAGTATGCTTGCGCGGCTAGGCGTACAGATCGAATTGGTGCAAAATGTATTAGTGAGTACAGCGCCTTGACTCGTCAATGTTTCAATGTTGGGATTCTTGACAACATCCTTTAAGATCCCGCCATAAACTCCCCAAGCTTGGGCCGTAAAATCGTCTGTAAGGATGAAAACGATATTCGGACGTCTAGCTGCAATATTTTTTTTCTGAGCCTGTGAAATGATTGGCAGTAAGCCGCAGCAGATGAGCAATAACAATTTTTTATTCATGTAAATTCAGCTATATAATAGATGACGAACTGTCTACGTTGAATAGTTTCGATAGATGTTTCGTTCGTCCTAGTTTAGTTCTGTCTATTTTGATTTAGACAAATCTACTCTTTATCGACAAATATATATCGTATAAACTGTAATAAATATGTTAGTCATCGATACCTTTTCCATCTAGGATATGCTGGTAATATTTTTCGATTCTAGCCTCACGTGTTTTAACTTGCTTTGCCTGATTAAAGTAGAAAAGATAAGCTTTTTGCCGGCCAGGAGTCAATGATTGAAAGGCAGCCTGAAGTAACGGGTCCTCCTGCAGAGCACGCGTAAATTCTTCTGGTACCGGATAGTCTGCAGTTTTTCGCATTTCTACTTTTTTGCCTGATTTTTCAATCTCAATCGCTTCACGGATATATTCCGCTATAGCGTCTTTTGACGCTTCAATTTGTTCGCTATTTGTGAACCGTATCTGTCTAGCTGATTGAACATTTTCGGTCTGTTGGATCAGCATATTTTTTGGATCTTTTAATAATGCGCCTTTGTGGAATAACAGCGCACAGTATTCTTTAAACCCGTGTATTAGTACGACATTTTTACCTTCAAAAGTATAACAAGGGTGCATCCATTTATAATCCTCTTGCAGTGTTTTGTTGTCACGGACAATTTCCCTTAACAGATTGAATTCTTCCTTCCATTTTTTTGCATTTTCGAAAAAATGTTCTGCTTTTAAGTTCATAAGACGCGGTTTAAGTAAGTTTAGAAACGATTTCCTGCAATCTGTTGTGAGCCATATTAATGCCTTGTGCGAAGGGCATCTGTAAGAGCTGGTTACGAAATTCTACCGACTGAAATACGATCTGTATTTGCAGCCTGCTCCGCTCTTCATTTATTTTTTCAAAAGTTAGATATTCCAATTGCACGGGAAATGGGGTGTTCTCCATTTCGAAAGTTCTGGTAATGCGTTGATTCGGCAGAAATTCATGTATCGTTCCATTTGCGCTGAACATAACAGTACCATGGTGAGATGTTTCGAATGCATAAGAGCCATGCTTTCTATTTTCTAATTTTAACACTTTGGTTTCCATCCACTGTTCGAAAATTTCGGGATCCTCATAAGCTTTGAAGAGGAGCTCCAAAGGTAAATCGAATTCCCTTGTGATCATTATTTCCTGTTTATTGTCTGGGGCCTGAACATTGGTTTTTACTTCCATCTTATTTGTTCTTGTAGTTTTTCATAATAGCTTCCAATTTATTGAATCTGTCATCCCACATCTGGCGGAATGGCTCGATAAAATCGGCTATTTCTTTCATCTTTGGCGGGTTAAGCTGATAGTATATCTCGCGTCCATTTTGCTGGGATTTTAATAATTCACATTCTGTCAATATCTGCAGATGTTTTGAAACCGTAGGTCTTGCTGTATTAAAATTGGCTGCGATAGCCCCTGCAGTCATCGCCTGGGATGCTAAAAGAAGCAAGATCGCTCTTCTGGTAGGGTCCGCTATAGCCTGGAATACATCTCGTCTTAAATTCATAGTGAAGTCATTTGACTACTAATATACGTGTAGTTATTTAACTACACAATATTTTTTTAAATATTCATCGAGCGCTTATAGTCCGTATGTAAAAAGGTCGACGAATAAAAATTCTTCCGCAGCGAATTTAAAATAAAACTGAACGTGAATTAATCCTATGGATCAATTTCTGGGGAATAATTCTAAATTAGGGTAATTAACTTCAACATAATGAAAACACAATTATCTTATTTAAAAAAATTGGGTATACTGGGGACGAAGACTTTAATCAAGTATTATCTAGTAGCCATTGTTTCCACTTTATTATATCTCATAGTAGGGAGTTTTCTATTTAAGAATAGCCATCATGCTTTTTTTTCAATGATCAGCCACGCGCAAGCCGCTGGCAAATTTTTTTGGTTAATGGGATTGATTTTGTTACCCGTATTGCTCTTTCTTTTTAGTAACAGATATGTATTTTCAAAGATTGCGAGCATCGTTGTTGAAGAAAGGCAGGATGACCTTATCCTTCCAGCCTTTGATAAGGTTTTATTGATTTTTCAATCGAATCAACCCGATGTAATACAAAATGTCGCAGATTACACATTCGCGAAACTTAAATTGATCAACGACGTGAAAAATACCCAGATAGAGAATCCCTTGGTCAAGCGGATTCTTGTTTTTGGTTTGAATAAAGTGAAGTTTGAGACCCTTGATTTGGATCACAACGAGAGCTTCTATACTATTTTAAAGTCAAAATTTATTCAAGTACTCGAAATACTGACGGCACCAAGTAGCAGACCGTTTTGGATATGTATCGTTGCGCAATGGCTTATTTTACTTTTTGTCTGGTTTACCAATTAGGTATCGGAGTGTTTCATTTATGTTGTCTAGTGATTGATCTTATTTTCTGCTATAAAAAATGCGCCGGCCGTCGTTCTATAGATTTTATTTAGTATTTTAACTGAAAGAAGAATAAAATAGAATTAAAAGACCCTCATTATGAAAAAGATCTTTTTTACTACTATCGTTTTTTTTATTGCATCATGTGTCTTTGCACAAGCACCTCAGGTGAAGGTTGAAGCGGGGATATTGGAAGGGATTACTCTGTCAAGCGGAGTGCAATCTTTTCGAGGGATTCCATTTGCAAAGCCACCTGTTGGTGATCTGAGATGGAAAGAACCGCAAGCAGTGGTGCCTTGGAGCGGTATTCGTAAAGCAGATCATTTTGGCAGCTCCCCTATGCAAAAGCCCATCTATGGAGATATGAGATTTCGTTCGCCCGGAATCAGTGAAGATTGTCTCTATCTGAATGTGTGGCGTCCCCAGACAGCCGGATCTGCTAGTAAACTTCCTGTTTTGGTTTATTTTTATGGTGGAGGCTTCAATGCTGGTGATGGATCGGAAAACCGTTACGATGGGGAAAGTTTTGCAAAAGAGAGACTTATCGTTGTTACAGTTAATTATCGCCTTGGTATTTTTGGCTTCTTTGCACATCCGGCATTAACCAAAGAATCTCCTCACCATGCATCCGGAAACTATGGACTTTTGGACCAGCATGCTGCCTTGTTGTGGGTTAAAAAAAATATTGCTGCATTTGGCGGAGATCCTGATGCGGTCACCATTGGAGGGGAGTCGGCAGGTAGTATGTCCGTCTCCGCACAGATGGCCAGTCCGTTATCCAAAGGATTGTTTAAGCGTGCTATTGGTCAAAGTGGAAGTGTCTTTAACTTGAGATATGGCACTATTTCTCTTGCGGAGCAAGAACAGCAGGGGATTAGATTTGCAGATCGTGTAAATGCCAAAGAGCTTGATAAACTGCGTGAGATACCTGCATCTGAACTTCTTGATCAAGCAAGTGAGCCTGAGGCATTCACTACCCGGTTGATCGTTGACGGGTATTTCTTGCCGAAATCTCCGCTTGCGATTTTTGAAGCTGGCGAACAGTCTAAAGTGCCTCTACTCGCAGGCTGGACTTCCACGGAAGCGCCATATACGGCCTATATGGGAAAATCTTACCCCTCTCCGGAGAATTATGAAAAGTTGGTCAGAACGCAATATGGAGCTAAAGCCGATGAAGTTCTGAAATTATATCCCGGAAAAACGGAGATGGAAGTCATTCGATCGTCTACAGCATTGGCCAGTGATAATTTTATAGTCTATAGTACGTGGAAATGGCTCGATTTGCAACGGAAAAATAGTGGTCAGCCTGTATTTGTCTATATATTCAGTAAACCACGGCCAGCCATGCAGCCTGCGTATAGCGATGTACAGACTGGACTTGCGGGTGGAATTAGCAAAAAATCTCAAAAACAGCCCAAAGAGAAAATGCCGGAGCCTCTACCAGGTGCTTTCCATGCCAGTGATATCGAATATTTATTGGGCAATCTTAGAAGTAACGATGTTTTTGCCTGGACAGATGATGATTATAGGGCATCAAGACTGGGGCAGAATTATTTTGTCAATTTCATTAAGACAGGTGATCCAAATGGAAAGGGGCTTTCCCAATGGCCGAAAACACTGGGCAAAGATAAACGCATGAACATTCTTAATTTAAATGTCGATGCGAAAACATCTCCTGAGGAGTTTCGAGACCGATATCTTTTTCTTGATAAGCTATTTATGGATCAAGCACAAAAGGATCGAGAAACTTTGTAATGCGTCTTTTTTATTTTATGAGGAGGACAAAACTATTTCTCAGTAAGATCTGTTATCAGAAAGACTTGTAGAAAGCAGCCCATCAATTATGGCCTGTGCGATGTTTCCCAACAATATTTTGAAGATTACTAACGCGGAGCAAATTTGCTGGTATGGAAATAAATCCTGATGTGATTATAATAGGTGGCGGTTTAGCTGGACTCACAAGTGCATTGCATTTGTCCAAACAGGGATTGAAGGTAACATTAATCGAAAAACATGATTACCCGCGTCATAAAGTTTGCGGGGAATACCTCTCCAATGAGATTTTACCCTATTTGGATTGGCTTAAGGTGGACGCGAATGCTTTGCGCGCCACACATCTTGAAGAATTACAATATACGAAACAGCATGGACAATCCAACAAGATCAGGTTACCATTGGGTGGCATTGGTGTAAGTCGCTATTCCTTGGATGAATTGCTCTATAAAAAGGCAAAAGATAGTGGCTGTACAATCGTAATTGCAACTGTCACGGGAATTTCCTTCAGCGATGATACATTTGCTGTTTCGTTTCAGGGGCAGAAGTTGAACGCAAAGATTGTATTGGGAGCTTATGGCAAACGCAGTAATATCGATCAATTGTTGTCACGGGATTTCATGAAGAGACCTTCCGTCTGGATGGCCGTAAAAGCTCATTATTCTGGAGATTTTCCTGACAACCTCATCGCCTTACATAACTTTGAAGGTGGCTACTGTGGCATTTCCAAAGTTGAAGATAACAAGATAAATGTCTGTTATTTGGCCGATGTAAAAACGTTTAAGAAATATAGGAACATCGAAGCGTATCAAAAGTACATGATGTCTAAAAATAGTTATCTAAAGTGTTTTTTTGAAAAGAGCACGATGCTTTTTGATAAACCGATTACGATAAGTCAATTTTCTTTTGATAAAAAATATGCGGTGGAAAACCACATCCTGATGGTTGGCGATACAGCTGGCCTTATCCATCCGTTCTGTGGAAATGGAATGGCTATGGCGATACATAGTGCAAAGTTAGCTTCGGAACTTATTTTGGATTACTGTAGCCGTAAAATTGAATCCCGTCGACAATTGGAAGTAATGTATGTCAATCGCTGGAAACAAGCTTTTGGAAGGCGCTTATTATTCGGGCGGATGCTGTCCAGTATATTACGTTATGAATTTGGCGCGGCAATACTGATGAAGATCGGTGCCCTTTTTCCGAAAATTTTGATCTGGATTATCAAACAAACTCATGGAAATGCAAACACAATAAAATGCCTATAAACACGAAACATAGAACAGGGGAGACTGAGATCATGGATGATTTCCTGCTTGCTGGTGAAGAACTTCGTTTCACATTGGATCGGATTTCAAAGATCAACCAGTCTTTAGGTGGAAATAGCATCACCTTGGATGGAGTCAAGAAACTTCTTTCTGGTGCCGATAAGAGCAAGTCAATTTCAATTATTGATATCGGATGCGGTAATGGAGACATGCTTCGCATGCTGAGTGATTATGGCAATAAAAATAAGATCAATCTGAATCTATTGGGGATAGATGCCAATCAATACACGGTAAATTATGCGCAGTCTCTGTCAAAAGATTACAGTAATGTATCCTATTTGTGTGCAGATATATTCGACACAGACTTTAAAAATAATAGTTATGATATTGCTTTGTGTACGCTGACCATTCATCATTTTGATAATAAAAAAATTATAGAATTAATAGAAAGTCTCGTCAAAATTTCAAATTTGGGAATCGTCATCAACGACCTGCAAAGGAGCAAAGTTGCCTATCTTCTTTTTCAAGCCGTAGGTACTTTTTTTAGGTTAAATAAAATGACAAGGGCGGATGGGCTTATTTCCATACTGCGAGGGTTTAAAAAATATGAGTTAGAACAATTCTCAAAAACATTGCAATTAAAAAGTTATACCATCCAATGGAAATGGGCTTTTCGTTACCAATGGATAATTTCCAATATATGAGCGTTAAGATAATTACCGTTGCCAAGCAACTGCCTAAATATTCCTGTACTACCGATGAGGTTCTTCCGTTATTGGATATTTGGCTTAAAGGACAGGAACCTCGTTTTGTAAAAAAGATAAAGAAACTTTTTGAAAGTTCTGCTGTGGAAAGGCGCTATGCTATCATGGATTCCATTGAAGTTTTTACAGTGACATCCTTTGAAGAAAAAAATAATATTTATTGCCGTGAAGCAATCGAGTTAGGGGAGAAAGTGCTGCGTAAAGCACTTGAGAAAGCAGCCTGGCCCCCGCAGTCCTTAGACTATATTATAACGGTGAGTTGTACGGGAATTATGATACCGTCACTAGACGGATACCTAATTAATAAGATGAAGCTCCGGCAGGATATTGTCAGGCTGCCAGTTACAGAAATGGGATGTGTTGCTGGAGTTTCAGGGGTTATCTACGCTAAGAATTTCTTACAGGCCAATCCGGGGAAGCGCGCTGCGGTAATTGCGGTTGAGGCCCCAACGGCTACTTTTCAGCTGGAGGATTTTTCCATGTCAAATATGGTCAGTGCGGCCATATTTGGAGATGGTGCAGCCTGCAGCCTGCTTTCATCTCATGAAGAGGATTGCGGACCAGAAATTCTTGACCAGCAGATGTATCATTTTTATGATACAGAAGATATCATGGGTTTTAAACTGACCAACAGTGGTATGCAGATGATATTGGATGTTGATGTTCCCAATGTGATTGCGTCGCATTTTGCCGATGTGATACATCCATTTTTGAAAAAGAATGGTCTGGAAATCAAAGATATCAATTACATGATTTTTCATCCAGGAGGTAAGAAGATTGTGGCGACGATTGAGCAAATTTTTGCCGAGTTTGGTAAAGATATCAAAGACACTAAGGCAGTGCTTGCACAGTATGGCAATATGTCGAGTGCTACCGTACTTTATGTTCTTGAACGCATCATGAAGCATCAGCCACAGGCTGGAGAATTTGGGTTGATGCTGAGTTTTGGCCCAGGGTTTTCAGCACAGCGGGTATTGTTAAAATGGTGACCTACTTAAATTTGATCAATGGATTTGAATAATATAATGGCACAATTGCCCTATAGAGAACCTTTTTTGTTTGTCGATGAATTAATTCATGTTGATGAGGAAGGTATTACAGGTGCCTATACTTTTAATGAAAACCTGGATTTTTATAGAGGCCATTTTTATGGCAAAGCGATTACTCCAGGAGTTATTTTGATCGAAACGATGGCACAGATAGGTTTAGCCTGTCTGGGAATTTTTTTGCTGGATAAAGAGGTTACTGCTAGCGCTGCTATAGCGTTGACTTCGACTGAAATAGAATTTTTAAAGCCTGTATATCCGAAGGAAAGAGTTACTGTATTTTCAAAAAAAATATATTTCAGGTTTGGTAAACTAAAATGTGAGGTCGTTATGACAAATGAAAGCGGACAGGAGGTTTGTAAGGGGCTATTGGCAGGTATGATTACGGAGGAACTATGAAGAGAGTCGTCATTACAGGAATGGGGGTTGTAGCACCGAATGCGGTAGGCCTAGCATCTTTTACCCAAGCGATAAGGGATGGTGTTTCGGGTATTCGACATGATGTGCAACTGGAGAAATTACAGTTTTCCTGCCAGATAGCAGGAACTCCTGAAATATCGGATGATTTTAAAAGACGCTATTTCACTGAACTTGAGCTTAGGGGTTTTAATAGTACAGGAATATTATATGGAGTCATTGCAGGTATGGAAGCCTGGGCAAATGCGGGGCTACCGATAGCGACTGAATTCGCTCCGGATTGGGACAGTGGAACTATATTTGGATCTGGAACCTCTGGTATCGATAAGTTTCGTGAGAGCATTTATAAAATTGACGATTTGCAGACCCGCAGGTTAGGTAGTACAGTTGTGGCCCAGACGATGAACAGTGGTGTTAGCGCATATTTAGGTGGCAAATTGGGCCTTGGGAACCAGGTGACAACAAATTCATCTGCTTGTGCAACTGGAACCGAAGCAATTTTAATGGCCTATGACCGTATTCGATCCGGTAGAGCAAAACGGATGCTAGCAGGCAGTACTGGAGACAGTGGCCCCTATATTTGGGGTGGTTTTGATGCGCTGCGTGTGTGTAGCTCGCACTATAATGACCGTCCGCATGAGGGGTCTCGCCCGATGAGTGCGACAGCGGGAGGATTTGTACCCGGCAGTGGTGCAGGAGCTTTACTGTTGGAAGATTTGGAAAGTGCTTTGGCGCGAAAGGCAACGATCTACGGTGAGCTGTTGGGCGGTGAAGTAAATTCCGGAGGGCAGCGGGGAACAGGTAGTATGACTGCTCCTAATGCTGATGCTGTGCGTCGATGTATTATAGAGGCCTTAGAAAATTCAGGTGTTTCCGCTTTAGAAGTCGATGCTATAAATGGCCATTTAACAGCGACTACCAAAGATGCTTTTGAAATAGAAAACTGGATTGAGGCTCTTGGACGTAGGGGGAAAGATTTTCCTTTTATAAACTCACTAAAGGGTATGACCGGCCATTGTCTCAGTGCAGCTGGCAGCATAGAGAGCGTAGCTACGGTATTGCAGCTATATCACGGTTTTATATTTGGAAACAGTAATTGTGTTGACCTACATCCTGAAATTGCTGCACTGATAGATCCATCAAACGTCCCTGTCCGCACAATTAGTGTTGCACCTCAAATTATTGCTAAGGCAAGTTTTGGATTCGGAGATGTGAATGCTTGCTTAATATTTAAAAAATTTGATAACTTGCCATATGAATAGAGAAGAACTGATCAATGCTTTAAAACCTATTATAGCACCTTACACGACAAACGAAGAAGCATTTGGAAAGCTTTCCGAAGAAACTGATTTTATTCATGATCTGCAAATCAATTCCGCTAATCTGGTTGATATTGTACTGGATATCGAAGAGCAATTCGAGATAGTTATTGAAAATGCTGATATGGAACGTATGCTCAATGTAAGGGCGGCAATCGATATTATCGAAACCAAGCTTAATGAAAAATGATTGGTAATGACATTGTCGATCTAGTTCAATCCAGAAAAGACAGCAATTGGAGACGTCGTGGGTTTATTAACAAGATATTTAGTGAAAACGAACAGCTGTTAATAGCCAATAGTGACGATCAGGAGATTGTTGTATGGCTTTTGTGGAGTATGAAAGAAGCTGCTTATAAAATATGGAATAGAGAGACGGGTAGCAGAAAATATGCACCTATTAAATTGCTGTGTTCCTTTGTTGAAAGGTCTTGCGGTTCCGCTGTCGGAGAGGTCATCTGTGAAGAGAATCGTTATTATACCAAGACCATTGTTGGTCCTGATTTTATACATACTATAGCCGTTAATGTATTGGACCATATGGATCATGTGGTGGAACTCAAAAGATGTCAAGTTGTTAAAGACCCACTTGGTTTACCTGGCATTGCTATGGAGGGACGAAGGGAACTGTTGCCAGTTTCTATAAGTAATCACGGTCGGTTTGAGAAAATAATTGCTGTACTATAAAACAGTGATATAAAAGCCAATCTGCGAAAATTCGCTAATAACTTATTGTACTTGAATTGATTCTTCCCGTAGCATTTGCTTGAACCTAGGATCTCGTATGTAACGACTAAAATCGTGGCTTGACATTCCTGTAAAATCCGTCATCGAAAAGATCGTATAGTTTTTCTTAAGCGCGTTAAAACTCTCCTCTTTATACCCTAGATCAGTTGGGTTAAGTTTGTTAGATAGAAATCCGAAAAATTTCTTTAACATTTTGTCAGTACCATTAATCGTGATATGTATTTTCTTTACTTGTGTGCTCAGATCGACAAATTTTTTTGTATTAGTTGCTGTGTCAGTATATTGAAATTCGGAAAGGCCTATTGCTGGTGCCAGCATGATGCAGGTAATCCTGTTTTTGTTTTCCAGCAATGGCTTTGCCCGCTCGATATCGACATTGTGAATATCTTTCGCTTGGGCAGAAAATGAACTATTGTATTCTGGATTTGAAATTGCGCTCATGACCACAGATGCCCCCCGACTGTGCGAGATAATATAAACATCTTTATCCGCCATGTTGTTAAGTATGCGTCTTAAACCGAACTCACCGGCCATCTGGCTAAAAGAAGCCGCGGAAAACCAATTTTTTGCTGATCGAAAAGGGGAGGTCGATCGTAAACCGTCCCAATAAAATCGAATGATTTCATCGGTCTTGGGATTGGTGACGATATGATCTGCAATATATTTATATTGTTTTACAACAGATTCTTCATCTGCATTGAAGCCATGGACCAAAATAAAAACACGTTTCTTGGGTGCAATACGTTTCGAAAGACGGAGCATATTACCTCGTTCAAAAGCAAGCAGTTGTTCGCGGTCACCTTTGTCAGTGGCAATTTTCATAAGGGAATAAGGATCCCTAGCGGCTTTATTCGAAGGGATTCCATAGTTTTTCTTCCAGTTGTCGGGATAAAAATTACCATTTTGATCCACAAATGAATACCATAAATTGGGATCTGCTCCGGTATTGGGAGAAGCGGAATCAGGAAGATTATGGATGAGGCCACACGAGGTGAACAAGCCGATGATGATAATGACGTAGAAAAAATATCTTGTGTTCATATGATGTATTTCCTTCTGTACCTGAAATTTATTTTAACTAGGACCCAATGGCTACCAAATTGGATATATACTCACAAATTGATCTCTTGTAAGATAGTGATTATTTTGGATAGCGAAAAGTTAGGATGTATTTGGAAGGTAAAATTTCACAAGACGAGATGTAAAGATCACAGCCTTTTTATCAAATAAAGCCTGTTGCGTTGATTGGTGAAAAGCTGATAAGTTAAAGCCGGATTTGAGTAATAACCATAGGTATGAAATTGTTCGGTATCTTCAAAAGTTAGGGATCCTATATTCCTATTGTTGATTTCAATCCGTGACCAATGCCATTGTTCGTCGAGATATAAACTATCCTTAAATTTTAAGGTGTCATTTTCAATAATAAGCCGTGAGAATAGGCAGCCTTGCCAAACGTCTCCAGATTCATATTTTCCACTCTTGGTATCATGTCTGTTGCGTACTCGTTTTATTTTTTGATAATAGAGGGATTGTACATTGGCTGGAGTGGTATTTGTTACCCATTCATTATTATCCCAGTGACCAAAAAGATCATTCATTGTGCGGCCTTTTGATTCGGTCTGTGGAGCGAACTCATTATCATCCGAAATATTCTCACACAGCGTGTGCCATTTGCCGTTCATTAAGTAGGTTTTTTTCGAGTAACTTTTAGAATCGTGCTGATCAAAACCATAGATTTTCTCCGATAGTAGGTAAACAGCATTATTTTCAATGTCATTTAGCGCCTGACGTTGTTGATCTTCGGACCAGTTGAGATTGGCATTGTACAGTTCGATTGTTTTTTTTGTCGTATCTCCATCTAGCGGCCAGTTGCGAAAGTAATTGTTCGTTACGTTGATTAGATAACCTTCGAATAGAATTTCTGTCTCGTCGTCTTTGTTCTGTCTATAGGAATACTGATCGATCTGGTTGCCGTTTTTGTCCAGTTTATGAAAAGTATGAATGATTGGTGATGGAGCATTAGAATGTGTAGCTGTGGTCAAACTGTGAATGATTAGTTCATTGTTTTTCGTCAAAAACTGGTCTATAGGACGGTCGCTTGCTTTGAAGAGTATAATTTCATGTTTTCCGAATCGGTTTTTGGGCTTGTTAATATCGACATATTGTCTATATTCCTTTGGTAGCTTTGAAGAATGGAAGAAATTCTGCAGTCGGATATCGAGATCAAAAATACCATTCGTATAAATAATGGCGAAGGCTATTAGCATCCATGCAAGCAGGTAATATTTCAAGCTTTTGGTACCTTTTAGTTGCAAAAAAAAATAAAAGAATATCCAGCTGGACACGAGTGCAAGAGGTGAAAAAATAATATAATTAAGCTGCTCATTGTTGCTAAGATCAAAAATGAAAAAACTGATAAGATATGCTGTCATAAAGACTAGGCATAATTTAAAAGACTTCCATAAAAAACTCTTTTTAGCTTTCTTCGGTTCCCGATCTATCTGTTGCAATATATTATAATTTAGTATACTTTATAATCCGATCTAACGCTAGACTGATATAGGTGTAATTTAATTTTTATCTTTATGGGTTCCAATAGTAGATTAAAATTTTAATGCTAAAAGTATGCATAGCGGTTCATTAATTTTTAATGGATCTTGGAAAAACTTCCTTAACACCACCTTTTGTTAAAATAATGGAATCGTAGCCATCTGTTTTGTCTTCAACAAACTCGATCGTTCTATCGTTGTCGTCTGCTCTGAAAAATTTTGTTTTAGACTCGGGAATGAGTTCAATATCCGCATCATTATAATAGAGTTTACCTCCAATTTTTAACACCTGTATTTTGCCATACTCACCCACATAGTTTTTGTATATGGTCGTATCTATTTTGGCCCGATGATGTTTGTAGGGCATTTCTACTTCTTTGCCAAGGGCAATTGCGGAAAGTCCATAACCTATGATATGGGAGGCTGAGCCGTTATTAGAAAGGACAGTGACAAAGAGTTTGTCGTCAGTAAATCGATTAAAAGAAGTCATTGTCCCAAAGAATCCGCCGTCATGTGCAATCAAATAATGTCCGTGATTATAAAACGGATTGATTATAAATCCATAGCCCCAATTTTCAGAACCATAGGGGGTGAACATTTTTCTCTTCATTCCGGCAGACAATACGGTTGTTCCGTAGAGGGCTTTGTCCCATAGGGCTAAATCCTCGACAGTTGAATAAACACCGTCATGGCCCAAGTTGATATTCCAGTTGATATAAGGATTCTGAATTAGCCCTTCCTCGTTGTGACAATATACTTTTGCTTTTTTTGCGACGATGGATTCATTGTTACTAACCCCCGTATTCTTCATTCCCACTTTATCAAAGATATTCTTCTTTAAGAAAGCTTCATAACGCTCACCTGAAACCTTTTCAATAATTTTAGCTAACAAATAATAACCAATATTGCTGTAGGAGCTTTTCGTACCCGGTGGAAATTCGAAAGGAATTTTCTTAATTGCAGTATAAGCAGAATCGCTGCTCATACTGCTCAATGCGATTTCCTTGAAACCCATAGCTAGTCCTGAAGTATGTGATAACAGCATGTGAATGCTGACGCTATCAGCTTTTGGATAATCCGGAAGAAATTTACTGAGTTTATCATTTAGGGATAATCGTCCGCTGTCTATCAACTGGAGAATAGCAGTTGCTGTAAACTGTTTTGTGACCGATGCCAATTGGAATTTCGTATCTATTGTATTTTTAACGTTCCATTCATAATCCGCGAGACCATAGGTTTTTTTTAGTAAAATAGTGTTGTTTTTCCTAACGAGCACGGTTCCACTAAAGTTATTTACTTCGACCTGCGCTTGCATATATTTTGCAAGTTTCGTTGATGTATTTTCTTGTCCATATAGAAGAACTGGGCACAAGATGAGGAGAATTAATAGCTTCATAAAGTATTGTATAAGTAATTATGAAGCAATGTTACTATTTAATGAACTGGCATGATTGTATTTTTGTAAAGCTGCTAGATAAAAATCCATTTTATCTGGCCTCGTTCAAGATTCGATATCTTGGAAAAGAAAATTTTTGGCGTAAAGCCTGTCAATTTTTTAAAATCTCTAATCATATGGGATTGGTCGAAGTAATCCAGATTATATGACAGACCAATTTTTTTTCCGTCTTCCAATTGACTTTGAATAGCTGTGCGGAATCTAATTATTTTTTTAAATTGGGAGGGTGTTTTACAGATATGCTGATTAAAATGCTTGTTTATTGTCATTCTTGAACGCCCTGTTTTTAATGAGAATTCGGCCATGGATTGATTTAGGTTCGCTTTATTTAACATTTCGGAAATCACGTTTTCTAGCAAAGCATTTTCAACACATCTGTCCTAAATAAATTTTAGGATTGGATTTCTGTGGTACAAGCATAGCTTTTTTCATCATTTCGATATTGACCCCTATTTTTCAATCTGCGAAGATCTTTAGCTGTCCCTTTTTTCCTTTTATAGGCGGCCTGAG
>JALAGS010000123.1 GCA_022712315.1 Sphingobacterium sp. | reverse complement strand
ATGGCGCGCGCGCCATATATTGAGGTAGCCGATCCATCTTTTAAAACTTGAAATGACTCAATATCATTCGCATTTAACCCAGCAACGGCGGAACTGATCAATGTCAGTGCATCGCCTGAAGATAGCGCATCCGAAGAAACATCGGCCACATCCTCAATAATAATTCCATCAACAACCCAAAGTGGCTTCGAACTACCATAAATTGATGTTGCACCACGAACACGGATCTTTGGAGCTGAACCGAAAGTTCCTGACGTATTCTGTACCGAAACACCGGCAACTCGTCCTTCCAGGGAGCGACTTGGATCAGGTAATCCGCCCAATTCAACATCTTTCATATTGACTTTGGCCGTTGCTCCAGTAAAATTTTGGCGATCTATTTTACCGCCAAGTCCTGTCACAACAACCTCATCAATTTGTTGTTCGTTGGGCTGTAAGACAATCGAAAGGTTTTGTCGGCCTCCGACAGCGATCTCTCCCACGGTATATCCAACATAACGGATGGTCAAAGTCGCATTAGGCTGCGCGTCTATACTGAAACGTCCATTCTCATCTGTCTGTGTGGAAACCGAAGTACCTTTTACTGTAACAGTGGCTCCAACTAAGCCGTTCCCATTTTGATTTCTAACTATTCCCGAAACCTTCTGCTGGGCAACAGCATCATAATTTTCTTCCGCTATTCTGCTATTTACGGAGATTGTATTTGCAATTATCCTATAATCTAAATGATTATTACGCAACACAGAATTTAATGCCTCTTCTACAGAAGCATTCTTCAAATTCACATTGACTCTTGCCTTAGAATCAATATTTTCCCCATAAAACAACTGCAAATTGGACTGTTTGGAAATCGCATTGAGCGCCTCTTCAATCCGTGCATTTTTCATCTTCAAAGTAACTTTCTGTGCTAAGCCGTTAGCTTGAACTCCAGTCACAAAGGCGAAAAGAAGGCAGGTACTAATTTTCATAATACGTAAAGGTTTACAAAACCGTGGGTCATGAGGTATCAGTCGCCACGTTTTGCCAAATGGTAAGTTATTCATACATTTACTCTTTGTGGTTAATTGGGTTTACTTAATTCGCTTTTCAATTTTTTTAGGCCTTTTTGATCATTCCGGAACAGGGATGCTGCAACATTCCTGTTCTTACTTAGTGATAAGACCTTTGGATTAGGTATTATTTCTTTTACATATGACACTCCTTTTATTTATTTCCTACGATTAATTCTTGTCCATCAAATTCAAATTTTAAATCACAGACGTAAGTCAACATTTCTAAAACTTCAGACAACTTAACATCGCGTTTAAAATTGCCTGTATACACTTTATCCAACGCCACATCTTTCCTAAATTTAACATGGATGTCATACCATTTTGAAAGTGTGGAGGCAATCTCAACAATGGTCTCTTTTTTAAAATAAAACTGATTGTTGTGCCAGGATAAATCGTGTTCCAAATCTGCCTTTCCTTTGCGAAGCTGTTCGCCTACAAGATTCGCATATTCCCCAGGCTCCAAAACAATGATATTTCCAGAATGACTCACTTGCACTCTGCCGGAAGACAATGTTGTACGAACATTTTTCCCGTACGCATTAATATTGAAATGCGTTCCCAATACCTTCACTTCGTTTCCTCCGGATTCCACAAAGAAAGGTCGATTTCCGTCATGAGAAACTTCAAAATAAGCCTCACCTTCCAAGAAGACGCGACGCTCGTTTTCTTTAAATTTTACAGGAAATTTAAGTTGAGAGTTGGCGTTTACCCAGACTTGGGTACCATCCTCCAAATTTATTTTATAAAAATTACCTTTTGGAACAACCAACGTGTTAAACTGTAATGAACCTTCTGTTACTGCCAGATCTGCGTGGGGTATATGATCAGCAACGATTTTTGGATCTACTGTTTTGTTCGACTTCTCCAAAGGCAAAACTGATCCATCCGCCAAAACCAATAAGGCACCTGGCTGCGCCGGTGAAATATCTTTTTTTACGGGACGAATAGCTGCTACTTGCTCAGGAACTTTCCAATCCTGCTGAAATATATAAAAGAGTGATGCTCCTAATAGTACAATGAGAATGGCGGCAACACGAAGTAGAAGACGATAATTTTTCTTTATTTTCTGAGGAGTCCGATGAATATTACCCCAAGCCCCGTCTTCATCCAAATTAGCAAAAAAATGAAGATCTCCTTCAATATTTTTTGCCTCTCGAAAGCTTTCAATCAAATCATCATTCCTTTTGTCAGATTTCCGCCACTGCTCAATAGCATCTCGTTCCGCCACGGTTTCTTGACCACGAAGTAACTTACTAATTAGTCTGGCTATGTAATTGGTATTAGCTTTCATATCTATAGGTTAGAAACCCTATAGATTCACCGGGGGTGACAAGAATTAAAATTATTTTAATAAAAAAATAATAAGGGGTAAAAATTCGGGATGAAGCTTCTCTAACAAAATCTTCATTCCCCGTTGCTTCTGGGTCTTCACGGTGTTCACGCTAATCTGAAGTTTTTCCGTAATTTCAAGATTCGATAAGCCTTCCAAATAGCCCATCGTAAAAATTTGCTGACAGGCAGCAGGCATTGTTGCTATAATCCGATAAACCTCATTGATCACTTCGGTATGAATCATAGAAAGTTCCACAGAATGCTCATCTTCTTCAGTGAACGCTACTTTCGTCCAATACTTTTCCTTCACTTTTTCATGCCTAAGGTGCTTCAAGCAGGAAAACCGAACGGCAGTATATAAATAATTTCGAACAAAGCTTTCAGATTCATCCATACGCTCGCGATCCTTAAAAAAAGTAATAAATGCTTCTTGTACCAAATCTTCAGCAATAGCAGATTCCCCTACAAATTTCCATGCAAAGTGACACAAGCTTCTATAATGCGTTCTAAATAACTTCTCTTCGGGGCCCATACTTCAAACGGGTATAACAAAATTGATTAGCAACAATCGTTGGT
>JALAGS010000122.1 GCA_022712315.1 Sphingobacterium sp. | reverse complement strand
TTTAAAGAGTTTGCAATGCGCGGCAGCGTGGTAGATCTGGCTGTCGGTGTTGTTATCGGTGGTGCTTTTGGTAAAATTGTTACCTCTTTGGTGGACGATATTATCATGCCTCCTATCGGTTATTTAACAGGTGGAGTTGATTTTTCATCCAAAAAATTAATCTTGAAAGCAGCCGATGAAGCAACAAAGCAGGCTGAGGTATCGATTAATTATGGTAACTTTATCAATGTAGTTATCCAATTTCTAATTGTGGCATTCTGTATTTTTTGTGTTATCAAAGCTTTAAATTCATTAAAACGTAAGGAGGAAGCAGCTCCGGCAGCACCTGCGGCACCAACAAAAGAAGAAACGCTATTGACTGAAATCAGAGATATTCTGAAAAATAAATAGTGTAAAGTATATCCTTCATTTATAAAAAACAGCGTAGCCAAACTACGCTGTTTTTTATTTTGTAGTCAATAGAAAATTGTTTTTTGAAGCTGTAGCTGAATAAATTAGCTTGCTCGCTTTACATTAACTTTAAATGTTCGTAATATTGTTTGTTTTTGTCTAAAATAAACTTTACTTTTGCATTCCTCTTGGGGAGTTTTGTATTAATTGAAGTAAGAACAAATTAGCATAATAGCGTCATGAAAAGAACATTTCAGCCATCGCAAAGAAAAAGAAGAAACAAACACGGTTTTAGAGAGCGTATGAGCTCTGCAAACGGTAGAAGAGTATTAGCTTCACGTAGAGCTAAAGGTAGAAAACGTCTTACAGTGTCTGACGAATACCGTCACAAAGGTTAATCTTTGACAAGGATCGGTGGCCGCTTATAAGAACTTTTTCTAATAAGATTAAGTCATCGTATGAAAAATACATTTACAAAAGAAGAACGGTTATGTGCGAAAAGGCGTATTGATACGCTTTTTAAAAGCGGTTCTTCTTTTGTTTTGTATCCGTTTAGAGTTGTTTTTATTTTCGAGAACAACCATATAGCTGACAATACTCCCGCCAGTCAGTCTATCATTTCCGTATCCAAACGTAGGTTTAAAAGAGCAGTTGACCGCAATTCGATTAAGCGAATGATGCGCGAGAGTTACCGTACGCAAAAATCGAATGATTTGATTCCATTTTTGTTGAAACATAATGTAACTTTGTATTTGGCTATTCAATATGTGGGTAAGCAGATCTTAACGTATGATGTGTTTAATGCCGCAATGAGTAAAATGCTGAAAAAATTGCAGGATGAATGTGCTGAAGCGTATTTGGAAAAAGGGGATTCAACCCCTGTTTAGTTTTATTTTCTTGGCTATTATTCGGTTTTACCAAGTTTTCATTTCACCATTTTTGGGTGCTAATTGTAGATACACGCCGACCTGTTCTCAATACGGAAAGGAGGCTATTCTGAAATATGGGCCTTTTAAAGGTGGCTGGATGGCTTTAAAACGGATTGCACGCTGCAATCCCTGGGGTGGGCATGGACATGATCCTGTGCCATGATTTCAATAATGACGATGAATAATTTAATTTTACAAATTGATACTTCAACCACGATTTGCTCGGTTGCCCTAAGTGAAAATGGTGAAACGCTAGCGGTTATAGATCTCGATGAACCCAATGCCCATGCCGCTAGATTGACCATTTTGATTGCGGAAATCCTTAAACAGACAAACCGGGCGATGCAGGATTTAAGTGCTGTGGCGGTGAGCATGGGACCGGGCTCTTATACTGGTTTACGTATAGGGGTGTCGACGGCCAAAGGTCTTTGTTATGCGTTGGATATACCTTTGATTGCTATCAATACGTTGGAAGCGTTATTTTTAGGGTATAAAGAGCAGTTTGGTTTAAAAGAGCAGGAAGCTTATTTACCCATGCTTGACGCCCGTCGTATGGAGGTATATACGGCTGTTTATGACCATAATGCTGCATTAGTGAAAGCAACCTCAGCAGAAATTATCGATGCGGATTATTTCAATGAATTGTTGTCAAGCTATAGCCGCGTTCATCTATTTGGTTCGGGAGCCGATAAATTTGAAGATTTGTTTAGCGCAACAGACCGTGTGCATATCCTGGCAGGCTTTCAGGATTCCGCCGCTTTTTTATCGCAGCTGGCATTTGATAAATTTCAGAAAAAACAGTTCGAGGATGTTGCTTACTTCGAGCCATTCTATCTCAAGGATTTTGTGGTTACCACAGCAAAGAAAAAGGTTGGCTTATTATAACCAACCTTTTCTTTTGAACCATAAATAAATGGCCAGCGATATCGCTACCATGATCCCCATGGCAACCGGGTATCCATAGTACCATTCGAGTTCGGGCATATTTTTAAAGTTCATGCCATAAATTCCCGCCACAAAAGTGATCGGCATAAAAAATACCGAGAAAATTGTGAGAATACGCATGATCTCATTCGTGTGATTGGACGAAATATTAAAGTATACATTGAGCAGTTGTGCTACATTCTCTGATAAGTTTTCGTATAAGGTCGATGTACGGACCTGAAGATCTTTTAAATCCCGGGTGTATACATCCTTTTTGGACGATGAATGAAAATGCTCGACAACCTCTTTGTAAAGAAAGATGACCTTGCGTGCAACATCAATCTGTCTTTTGATAAAATAAAGATTTTTCAATACTGGCTGCTGCTTCATCCGTTTCAGAAATATCAATTCCTCGTATGCATCGATCCGTGTTGAAAGCTGTTCCAAAGTTTGGCTAAAGGTGAATACGGCCGCTGTCGTGATAAATACGGCTAGTTTACGGCTATTTTTTGTTTTGATGGATGTGAATTCAATGTTCTTAAGCTTTTCTAAGAATTCGATTCTACGTTTGTGTACTGTAATGACAAAGTCGTTTCCATAGAAGATGGTCAGGCGGTCTGTAATCTCGCCGATGCTGTCCGAATTTTCTTTGAAATTGTCTGACATGACACGAAGAATAACGAACGTATAGTTTTCAAATTCTTCGATTTTAGGTAGGTGCTCAGGTTCTTTGGAGTCCTTGATAGAAGCTTCATTTAAATTGTAGCGCTCTTTGATGAAAGTGAAATCTTCTGAAGTCGGCTCAGAGATATCTATCCATTCGTAGTTTGCGATTTCTTTTTCAACAATCGTTCTGACCATAAATCTAATTTTAGCAAGGGCAAGATAAGAAAGAAAATAAAAAAAGCCATCAACGGAGCTGATGGCTTTTCTGAATTTTTATGATCTTCTATTTGTTTGAAGTTTTATATTCTTCGTTTAATTGTTTGATTACCTCGTTGGTAATTTCCAAAGACGGATCAGCATATAATACTGTAGGGTTGGTTTTCGAATAAGTCAATACCAACTTGTAACCATTTTCTGCGGCATGTTTTTTCAGGAATTCAGTAATTTTATTATAAACATTGTTGAATTCTTCGGACTCGTCTTTTGCAATAGAGGAAGAAGCTGTTTGGTCTAAACGCGCAAGCTCATCTTGTTTACGTGCTAGCTTCTGTTCAGTAGCTTGTCTATCAGCGGCAGACATGGTAGCTGCATTTTTTTGATATTCGGCAACTTCACGTTGGAAAGCCGTACTTTTTGATTGCAGATCCGCTTGTGCTTTTTTAACCTTGTTTTCAAGCTTTGATTTAATATCCTTAAAATATTGGTATTTTTCTGAAAGGGAATCCGAGTTTAAATAGACGATTTTATCTTTGCTACTTCCCTGACTCTCTTTACTTACCGCATTGGAATCGTTTTTAGCAGGTTCGTTTGATGTTTTCGCACCTTGGTTACATGATGCAATTGTTCCAACCAATAAAAGGCCAAAGGAAACTTTCGATACAATTGAAAATATAGTGTTCATTTTTTTGTTATTTGCAAATTATTACTGAAAACAAACCTAACATAAAAAAATCGAAATTCTAGTTTTTAGTAATAAAAAAGTAAAATTATAGGAGCTATTGTCAATTCAAGATATCGGCTCAATACTTGTTCGCGGACTTGATAAATCGGCCAAAATTTCGTATTTTTGAATATTACATTTAAGAGGTTTTCAATGAGCGAAGAAAATAAAAATGCATCCACCTATTCGGCCGATAATATTCAGGTATTAGAGGGTTTAGAGGCGGTTCGTAAGCGTCCATCCATGTATATCGGTGACACCGGTGTGAAAGGATTACACCACTTGGTATACGAGGTAGTTGACAATTCAATCGATGAAGCTGTAGCAGGATATTGTACAGATATCTTTGTTACTATCCATAAAGATAATTCGATTTCTGTCCGCGATAACGGTCGGGGTATTCCTACAGGAATCAACAAAAAGGAAAATAAATCAGCCCTGGAGCTTGTAATGACCGTATTGCATGCCGGGGGTAAATTTGATAAAGATACATATAAGGTTTCTGGTGGTCTGCATGGTGTTGGGGTTTCCTGTGTGAACGCCTTGTCTACCCTTTTGAAAGCTGAAGTCCATCGCGACGGAAAGATCTTCCAACAGGAATACCAAATTGGTAAGCCCTTGTATGATGTGAAAGAAGTTGGTGTTTCGGATAAGACCGGTACTATTGTAACATTCCATCCGGATGCAACGATTTTTACGCAGACTACTGTTTACAATTACGATACATTAGCAAACCGTCTTCGTGAGCTTGCATTTTTAAATAAAGGTGTGAGTTTGACTTTGAATGATGAGCGTGAAACCAATGAAGATGGCTCTGAAAAGAAAGAAACGTTCTATTCTGAAGGTGGTCTTAAAGAGTTTGTGAAATTTTTAGATGGTAACCGTCAGCCGTTGATTCCTGAACCTATTTATGTTGAAGGTGTAAAACAGGGCATTCCTGTCGAACTGGCTTTACAATATAACGATACTTATTCTGAAAATGTCCATTCTTATGTGAACAACATCAATACGATTGAAGGTGGTTCACATGTGGCAGGTTTCCGTCGTGGTTTGACCCGTACATTGAAAGCTTATGCGGATAAGTCAGGTTTGCTTAAAAACTTAAAAGTAGAAATTACGGGTGATGACTTCCGTGAGGGATTGACTGCTGTTATTTCGGTGAAAGTTGCAGAACCTCAATTTGAAGGGCAAACGAAAACAAAATTAGGAAACTCTGAGGTAATGGGCGCTGTGGATGTTGCTGTAGGCGAAATCCTGGGTGTTTATCTGGAAGAAAATCCGCGTGAAGCAAAATCTATTGTTCAAAAGGTTGTAATCGCTGCTCAGGCGCGTGCTGCTGCGCGTAAAGCCCGTGATTTGGTGCAACGTAAAACGGTAATGGGCGGTTCTGGACTTCCTGGTAAATTGGCCGATTGTCAAGATAATGATCCTACAAAATGTGAAATCTATTTTGTTGAGGGGGATTCTGCGGGTGGTACAGCTAAGTCTGGTCGTGATAGAAAGCATCAGGCGATCATGCCTTTACGTGGTAAGATCCTTAACGTCGAAAAAGCGATGGAACATAAGATCTACGAAAATGAAGAGATCAAAAATATGTTTACAGCTTTAGGGGTGAGTGTAGGTACTGCCGAAGATGCTAAAGCATTGAATCTTGAGAAATTACGCTATCACCGTATCATTATCATGACCGATGCCGATGTGGATGGGTCCCACATTACAACATTGATCTTAACATTCTATTTCAGATACATGAAAGAATTGATCGAAAGAGGATATGTATATATTGCTACACCGCCGCTATACCTGGTGAAAAAAGGAAAAGAACATGAGTATGCTTGGAATGAAGACCAACGTATCAATGCTATTCAGCGTTTGAAAGGAACCGGTAAAGAGGACAGTGTACACGTACAACGTTACAAAGGTCTTGGAGAGATGAACGCAGAACAGTTGTGGGATACAACCATGAATCCTGAAACGCGTACATTGAGACAAGTAACGATCGAGAACGCTGCGGAATGTGACCGTATTTTCTCCATGCTAATGGGGGACGAAGTTGCTCCACGTCGTGAATTTATTGAGAAAAATGCACGTTATGCTAAAATTGATATTTAATTAATATTAGCATAAAGGAATAAAAAAAGCCTGATGAAATTTTTCATCAGGCTTTTTTTATTCCTTTATATTTCCTAATTTCATAAGAGTGGATCGTTTTTCTGCCGGGATAAACTTTTCATCGCCTAGCATTTAGCCAATATTAATTAAAACCTATTATGAAATATTGTAGCAAGATTTTGCTCTTTATAGGTTGTTTTATTGGCATAACCTGTATGGCGCAGACAAATGAAAAGGTCGATCTCCAAGATTTATTTGAAAGCTTATCGGAAGAACTTCCAGAGGACACCGATTTGAGTGAACTGACAGAAAAGTGGCACTACTATCTTGAACATCCAATTGATCTCAACAAGACCGATGGAAGAGAACTCACTGAATTACAATTCCTAGATCCTTTGTTAATTGAGCAATTGTTGGAACATAGGACCATTTCAGGAAATTTTATCAATGTGCTTGAATTACAATCGATTGATGGTTTTAATGAACGGATGATCAACTTACTGTTACCTTTTATAAGAATAGGTGCTGAATCTCCTCTTGAAGCTCTTAAAGTGAAAAAGTTTAAGCAGGAATTTACCCTAAGATATGCCCGGATACTTGAAAAAGCAAAGGGGTATCGTATCGCTGATACTACGAGATCCCGTTATCTCGGCGATGCCAATCGCTATGCGTTAAGATACAGAGCTCAATTAAATGATAGAATTCACCTCGCGGTCAATATGGAGAAAGATGCAGGGGAACCCTTTTTTAAGGATAAGCAAAAGATGGGGTTTGATTTCTATAGCCTGAGTTTGTCGATAAAGAACTTTAGCCGTTTCAAGAATCTTGTGATCGGTGATTATGCGCTACAATTTGGTCAGGGACTCAGTATGTGGAATGGTCTGAATTTTGGAAAAGGGGGATTGGTACAGAATACAGCGAGACAAGGTATTGGCGTAAAATCCTATACTTCGTTAAATGAAGCAAATTTTATGCGTGGTATTGCCGGGACTTTACAGCTGAAGCACTTTGAAATTACACCCTATTTTTCTTATCGATCTATTGACGGAAAAGTTGACCATACAATTTCTCCGGCAACGATTTCAACGATCGCAAGCACAGGTTTACATCGCACTCCAACTGAACAGAAATACCGTCATGCTGCATCTCAAATGGCATATGGATTGAATGTATTGTGGCGCTATAAACGGCTCAAAGTAGGTGCTCATTTCAATCAGACACAGTTGGATGTCTTTAAAACAAAAGGAAAGGCATTACGGCAGGAAGCTGACTTTGAGGGGAATCTTTTGCGAAATATAAGTCTGTATGCAAATTATACTATTCGAAATACCTATTTATTTGGTGAGTTTGCGAACAGTATGGACGGGGGTTCAGCATGGTTAGTGGGATCTATCATAAGTTTACATCCACGGCTGTCGACGGTTATATTGCTCCGCGAATACAAAAGGGATTTTCATACTTTTTATGGACAAGGATTTGGAGAATCGAATAATACATCCAATGAACAAGGGGGCTATCTTGGGTTAACCTATCAATTGGGGAGAAAATTGGTATGGTCTAATTATGCTGATATATTCCGCTTTCCTGGTGCAAGATATCAAGCCGATACAACATCCACAGGAGCTGATTTTTTCAGCCAGCTGAGCTACATTTGGTATAAAAGAGGCCAACTTTCGTTGCGTTATCGCTATCGACTGAAAGAGGTAAACTATGGGGGAGATGGACGTACCGAAACAGGACTTGTAAGTACGGGGAAACAGCAATTGAGGATCGAATTACATTATCGCCTAAGCTCGATATGGACTATTCGCTCACGTGTAGAAGCTAATATATTCCAAAAAGAGTATCAGGAAAACAGCTTCGGATATATGATTTACCAAGATGTATTCTGGAAATCTAAAGCTGGAAAATTCAGATCGAATATGCGGATTGCGTATTTCGATGCGACAAGCTACGACAATCGAATCTATGCCTATGAACAGGATGTATTGTATGCCTCCGGTTTCGGGATGTACAATACGAAGGGATGGAGAACTTATTTTAATCTACAATATCGCTTAAGTCGCCATTTTCAGGTATGGGCCAAATATGCACTCTATTATTATCCGGGAAGAGCGGCTATTGGGACTGGACTGGATCAAATCGAGGGTAACAGAAAATCGGAAGTTAAGGTACAGTTGAGGTGGCAATTATGAATGAGTTGAGTTTTCAGCAAAGATTAGAGCGAATTCCTATTCTTAAGCTTGCTGGCCCATATATTATGATGCTTCTTTTGGCTTCTGGATTGCCAATGTCGGTTCAGCTATATCACTATGTAGAACAGGCAGTGGTTGTGATGACTCTGCTAACGATTTGTTGTTATTTGTTAAAAGGATCAATTCGCAAATACGGTTATACCTGCGCGTATTATGTGTGTGTTGTATTATTTGGAATTTACCAGTTTTGGCGCAATGATCCGTCGGTCGTAAGTAACCATTTCGCTCATTTAAAAGCGGATAGTTACGTAGTCAAAATTATTGAGGAGCCCAAGGTGAAAGGGGATATTATCCGTTTTTCTGCAACTGTAATTGGCGCTTATAAAAAAGGTGAATTTGTAGAAACTACAGGCGTGCTTATGTTAACACTAAAATCCAACAGGAAAAATATGCTGCAGTTTGGCGACCGATTGTGGTTAAGAGGTTCAATAAGGGAAATAGCTCCACCACTTAATCCAATGGAGTTTGATTATCGGAAGTACTTGAGAAGATATCATATTCAGCATGAGATTTTTGCGGTCGACGGTCATTATAAGATAATCAATACGAAAGAAACAAGAGCTTTTTCGTTGATAGGGCTTGCTTTGCAAGCGAGGCGATATTTTTTGGATAAGCTTCGAAAGCACCTCAAAGAGGATGAAAATTTTGCGATAGCATCAGCTTTATTATATGGTTCTCGGAGCGATATCAGTGCCGAAAGTATCCAGGCGTTTACCAATACAGGGACGATACATGTATTAAGTGTATCAGGAATGCATGTTGCTGTTTTATTCGGTTTTTTGTCCCTTATTTTCAAGCGAATTGCCTGGCCTGCCTATCTCAGATGGCTGCCATTGATTTTGTTGTGGAGTATGATCTGGATATATGCTTTTATTGCAGGGCTCGATCCGCCGATTACGAGAGCTGCTATCATGATTAGTTTTGTCTTGTGTTCACAGCATTTTAAACGCAGCTTCTCAAGTTTGAATTCGCTGATTATTGCTGCCGTATTGATTCTGCTCGTGGTGCCTCGTGCCATTACTGATGTGGGATTTCAACTGTCTTTTCTAGCCGTTTTAGGTATGATTCTATGTTCGCCGCTTGTCGAGGGACTTCTTCCGGTCAAGAAGTCTGTATTACGGCTTTTGAGAGATACATTGGCGGTTTCTATTGCCGCCCAGATCCTAACAACGCCACTGAGCCTGTATTATTTTGGACAGTTTCCAACCTATTTTTTAATAGCCAATCTGCTTGTTGATTTTCCTTCAACCCTAGTCATGTACCTGGGCTTTGTTATGACAATTAATCCGGTACAGTGGCTTAATGATTTCATGGGTTTTTTACTGGAACATCTCATTAGTTTTATGGTATACTGTTTGAAGTTTATTGATCATTTGGCTTTTTCAACAGTAAAAATAGCCCCTATGGGGCTGGGGCTTTTATTGTTGGCTTACGGTGCAGTCTTTTCTTTTTTGTACGCTTTCCAGTGGAAAGATAAAAGATACGTCTGGTTAGGGGGATGCTGTGTGCTTGGAATGTTCTTGATATCAGGGCAAAAGTGGCTGGAAAATAATTATGCAGAACGATTTCGGGTTTATAATACGAAACGTGAGTTGACGATGGGGTATTTCAAAGATGGCCGAGGTATCGTTTATAGCACATTTGATTCTTTACAAGCCAGAGGCTTGCAATATGCATGTGGAAGAGAAATCCAATTATTGGCTAAAGAAGAGGTGAAGTTTGTGGCTTTGAACGGCCGGGAGCGGGAAAACTATCTTGTAACGCTCCCATTGGGTAAAATAGCTATTCTGTCACATGCGAAAGGGACAATGCCACATGCTGATCTCGCGATTGTCAGAAAAAATTTATGCTATGGTTTACCACGGTTATTGAAGCAAATTAGGCCAAAGCTTGTTATACTGGATGGATCCAATTCAATGGAACAGTCGCTGCAAACACAACGCATGTTAGATAGTTTGGGGGTACAGAATTATCTCATGAAAGATAATTTTGCGTATGTTTGGGATAAGGAGAACTTATGACGCAAGATAGTATATCAATCTTAAGGCAATATTGGGGATTCGATTCATTTAGACCCCTGCAGGAGGAAATTATTCAATCGGTCATTTCAGGTAAAGATACGTTGGCTTTATTGCCGACAGGCGGAGGGAAATCGATTTGTTTTCAAGTACCAGCGTTGATGCAAGAAGGGATTTGTATTGTCGTTACACCGCTTATTGCATTGATGAAAGATCAGGTTGAACATTTGAAAAAAAATGGAATTCAGGCGGTCGCAATTTATTCAGGAATGAAGAAGAGAGAGGTGGATATTACATTGGATAACTGCGTCTATGGGCAAATTAAATTTCTCTACCTTTCTCCTGAACGTTTGTATAATGATATGGTGAAAGAGCGCATTCGATTTATGAATGTCAATTTGTTCGCCATAGATGAAGCACACTGTATTTCTCAGTGGGGATACGATTTTAGACCGCCCTATTTAGAGCTTGCGAAGCTAAGGGAACTGCATCCTAAGGTGCCCTTTTTGGCACTTACGGCAACTGCTACCGAACGAGTCATTACAGATATACAACAAAAACTGAACTTTCCGGAGGAAAATGTATTTGTAAAAAGTTTTCTTCGGGATAATCTAGCCTATATGGCTATTGAAGAGGAGGATAAGATGGGGCGCATGGTGCGCATCATACA
Source organism: Sphingobacterium sp. (assembly GCA_022712315.1). Lineage (GTDB taxonomy): Bacteria > Bacteroidota > Bacteroidia > Sphingobacteriales > Sphingobacteriaceae > Sphingobacterium. Next base: position 23,503 of record JALAGS010000122.1, on the reverse strand, counting down.
TAAGTTGGGAGGATCTGGTATTGTTTACGTCAGAAACCGTCGAGAGACGCAGGAGATAGCTCGTATTTTAGTCAATAACGGTATCTCGGCAGATTATTATCATGCTGGGCTTTCGGGGCAAGAGCGGGATCAGAAACAAAAAGGATGGATGGAGAACAGTGTTCGCGTCATTGTCGCTACAAATGCGTTTGGGATGGGGATTGACAAGCCAGATGTGCGGTTTGTGATTCATCTCGATTTACCAGATTCCCTGGAGGCTTACTATCAGGAAGCAGGTAGAGCTGGAAGAGACGGAAAAAAAGCCTATCCTGTTATTCTTTACCAGAAGACCGATGAACGGAAACTTATGGATAATCTGGAAGCAAGTTTTCCTGATATTCCGTTTATTCAGCAGACTTATCATTACCTGTGTAATCATTTTCAAATACCCTATGGTTCTGGGGAAGGAGTGACGGTGGATTTTGATGTTGTTACCTTTGCCAAAAAATATCAGCTGCCCTTGGTCCCCGTTATGAATGCGCTGAAATTTCTGGAGCGCGACACTTGGTTGGTATTGTCTGAAGCTGTAACAATACCTTCCCGCTTTAAGTTTGAGATTGATAGTGCAGAATTGTATAAAATTCAAGTGCAGTATGCTAAATATGATAAGCTCATTAAGGCTATTTTGCGCAGCTATGGCGGTGTATTTGAAAACTATATCCTGATCAATGAATATGAATTTGCACGTAAGTTAGGCCTGTCTTATGATCGTGTCGTAGCGCTATTGAAGTCGTTGGAGACGTTGGAAATCGCGAGCTATTTACCTTCGACCGATGCCCCACAACTGACCTTTTTACAGAACCGTGTCGATTACAAGCATTTACATATCGATCATATTTTTATTCGCGATCGCCATCAGGTGAAGGAAGCAGAAGTCAATGGCATGATCGGTTATATTGAACACAGCAATTGCCGCAGCCAGTCGCTTTTGTTGTATTTTGGAGAGAAAAATGCTGGTTTCTGCCAAGTATGCGATTTGTGTCTGATCCGAACTCATCAGGAAAAGCAACGGACAAGTATAAAAGCTGAAATCAAAAGCAGTTTGCGTGCCGCACCGAAAAATATTCATGATTTGGTTGCGAGCTTAACAATAGGTACGGAAAAGAAAAGAATAGAGATTATCCGTGATCTTCTGGATGCAGAAAAAATCCGTCTGGAGGATAATCTTTATTCCTGGAATACCTTGTTCTAGCTTATTTTTCGATGGGAAGATTTAACTCTTCGCGTCCCCATTCTGACCAGGAACCGTCATATACGCGGATATTTTCGTGTCCTGTAAGATGACAGGCAAAGGCTAAAATGGATGCTGTGATACCAGAACCACAGGAGAAAATGTATTCAGCACCGGTAGAATTAAACTGATCAAATTGTTGTTTCAGTTCCTCTAAAGGTTTGTAAACTATTCCATCGAATAATTCTTCAAAAGGTAAATTCTTCGAATGAGGAATATGTCCGCCATTGAGACCTTTCCGTGGTTCGGGCACTAAGCCAATAAACCGCCCTTTACTTCTAGCATCGAAAATATTAACTTCGGGATTTCGATAGTGTGTTAAAATATACTCTTTATCCGCATAACGATTTTCTTGAAAATGTGCTTTAAAGTTACCGGGCTTCAGCGGCGTTGTATAGTGGTCTACGAGCGGAAATTTGTTTTTTTTCCAAGCAGGCACACCGCCATTTAAAATAAATACCTGTTCAAAGCCCATTACCATAAACATCCACCATGCCCTTGGGCTTGAGTATACTCCCCATCTATCGTATAAAATGACTGTACTGTTTTGATTGACCCCCAGGTTTTGCATCTCTTGTTCAAATATCGCTGCTGCTACGAGGGTATGCGGCAATTTGGAACCCGGATCTGAGAGCTTTCCTTCAATGTCAAAAAATTGAGAATTAGGAAGTACTTCGAATTTGGCATCCTTGATGGATTGGCCAACCTTATCGATGGTACAGTCGAGGAGGATGATATCAGTAGATTGTTCCAAAGATTCCTGAAGTTCGGCAGGGCTAATTAAGGCTGATTTGAATGACATAACAATAAAGTTTATTGGTACAAAATTACAAAGCATCCTTATAAAAACAAAGCGGCTGTCCTTTTGGAACAGCCGCTTTTTATGGATTGTAATTGCTAATTATTTAGCGTTTTTATCATTTTCCATTTGCTCTTTCAATTGAGCTAACACGTCTAAGTCGCCTAAAGTAGATTTTTCAACAGAATCTTTTACTTTTTTCACAGCTGAAGACTCAGCTTTAGCGTCTTTTTTACGGTTGCTAGACTCTTCTTTACGAGCTTCTTCTTTCTCTTCTTCCCAGATACGAGAGTGAGAAATCACCAAACGTTTGTTTTCTTTGTTGAACTCGATGATTTTGAATGAAGTAACTTCATCAACTTTCAACGAAGAACCGTCTTCTTTAACAGAGTGTTTAGAAGGACAGAAACCTTCAACACCATATTGTAAAGCTACGATATCACCTTTGTCACCAACTTTGATCACTGTACCTTCGTGGATAGAACCTTCAGTAAAGATCGTTTCGAAAGTATCCCAAGGGTTTTCTTCCAATTGTTTGTGACCTAAAGACAATTTACGGTTTTCTTCATCTAATTCTAAAACAACTACTTCTAATGTTTCACCAACTTTAGTGAATTCGTTAGGGTGGTTGATTTTTTTAGACCAAGATAAATCAGAGATGTGGATCAAACCGTCGATACCTTCTTCCAATTCAACAAATACACCGAAGTTAGTCATGTTTTTAACAACAGCTGATTGTTTAGAACCTACAGGGTAACGCTCAGTGATGTTTTTCCAAGGATCTGGAGTCAATTGTTTGATACCTAAGCTCATTTTACGCTCATCGCGGTCTAACGTTAAGATCTGTGCTTCGATCTCATCACCAACTTTTAAGAACTCTTGTGGAGAACGTAAGTTTTGTGACCAAGACATTTCTGAAACGTGGATCAAACCTTCAACACCTGGGATGATTTCTAAGAAAGCACCGTAATCAGCAACTGTTACGATTTTACCTTTAACTTTAGAACCAACTTCTAATGCAGTATCTAAAGATTCCCAAGGATGCTCAGATAATTGTTTCAAGCCTAAAGCGATACGTTTTTTCTCATCATCAAAGTCTAATACAACAACGTTGATAGTTTGATCTAGGGCTAAAACTTCTTTTGGATGCTCGATACGACCCCAAGAGATATCTGTGATATGCAATAAACCGTCAACACCACCTAAGTCGATGAACACACCGAAGTCAGTGATATTTTTAACTGTTCCTTCTAATACTTGACCTTTTTCTAATTTAGCAACGATTTCAGATTTTTGGTTTTCTAAGTCGTTTTCAATTAATACTTTGTGTGATACGACAACGTTTTTGAACTCGTGGTTGATTTTCACAACTTTGAATTCCATTGTTTTACCTACGTATACATCGTAGTCACGGATAGGTTTGATATCGATTTGAGATCCAGGTAAGAATGCTTCAACACCTTTGATATCAACGATAAGACCACCTTTAGTACGGCTCTTAACGAAACCAGTAATGATTGCATCATTTTCCAATGCCTCATTGATAGCTTCCCAAGATTTTTGAGTTTTAGCACGTTTGCGAGAAAGTACTAATTGACCGTTAGCATCTTCTTGAGATTCAACGAATACGTCAACTTTGTCACCAACTTTTAATTCTGGTAAGTCACGGAATTCTGATAAAGAAACTAAACCGTCAGATTTGAAACCAACATTTAAGACTACGTCTTTGTTGTTGATAGAAACTACAGTACCTTCGATAATTTCACCTTGGTTTACTTGGTTGAAAGTATCCGCGTATTGTGCTTCAAGTTTAGCGCGTTCAGCTTCGCTATAATTTCCGAAACCTTTATCATTTGCATCCCAGTCAAATTCACCTTCTGGTGTGATCCAAGTGTTTGATTTGATTTCGTCGATTAAGTTTGAATCAGCTTCTGATTCAATTTTTTCAGTGTCTTTCACTACTTTAGTGTCAGCACCTTGTAGCTCTGCGTTTTTCGCTGCTAATTCTTTTTCTGCTTCTTGTTTTTTTGCCATTAATTAATTTTCTCCTTTTTCCTACTTTGTAGGAGTTGCAAAGGTACAAAAAAACTTTAAATGCAAAATTTTATTTTTCTTATTTTATTGAAAGACTTTCAGTTATAAAGGACTTTTTATTCGTATTGGGCGAAAGCTAAGTGTTTGTCCTGTTGCTTAACACGTTCTCTACTCTTTTTTCTAAAAGCGTCTGCTATTATTGGCTAGCAAGAACCCTCCGGTTTGCCTTCATTGCTGTGGGTGTCTGCGGAGTCATGAAGGCTTTGTTGTTAACCTTGTTGTGTAAAGCAGGGGGAAACTTTTATTCCTCTTTTTTAAAAGAGTTGAAAATGCGCGGTTTGGCAATAACAATGGTTTGTTTGGACAGGGCGATCGCCGCATTAAGCTCATAACCCAATAATAAAATAAGCGTATTTAAGTAAATCCAGAGCATAATGACGATTAAGGTACCTATAGATCCATACAGTTTGTTATATGCACCGAAATGATTAATATAAAATGTAAATATGGAAAAAGTCAGTATAGCTAAAATGGTAGCCATAGATGCTCCTGGACTAAAGAGTTTCCATTTATTGGAATTGGAAGGGCCAAATTTGTAAATACAGCTTACGGTAAAAAAGTAAATGGCGAATATGATCAACCATCGGGCAATTTTGAGTAGAATAGCCCAGAAACTCGATTTTATACCTGTTGTTTCCTTGAGGTAATCTATCGTAATTCCCGCAATGGTAAATATTGTCATCCCTACGGTTAAAGCAAAAATAATGAGGAAAGCCAAGGCTAAGGCCAGTAATCGCTTTCTGATCCATGGTCTTTTTTCCGTCATGAGTGATGCCTTATTGAAGGCATTCATCAGAGAGGCCATGCCATTGGTTGCAAAATAGGCCGCAAATACAAAACCGAATGACAATAGTCCACCATTTTGATTTTTGATGATATCTTCCAAAGTCGTTTCAACAACAAGAAACGCATTCTTAGGAATAACCACGGCAAGAAAGTCCAGCAATTGTTCCTGAAAATTATTAATGGGAATATAGGGGATCAAGGTAAAGAGAAAAATAATCCCTGGGAAAATGGCTAATAAAAAACTATAAGATAGGGAAGAAGCCTTACTGACTATCGAATCTCTAGAAAGCTCCTGGAAGAAAAATACAGACACTGTATAAAGTGGTAGTGAGCCAAATCCCGGCAATACGACACGTTTACTCCATTCGATTAATCTAAAATAAGGTTCAAAATTTAATAGCCATTGGTGGATTTTCCCCATATCAATTAAAATATTTACTCATCTTATCCAGGAAAACCTGTGGCGGCATACAAGGTCTGTTTTTTTCCATATTAACAAAGACCAATGTTGTCTCTCCCTGGTTGAGTAATTCTCCGCTCTCATTGAAAAGCTCGTATTCAAAAATAATACGAACGGCAGGTTTCTGGCGAATGGTTACCCGTATGGTGATCAGATCATCATATTTGCCCGGTTTCAGATATTTGGTTTTCATTTCGGTAACGGGGAGCATGACCCCCATTTCTTCCAGTTCCTTATACGATATCCCCGTGCTCCGTAGCATTTCAGTTCGTGCTATTTCATAAAATGCTGCATAATTGCCATAATAGACATAGCCCATTTGGTCTGTTTCTGCATAACGAACGCGAATCTGATGGTCAAATACAAACATTATTTTTTAATATTTCTAGCGTCCAAAGCCTGTTGGAATTTGCGCGCATTGATCAAATGTTCAGCCTCTGTTTTTGCAAAATTATGATAACCAGAGAAATCATCTTTTGCACACATATAAATGTAATCGTGTTGCTTAAAGTTTAACACGGCATCAATAGCTGCGATACTTGGGATAGAAATTGGGCCCGGAGGCAATCCTCTATAAATATAAGTATTGTAGGGATTGTCTGTTCTCAGGTGCTTGTTCAATACCCTTCTAATGGTAAAGTCATTATTAGCAAAGATCACTGTAGGGTCTGCCTGCAATAACATTCCTTTTTTGAGTCGGTTTAAATATAGCCCGGCGATCATGGGCATTTCATCTTGATGTAAGGCTTCACCTTTAACAATAGAAGCTAGCGTGCTGACTTGTTGTGGTGTTAAATTAAGCGCTTTTGCTTTTGCCGTGCGATCCGCATTCCAAAATTTTTTCCATTCATCATCAAAACGAGCAATTACCTTTTCTGGATTGGTGTTCCAGTAAATTTCGTAAGTATTAGGAATAAACATAGAAATCAGATTTTCCTTTGTAAATCCGTACTTCTGCGCGGTAGCTTCATCATTCAGTACTGCGATAAATTGTGCAGAATCAGCTTCAAAACTTTTTCCGAGAAGCGCCGCCATATTCTCTTTTAGCCGAACATTGGCGAATCTGAATTTTACGGGTTCTTGATAGCCGCCCATTAAATTACCAATTAAGCGTCTATTGTTCATTCCGGGGGTCAGGAGGTAACGTCCTGGTTTTACACTTTGCCCATATTTTTTATATTGTGCCGCACGCTCAAATGAAGCGATATTGTCCAATAGATTTGAATCCTTGATTGATTTCAGCACGTCTTCATACTTTTCACCCTCGTGTATGTACAGGTACTTTTTCTCTCCCGATACATTGGAAGCATAAAATGCGCTATAAAATGTCCAAGCAAAATAAGCTCCAACAACAATAACAATCAGAGCGATGATTTTTAACCAACTTGGTATTCCTTTTTTATTTTCCATTCTAAAATTTTTTAATCATTTGTTGTTCGCTATTCGTGGCATTCATGCAGCCTTTAGCGATCAATGGTTGATGAAATCTGGCGTGTATAGACTTAAAAGCCTAGACTATTGCCTTTATTTTCTTTTTCTTTTTTCTGTCCAGCAGGCGGTGCCGTCGTTGTCGGTTTGGCCGCAGGCGTATTTGTTGTTGTACTTTTAGCTGGAGTAACAGGTTTCGACTGGACCGGAGGTTTTGCTGCAGGCGGATTAACTTGAGTTTGGTTTGCCTGTGGCTTAGGTGTTGTCGTGCCAGAAGGAGTACCTGTTGTTGGTAACGGTGCGGTCAACGAAAGCGTAACATCAATTTTGGCACCTAAGCTGGTCAAGCCTTTTTCTATTCCTGGAGATTGTACACTGATTACTGCGGTGGCTGTATCTGTAACATTTGGATCATAGGTCACGGTACCTAGACCAAGGCCGGCACCAAACAAGGCGAACTTCGCTTCGTTTAATGGAAGGCCTACTAAATTGGGTATTTCAACTTCATTTGCTCCAAGCCCATTTCCCAAAACCAGATCTATGCGGGATCCTTTCGGAATCATACGTCCATTTCGGATGGATTGCCCTGCAAATTGGGCGTCTAATACAATATCTCTTGCAATATCCGCAACATAAGAAGTATCGCCAATTCTAAGGTTATGGTTTTTCAGTATCGCAGTTGCTTCGATCAGTGTTTTGTCTTTTATATTTGGAAAGGCAACTTCAGGGGCTACCTGCGTAATAATAGTCAAATAAATTGTGCGGCCCGATTTTACATGGAATCCTTGTTCAGGATCCTGTTCTATGACCATACCCGGTTTGGCATCCATTTGATAAACGGAATCAATTTGATATTCCAGTCCAGCATCCTCGAGCGCTTGAATGGCTGCACTGATATGCAGGCCTTTCACTTTTGGAACGGCAATAGATTCATCATGTTTGGTATATATTTTCAGTCCAACATATACGAAAAGGAATAGACATACTATCGCAATGAGAGCGGCAATAAGATTTTTCCTAAAAGTGGGGGTCTGAAGATATTGTACGACTTTGGACATTTCTCTGTTTGATAAAAATTAATTCTGCATAGAACCGCAATATTAAAGCCAAGTTTGCAGAATGATTAAATAAAATTATTCCTCACAAAATTATTCGTTTTTCCGTGTATAGCAAATTATATTTGCTATTCGAATCGCTAAAATTTATGAAAGCAAAAATAGCATTAATAACTGGAGGTTATACAGGAGAGGCAGAAGTTTCTTTTAAAAGTTCTGCCTTTGTCAATTCTCAGCTTGATCACGACAAATATGATGTGTATTTGATTACAGTGAGCAAAGAAGCATGGTACTATGAAGATTTAGATGGTAAGTGTCACCCGATTTCAAAAGCAGATTTTACGCTTCCATTGAACGGGGAGATCCTGACCTTTGACTTGGCATTTATTATGGTGCATGGTGTACCTGGAGAAGATGGAAGACTTCAGAGCTATTTTGATTTACTAGATATTCCTTATACATCATGTGATGCCCTGACTTCCGCGCTGACGATGAATAAAGGGTATACAAAAGCGATCTTAACGGATATTCCAGAACTGCATTTAGCAAAATCCGTCTTATTATTCGAATCGCAGCGGTCTGAGGCGATCAAAATCGTCGAAAGCAATCTTTCCCTGCCTTATTTTGTGAAACCTAATGCAGGCGGAAGCAGCATCGGCATGACCAAGGTGAAGGCATCCACGCAACTGCAAGAAGCGATCGATAAAGCGTTTGATGCTGAAAATACAGGGAAACAGGTTATTGTAGAAGAATTTGTAACCGGACGCGAATTTTCGGAAGGAATTTTTCGAAATTCGAAAGGCGAACTGGTCGTTTTACCGGCCACCGAAGTACGCACTACACGCGAATTTTTTGACTATGAAGCGAAATATGTACCCGGATTGACCGAAGAGATTACACCGGCGGAACTGACTATTGAACTGCAGGAGCGTGCAGCACGTATTTTGAGAGAGATCTACGTCAGATTGAACTGCAAAGGTATGGTCCGTGTAGATTTCTTTTTGGAAAACGATACCGATAAATTTTATTTTATCGAAATCAATACTATTCCGGGACAGACTGCGCAAAGTTTTATCCCACAGCAAGTACGGGCTTTTGGAATGAAAGAAGGCGATTTCTATGGCGAGTTGATCGAAACAGCCTTGCAATCGAAATAGTATTGTCCTATTTTAATAGCCCTGAAATGAGGGGCCTTGCAGCTGTAGTTGATAAAAATATGCAGCGATACTCAAAGATAACAAAAGACGGCTTTCAATTTTTGAAGGCCGTCTTTGTATTTTATTTTCTGAAATCAAATTTAGACAGATCAGGTTTAAACTTTTTCACCCTTTTCAGCTCTTCCTGATAAATTACCTGCCCGATATTTTTTAAAAATGGGTAAGTTACCGTTTCGTATTCATAGCGTCCATCGTTGTAGATGCCATTTTCATTGGACTGCACAACAACGGCTAGCATAAATTCTACCCCATGTTCGAAGTCGACGATATAGGCATTGTCAATATTATAGCCATAAGAATCTCCATACTTGTTAAAGATTCGGATGTTGGGGTTTAATGTTGCATTTTTTTCACGACCATAAAAAAGAAGCTTGCTATACGTTGGCCAGAATTCTGTTGAGTCATATTTCGGGAAATCTGATTCAAAGGGGTAGCGCGACATATAATCATAGAGTAGGGCATAATCCTCTTTTTTCAGATTAAATCTATCTTTAGGCTGAAACACTTCAGGAAATAACAATTTCTTTAGGATGAGCTGTTGATCTTCAAGAGCGTAGACATTTAACCCCTCAAAACTCCAGGGTTCATGGACTAGCTCATCTTTGTCGTTCATATAACCCTTTCCTTGAAGCGTATTCGACAGCTCGATAGCATAGTCTTTGGGATCGAACTGTGCTTCTTGTTTATAAATAATATCCTTCCCATTGTAAAAGATGACTGGATTGGTATGTTTGGCCCAGATACCCTTGTCACCTATAGCGAGACGGTTGACGATACGGCTGTACTTGGTGCCGTATTTTTTAAGTTTTGCATTGAGCTCCGCACGGCCGACAAATTCAAAGAGCCTATTCTGGGCATCGTTGTCACTGGTCAATAGGATTTTTTTTACATATTGCGCCACGGAAGGAAGACCATTGGCAGCAGATTCGTCTATGGATACCCTTGTCTGTTTCTCGAAGGCAGAATCAATGCGTAGTGGAGTGTCTTTGCTGAGACCGGCAACCTGTAGGTCATTGACTTTTTCTAATGCTAGAATTGCGGTCGGAAGTTTTACAGTGCTTGCCGGATAAAAATACCAATGTGGATTAAGGCGATAGCTATAGGTCTTAAAATGCGGTATGTTGGATTTATCACGATCAATCTGTGTGTAAAGGATCTGTACCTCGTTTTTAGTCGGATGACTTAATATTTTCTGAAATAGATCCGGATGGCTCTGGAGCAGCCTTTCCAAGTATAGGGTATCTACCTTTTGAGCGTATGCATCTGACATGAATAAGATAAAAATTAAGATGAGGTATTTGTGCATGTGTCTAACAGTTTAATAGCTCAAGTTTTCAAATAAATAGTTCAAGTTTTCAAAATGGGCAAATCAAAAGAGGTGTTCCGGTGCATATCAGCAACTTGTTTTTAATACACATGGATCTATTTTCTTGTATAAACTTCAAAGGTATAAGCAAATGCGTGTTTTTCATCTGCCTGATGCGCATCTGAGGAAACTAACTTCCATTCTTCAGCCGGTAAGTCAGGAAAGAAAGCATCTCCTTTGATGGTTGTATGCACCCGTGTTAAAAGTACTTTGTTTGCTAGTGGAAGGGCCTGCTGGTAGATGTTTGCGCCGCCAATAATAAATACCTCACGTTCGTCACGGCAATATAAAAGTGCCTCCTGGATACTATTGGCGACATCAATATTTTCGCCCTGAAAATCTGCGTTGCGTGTGATGACAATATTCCTTCTGTCCGGCAATGCTTTGCCTATGGCTTCAAAGGTTTTTCTACCCATCAGAACGGAGTGCTCAATGGTATTTTTTTTGAAATATTTAAAGTCGTTGGGTAAATGCCAGGGCATCTGATTGTCGATGCCAATTGCATTGTTTTCCGAAGCAGCTACGATTAATGTGATCGTTGGATTACTCATTTTTAATAGGGTGATTAGTCGTCCTCTAAAATAATGTTATTGCAAAAATTCTCAGCTTTGATTACTAAACGGCCACAGGCGCTTTGATATGAGGATGTGATTCGTAGTTTAACAATTCAAAATCTTCGAATTTGAAATCAAAAATATCTTTCACATTAGGATTGATTTTTAGTTGCGGTAGGGGTTTTGGATCCCGGCTCAACTGTAGTTCTGTTTGCTCAAAGTGGTTGCTATAAATATGTGCGTCGCCTAAGGTATGTATAAATTCTGCCGCTTCCATATCACACACTTGGGCAACCATCATGGTCAGAAGCGCGTATGAAGCAATGTTGAAAGGTACCCCCAAGAATATATCTGCACTTCGCTGATAAAGTTGACAAGATAATTGTGGCTTTAAAATTCCTTTTTCAGGTTGTGCCGGAGCGACATAAAATTGAAAAAAAGCATGGCAGGGTGGTAATGCCATATGCTCTATTTCAGCGACATTCCATGCTGATACAATAATGCGGCGAGAATCTGGAGAATTTTTAAGCTGGTTGATAACCTGAGCAATCTGATCAATATGACGACCGTCAGGTGTCGGCCAAGAACGCCATTGTGATCCATATACAGGACCTAAATTTCCTTGTTCGTCAGCCCATTCATCCCAAATGCTCACGCCATTTTCTTTGAGATACTGAATATTGGTTTCACCTTTTAGAAACCAGATCAACTCATGGATGATGGACCGCAGGTGTAATTTTTTGGTTGTTACCAAAGGGAAGCCTTCCTGAAGGTTGAAACGCATCTGATATCCAAAGACACTTTTGGTGCCCGTGCCCGTACGATCTGTCTTTACAACACCATTCGTATATACATGTCTGAGTAAATCTAAATATTGTTTCATCTGTAAAAAAGTAATTATTAAATACTAAATATCAATGCTATCGTCAAACTGTAATGAAACGACCAGCGCTATTTTATATGTTTGATTCTCAATCGGGAGATATTTGAATGCATGATGTTCGAATTTGATTTCTTCAGCCTTGAATAAGCTACTGATGCATTCAACCTTTTAAGATAGTCAAAACTAAGGAAAATCCTTATAACGAGAAAGTCAAAACTTAAAATGATAAGAGGGGTTACTGAAAAAAAATGTAATTTTGCAAAATATTATGGAGAATAAAAAAGTAGCTTTTTATACACTTGGATGTAAACTGAATTATTCGGAGACATCATCCATCGGTCGTTTATTTAAAGATGCAGGCTATGATACCACAGCGTTCAATAGCCGTGCAGACGTTTATGTAATCAATACATGTTCGGTAACGGATAATGCTGACAAGAAGTGTAGAAAAGTAGTTAAGGAAGCTTTAAAGCACTCTCCCAATGCCTATATTACAATCGTTGGCTGTTATGCGCAGCTGAAACCAAAAGAGATTGCAGAAATTCCCGGAGTGGATATGGTCTTAGGTGCGGCTGAAAAGTTTAATATCATCGAGCATATCAATGATTTGACGAAACAAGAAAAAACGATCGTTTATAATGGTCCAATCGATGAGACCAATCAATTTGTATCGGCATATTCAATTGGTGACCGTACCCGCACCTTTCTCAAGGTACAGGACGGGTGCGACTATTCATGTACATTTTGTACGATTCCTTTGGCACGCGGTGGAAGCCGTTCGGGTAAGATCGAAGATATTGTGCGTCAAGCAGAAGAAATTGCAGCTTCAGGCGTCAAAGAGATCGTTTTGACAGGAGTAAACATTGGCGATTTTGGTATTCGGGATGGTAAGCGCGAAGACCGATTCTTGGATTTGGTGAGAGCACTGGATGAAGTCGAAGGTATCGATAGAATTCGGATTTCCTCGATAGAGCCTAATCTTCTTTCCAATGATATTATTGAGTTTGTGGCACAATCCAAACGGTTTGTACCGCATTTCCATATGCCATTGCAGTCTGGAAGCAATAAAATTCTGAGTTTAATGCGCAGAAGGTACAAAAGAGAGCTATATACCGAGCGTGTTGCATTTATCAAGTCTTTAATGCCTAATTGCTGTATCGGTGTTGACGTTATCGTAGGGTTTCCGGGAGAGACACGTGAGGACTTTATCGATACCTATAATTTCTTGAATGATATGGATATTTCTTATCTACATGTCTTTACATACTCAGAAAGAGAAAATACCATTGCTGCTCAAATGGAAGGTGCCGTACCGGGAGCGCAACGTAGTGACCGGAGCAAAATGCTGCATATCCTTTCGGAGAAAAAGCGCCGTGCTTTTTATGAGTCACAACTTGGTGAGACCGGCGATGTTTTATTTGAGGCTGATGAAAAAGACGGTTACATGCATGGTTTTTCTAAAAACTATGTTAAAGTACGGACCTTATATGATCCATTATTGGTAAATGAGGTTGTGCCAGTTAAATTTATGGAAGTAACGGATTCCTGTGAAGTGGAGGTAGAAGAAATCCCGGAGACACTGGCACATTAGTCCGCTAAAGATTTATAACATACAAAAAAGGCAATCTTCTCTAATAAGATTGCCTTTTTTTCTAAATGTGTCCGCTGTTATTGGCCAGAAAGAAGCTTCATTCCGCTTTCATTGCTGTTGGTGTCTACGAAATCATGAAGGTTTTGTTAAAGGGAATTCCATAGTTCCCTTATTGATTGCTGTATGCAGGTGCATTTCTTCTCAAATTGATGTCAGAAATCCGATCGAAAGGTGATCGGTACCGCTAATGTGCGCTGCTCTTTGCTGCGTTCAACCAGATGACGGTACCCAAGATCAAAAGTACGCCGAGCCATTGTATTGTAGATACACTTTCATGAAGTATAAAAAATGACATACAGGTGGCTACAGGCAGTTCAGCCGAACTCAATATTCCGCCTAAGGAGAAGCCCGTTTTGGGTAAGCCATAAGCAAATAATAAAGGCGGGATGACGGTGCCAAATAGCGAAAGGATCAAGCCAAAATAGAGGAAGTTACCATCAAATTGACCGTTAAATAAATACGCTGGTGGGAATAGGGTAAAAATCAGAATACAGGACCCTGTTACCATAATGGCACTTTTTTGAATGGGATGATAGTCATTGCCGACACGGCCGTTCACGATCATGAAGACCGAATAGGCGGTTGCTGCCAAAAGACCAAATAGAACACCTGTTAAGTTGAGATGCTGCAAGCCTTTTTCAATAAGCCCAGTTGCTAATAATGTTGCAATGAGTACAATGCCAATGCCGATCAGGTTGTTTTTTGAAGGTTTTGCCTTGAAAAAGATAAACTCGATCACCACACCAATCCAGATATACTGCATGAGCAGTACGATGGCCAACGAAGCCGGGACGAGCTGTACACATTTGTAATAGAGAATGCTCACCAAACCGGTCGAAGTACCACTGATTAATATCTTGATCCATGAAGATTTCTTGCTTGAAGAGTGAAATGACTTTGCCGAAAAGAGTTTGATGATGATATAGATAAGCCAAAGGATAAGCATGCCAAACAATACTTGAATTCCCGTTACCTCTCCTAAATTCAACCCTTTACCATAGGCTTTTTTAACAAACGTTGATAGTATCCCAAAACTACTCGCACCTAAAAAGACAGCTAATGCACCTTTTAATTTTTCCATTCTCAAATAAATTAGGCGTCAAAGTTACGATTTCTGAACAATTCTTTTTCTTATCTGACGTTCTTATCAAGAAAAGCAATCTCCGGGGGCAAGCAAATTTATTGGATATCAACAGCAATTTAATTAAGTTTGTTATGCAAGTAAGTTTGTTAAGCAAGAACGTAAATCGAACAGCATGGGTGTCAGATCTTATTTTATCTTCTTTTTAGGTGCAGTTCTATTTTTGAGCAGTTGTTCAACGAAGAAAAAGGTACTTAGCTCCAAAACACATTCTTCCAATGGTTCGGTTTTGACAGATGCGAGCTCAGCGCGTGGAAAAACTTTTTCGGGATCCAAACTTGACAATTATGCAGACTTGCTCAATGTGAGTGCCAAAAAACTAAATCCGCATCTTTATTCCTTTATTGACGATTGGATGGGGATACCGCATCGTATGGGTGGACAGACCAAATCGGGGGTAGATTGCTCGGGATTTGTTAATCTGCTCTATATTGAAGTATACAAAGGGAATTTGCCGCGGACTTCGCGTGACATGGAAGGAATAGTAAAGAGAAAAAAGGTCGATAAACTTGAAGAAGGAGATCTCGTGTTTTTTTCTTTCGGACGAAATGGAATAGATCATGTTGGTGTATACCTGCATAATAATAAGTTCGTTCATGTTTCGACACGGAAAGGTGTTATTATCTCTGATCTTTCCGACAGTTGGTATGCGAAGACCTTTGTTGACGCGGGCTCTCCCAATATCTAAACGCGTGAATTTCATGTAGGTTTTATGTCATATCTTGATATAAACTTTTATACCCTGTATAAATCCTTATTTTTGTCAAAATTTTATAGAAATGACAATCAAGAGTAAGAAGATTTTTTTGGGCCTTTGTATTATTGTGCCGTTTTTGATGTATTGTGTTTATTACTACAGTAATATGATCAAAAATGCCCCTTTTCGTTTTGCCGATTTTGAATCCATTGAATTCAAATATGGCGAGCCGAACCACATGGTCAACGAATACAATTCAAAAACACGTATCTATAAATATTTAGACAAAAAAGATTCTCTAATTACCGATACTGTAAAATTTACAAAAGACGATTTATTATACCTGCATCGCAAAGCAATGGAGCTCGGCTTTTGGAACTTGGATACTGATATGACCGGTCCTGAATGGCAGCAGGATTCAACAAATTCTAAAGTCCCACGTTTTTATTTAGAGTTCAACTATAAAGATAAGTCCAAGCATATCACTTTGGATGCAGATTTTGCAGGCAACCCTCGGATGCACGATGCAGCAAAATCAATGATCGATGAAGTCAACCGCATGTTGGCAACTGCGCAAGCCAGATAGTTAAGAAATAGGCCCTAAGGGTAAAGAGAGAAATCAAGTCATTGGTTTCTCTTTTTTTGTGCCGAATATCCGTCTGAAAACAAAGGATGGAAGAAGGATTTAACCGGCCAACAACATATATGTTAATGGGGATTTTATAGGGACTTAATAGGGACCTGATAGGGACCTCATTCGGATGAATACGTATAAAACACGGATAAAGTCCCTATAACGATACTGTCAAATATGGATTAATTAATACAGGAGTATTAAATGGCTTCCTTTGTTTTTTTGATAAATTCTTTATATTCTCTTTATACTCTGTTAACCTGAATCGAATACTTTAGCGCCAAAACAAAATTTCATATGAAAGCATTTTTGGCACTAGCAATTTCCTGGGCATGCGTAAACGCTGTGCAGGCGCAAGATTTTGCAAAAGGAAAAGTTTATCTGGACGCAAACAAGAACGGAAAATTAGATAAAAACGAACAAGGCATTGCGTCTGTTTCTGTTAGTAACGGGCGTGAAGTGACAACGACTGATAAAGATGGTAATTACCAATTGCCCGTTGGAAATGACAACATCATTTTTGTGGTTAAACCAACAGGCTATGCTTTGCCCTTGGATGAAAATAACCACCCAAAATTCTATTATATCCATAAGGTAAACGGTAGTCCAGTTTCAAAATACCCTGCTGTTGCTGCTACAGGAAAAATCCCTGCTGCTGTAAATTTTGCAATGTATCAACAAGATGAGGATCCTAAGTTTTCAGCTTTTGTTTTTGGTGATCCACAGGCTTACACGGAGGAAGAACTGGCCTATTTCAAAAATGGTGTGATCAATGAAATTTCCGATAAGACAATTGCGAAATTCGGAATAAGCTTAGGCGACTTGGTGGGAGACGATCTTTCACTTCAGCCAAAATATAAATCGGTGATTTCCACGATGGGCTTGCCATGGTATAATGTCATGGGAAACCACGATATGAACTATGATGCTAAAGTGGATAGCCTCTCCGATGAATCGTTCGAGCGGACGTTTGGCCCCAATAATTATGCGTTCAACTATGGAAATACGCATTTTATCATTCTTGATAATATCATTTATCCGAATCCACGGACAGGTAAAGGTTATTTAGGCGGATTCCGTAAAGATCAGCTTGATTTTGTGGAAAATGACTTAAAAAACGTTGCTAAAGATAAATTGATTGTGTTGGCATTTCATATTCCTTTATACCATCAAAACTCGGATGTCTTTCGTAACGAAGATAGACAACGTCTGTTCGATATTTTGGCTCCATTTAAGCATACCTTGTCTTTATCCGCGCATACACACTTTCAGCGGCAATATTTTTATGGGCAAAACGAAGGATGGAAACAAGAAAAGCCACATCACGAGTATAATGTGGGTACGACCTCTGGCGACTGGTATTCAGGCGAGTTGAATGAAAAGGGAATTCCTGTTTCTACAATGCGGGACGGTACACCAAAAGGGTATGCCATCTTAAAAATCGAGGGCAACCAATACAGTTTTGATTATAAGGTTGTCGGTAAGCCAGCAACGTATCAGATCGATTTATATGGCGCATCGGTCGTTCCAGAAAAATACACAAAGAGATATCCGATATACGCTAATTTTTTCATTGGAAAGGAAGGTGACAAGGTAACGTATAGAATCAATCAGGGCGAATGGAAGGAAATGGATTTTGTCAATGAAAACGATCCGGCATTCCTAAATTCTCTTGCTAAATACGATACAGCAACTGAATTAAAGAATACGCGTAGACCTTCGAACCCCGAAAAATCCAGTCATCTGTGGACAGCTAATTTGCCCAAACTTAAAGCTGGTAAATATCAGATTGAGGTTCAGGCGATTGATCTTTTCAATAGAGTACACCTGGCAACAAAGACTATTGAGGTGAGATAAATAACCAT
Source organism: Sphingobacterium sp. (assembly GCA_022712315.1). Lineage (GTDB taxonomy): Bacteria > Bacteroidota > Bacteroidia > Sphingobacteriales > Sphingobacteriaceae > Sphingobacterium. Next base: position 5,603 of record JALAGS010000122.1, on the reverse strand, counting down.
TTGTAGAGTTGTTTTAAGTTTAAAGATAGCTTAAGATGCACTTAACATAACGATCCTATATTTGTGTAGAGTAATTTTTGATTCATAAAGAGTTAGGGTTAATGTGTAGATCTGTTGTGAAACACGTCTGAAAATTTAGTTTGTTTTTAAAGTGAAGGTAATCTCCCCAGATTACCTTTCACTGTTTTATACCTTTTAGGCTATCTTACGATACCAGCATTTAACTGCTTCTCGGCTGGCCTGTTCTTACAGTTCATTTGATTTATGCAGACAAGGTTTTGCCTGGTAATTCGTTTGGTATGAACCTTAGCAATATATGAACACATAGTTCGGCTGAACACTTGGTTCGACAGCGATATTTTCTTCTGAAAGTGTCTGACGTTATTGGCCAGAAAGAACATTCCGTTCGCTTTTATTGTTGTTGGTCTGCGAAGTCATGAAGGCTTTTATGCCGGATAGCACGCCGAAAATCATCCGATGCCGGATTTTCAAAGATCTCCAGGTCGAAGTATTTTGTGGCGGCAAATAGGTGGTCGAATACATCCGAAACAATTCCTTCGTAATATTCCCAGCGGATATCGTTTACAAAGAAATAAAGTTCGACTGGAACACCGTGTTCGGTTGAAGCAAGCTGACGCACCATCAGGGGCATGGTCTTGTGGATATTGGGGTTTTGACGTAAATAGGTGAGTGTGTAAGCTCTGAACATCCCTAGATTTGTCATTTTGCGACCATTTATGGGGCTTGACTGATCTATTTGCTGTTGGGTGTTGAATTGGTCAATTGTCCTGGCGCGCTCTTCGATATACGGCCGCAGGATCTGTATATTTTTGAGTTTTTCAATTTCTTCATTTTCTAAAAATCGAATCGTGGAAATTTTGATATTTATGGCCCGCTTTAAGCGCCTACCGCCCGACTGCTGCATGCCCCTGTAATTTTTGAACGAATCCGACAATAGCGTATGTGTTGGTATCGTCGTAATGGTCTTATCAAAGTTCTGTACTTTTACATTATTGAGGTTAATCTCTTTGACCGTTCCATCGGCGCCATATTTGGGCATCTCTATCCAATCTCCGACACGGATGGAGTCATTGGCCGAAACTTGTATACTGGCAACAAATCCTAGTATAGTGTCTTTGAATACCAACATCAGAATTGCGGATGCGGCACCCAAGGATAATAAGAAAGACCAGGGAGATTTTCCTGTCAATATTGAAAAGCAGATCGTTCCGCCGATAAATAATAAGATAATCTGACAGACCTGTAAATAACTCTCCAGAGGTTTGTCTGCAAAAGATTTCTTCATGCGCAGCATATCCCGCAAACTTTTCAGGAGCGAATGAATAATCAATAAACTGACGACAGTCGTGGCTATGTCAAGTATTTTATTGCTGTTTTCTTTCCAGGTTGGAAAACCCATGAAGATAATGGGCATGATATATTGTGCCACTAATATCGGAACAAAATGAGCAACAAGTTTCAGTGTTTTATTACGGATCAACAGATCATCAAAGCGGTTTGTACTACGTCTGATGGCTTTGATTGTTAACAGGAGTAATGTTCTTTTGGTGAAATAGTCAATGATGATCAAAAACAAGACAACCAGTAAGAGTAAAAGGATCGAGTTAACAAAATGACTCCCCTGATTATCAAGGCCAAATTGTTTAATCCATTGAAATGTCCAATTATAGATGTGGGATTGAGAATCTTTGAATAATTCCGTTGCTGTGCTTTGCATGTTACAAATATACAAAAAGCCGCAATTAGCGGCTTTTTGTTATTTTGAATTGAGCGGTTCACGCTCGTGTTTATGTCTAAAGAAGACTGCAAAAAGGACTGCTATAACCAAGGTGTAGATGGCAAAAGCTAGCCAGATGTCATGCCAGTCTTTCAGCATGAGGTTACCACTTAACATGCCGTCAGGTAAGATTGAGATACTCTTTTCCTGCAGAAAATGTAAAAAATGGGTGTTGTCGATTGTTGTATCTAAATATTGTGCGAGATCTTTGCTGTTTTGAAAACTTTTGGTAAAGTAGTGGTCAATGATCCAACCCGATGCAAAACTGCCTACAACGGCACCAAAACCATTTGTCATCATCATAAACAAACCTTGTGCCGAGCTGCGTATGCTTGATGTTGTCGAAGTTTCGACAAATAATGAACCTGAGATATTAAAGAAGTCAAATGCCATACCATAGACGATACAGGATAATACAATCATCCAAAGTCCGCCTGCAGGGTCACCAAACGAGAATAATCCAAAACGTAATACCCAGGCTAACATCGAAATCAGCATGACCTTTTTTATACCGAATCTTTTGAGAAAAAATGGAATAGCCAAAATAAATAGTGTCTCGGATATCTGGGAAATCGACATAATGATAGTCGAATATTTCACAACGAAAGATTCTGCAAATTTAGGATAGAATTTAAATTCATCCAAGAATACATCACCGTAGGCATTGGTCAGTTGGAGTGCGGCCCCCAAGAACATGGAAAAAATAAAAAATAAAGCCATTTTATAATTTCCGAAAAGTTTAAATGCCTCTAAGCCTAATAGTTGTGTCCAGGAGGCATCTTCCTGTTGTAACTTTTTTGGTGGACATTTAGGTAGCGTAAAAGCATAGAGACTTAAAGCCAGCGCTGCGGTTCCGGCGATATAAAATTGATAAGCTGTAGCCTTGTTGCCGGTTAAATTGGTGATCCACATGGCGACGATAAAGCCTATCGTTCCGAATACCCGGATAGGGGGGAATGCCTTGACCAAATCGTAGTTATTTTCATTCAATGCCGTATATGCAATGGAGTTGGATAGGGCCAAAGTGGGCATATAAAAACACATCGCCGCTAGCATTGCATAAAAAAAAGTGTTTGGATCATTTACCTGCGGTAAATAGAATAAAACACCCGCATAACATAAGTGAAGGATAAAATATAATCTTTCGGCATTTATCCAACGATCGGCGATAATTCCCATCAGGGTAGGCATAAATAAAGAAGCGATCCCCATGGTTGCGAAAATAGCTCCAAATTGTGTACCATCCCATTGTTTTGTGCCAAACCAATAGTTTGCTATTGTAATCAACCATGCTCCCCAGACAAAGAACTGAAAGAAGCTCATAATGGTCAATCTTAATTTAATAGACATAAATCGATGTTATTTAAAATTTTTATTTCGCTTTAATGAAAGGAGTTATTTTCTTTTGGAAATCTCATCCCTAATCAAGGCAGCCTGCTCGTAGTTTTCTTCGGTCAATGCCTGATTAAGTGCTTGCTCCAGTTGCTCATCTGTCAACGAGGAGAAAGGATTTTGTGGGGATTTTGAAGGTGTTTTTTCTTCGACCTCAACAACACTTGGATCCTGAACTTTGTTGGATTTGTCCAGGTTTTCCAAAAATGCAAACTCATGTCCTTCAATGATAATTCCAGCAGAGGACATAATAAATTCGTAGGCATAGATTGGAGCTTCAAACCGTACAGCCAGTGCAACTGCATCGGATGTGCGGGCATCAATTTCTACAATCTTGTTGCCGTCGGAACAGATAATTTTAGCATAAAATATCCCTTCAATCAAATTATAGATCAGTACTTCAATGAGTTTAATACCAAAAGAATCTGCAAAAGATTGAAATAGGTCGTGTGTGAGCGGACGACTAGGAATCATTTTCTCTATCCGAATAGCAATAGCTTGAGCCTCATGGCTGCCGATGATGATGGGCAATCTTCTGTTGCCCTCCACTTCTCCCAATACAAGAGCATAAGCGCCAGATTGTGTTTGACTATAGGATAAACCAACGATATCTAATCTGATTTTCTTCATTTTAATTCCAAAGCGGTCTACAAACTTAGATAAATTTGCTTTTATATGCAATTATAACAACTAAAAACTCCCCATTCATTTTGGATAAATGGGGAGAATATATTGGATGAAAGCTTTAAATACCTTTGTAAGCCTTCAATGCTTGCGTTAATTTCGGAACGACGTCGAAGGCATCGCCTACAATTCCATAGTCGGCCACCTTGAAAAAGGGCGCTTCTGGATCTTTATTGATGACAACAATTGTTTTGGATGAGCTTACTCCAGCCAAATGCTGGATTGCTCCGGAGATACCGATTGCGATATAGAGATTGGGACTCACTACAATACCTGTCTGGCCTACGTGCTCCGAATGCGGGCGCCAGCCAGCATCGGATACGGGTTTTGAACAGGCTGTAGCCGCGCCAAGCACATCGGCGAGTTCTTCAATTATCCCCCAGTTTTCAGGTGCTTTTAGACCACGGCCGGCAGAGACGACGATTTCAGCTTCCGGTAGGGATATTTTGTCTGTTGCACGAACAATCTCTTTGACCATAGTTGTAAAATCTGTTTGGTCAATATTCGGGGCAAAAGTTTCGACATTTGCGCTACCACCGGTCTCTTTTGTTTCATAAGCATTTGGACTAAGTGCGATGACTTTTATATCCGAGGTTAGTTCGAGCGTAGCGAAAGCCTTATTGGAAAATGCCGTTTTTTTGACAGTCAGTTTGTCGCCATTAATGGTCGGCAATTCGAGTGCGCCATCGGCCAGACCAGCCTCCAATTTGGCTGCAATACGTGGAGCGAGTCCCTTACCTGAGAATGAGTTGGACAGCACAAGTATTTTTGAACCGGTACTTTTTACGGCTTCAGCAATGATGCTTGCATACGCTTGGTTTACAAAAGAAGCAAGTTGTTCATTATTGACATTTAATACTTTGGAAGCACCGTACTTGCCTAAACCAGCAAGTTCGTCATCAGCGACATTTCCGATTGAAATAGCCACAAGATCAGTCTGTATGTTATCGGCGATGGATTTTGCATAAGAAACAACTTCAAAAGCTGATTTTTTGAATTTTCCATCAGTATTTTCTACATATACGAGTATAGACATAGTGTTTTAGCGTTTAAAGATTAAATAACTTTAGCTTCGTCGTGAAGAAGAGAAACTAATTTTTCTACCTCGGCAGCGTCAACAAGTTTGACTGTACCCCGTGGAGCGGGCGTCTCATAGCTGACAATGTGTTCAAGAACGTCTATTGCGGAAGGTTCCAGCACATCCAATGGTTTGGTCCGCGCACTCATAATACCACGCATATTAGGTATTTTTGGCTCGGCAACACCTTCTGCAGTGCCAATGACGATTGGCAGCTTTGCTGTCAATACTTCTTTTCCACCTTCAATCTCGCGCTCAACTGTGACTGCGTCGCCCGCAATGTCAACTTTTTTGGCAATGGAAACAGAAGGGATATGCAGCAGTTCTCCTACGATTGCTCCCACTTGAGCACCGTTATAGTCGATTGATTCGCGGCCGGTTAAGATCAAATCAAATGCATTGTCTTTGGCATATTGTGCTATCTGATTCGCAACAAACCAAGCATCGCGCGGAACGGCGTTAATCCGTACAGCATTGTCTGCGCCAATTGCCAATGCTTTTCGAATGGTTGCATCTGTAGATGCATCGCCCACATTGATGACAGTTACGGTTCCTTTTCCACCTTCAGCCAACTCAACTGCTTTGGATAAAGCAATTTCATCATAAGGGTTTATAATGAATTGTACACCAGCTGTATTAAATGCAGTGTTA
>JALAGS010000121.1 GCA_022712315.1 Sphingobacterium sp. | reverse complement strand
TATTTATTTTAAGAATATTTCAAAAAAAGTGGTTGTTTAGAAAAGTGGGTTCTAAAAAACATACATGAATTGCAAAACGTAAGTGGAATGTTTTCCAATTTGTATAAAACCTTCCAGATTTTATAGCTGTTGATGCTCTGAAATCTGGAAGGTTTTTTCTTCGATAAGCGGACTTAGTAAACTCATTGATACTTTAATGAGAAAACACAAATCAATAGACTTACAGGTTTAGAGAAATACTACCTGATGTGTTTAATAAACGATGATTTCATCCGTAAACAAGTAACCCTTTTTGGGGTTGCTGGCTTTGATTTTTATATAACGCGCCTGTTGTGCCTTGTCCAGCTTGAGCTCAAACCGTTTGAACGTCAATTTGGATTCTTTGTCGGATATATCATTTTTGATTGTTCCTACCGATCGGAATGTACGGCCATTGTCTGAAAGTAGCACTTCCATTTCTCCGGGCATGTAGACACCGGGGCCAATCATCTGCATGAAGTTCATGGAAACTTGATGGATTTCTTCGCGCCGTTCCATATCGACAACGATGTCAATTGGGCTTGTAAATCCTTGCCATTGGCCATCATGATAAGAAAGACCGCCCATGATTCCGTTTGTTAAGGTAGAATCTTTTTGTGCCGGATATCCCACCCATTGTGTATTGTAAGTCACTTTTTTTCCAATGGCACGGTGGATATCGATATCAAAGGAAAGTGTAGGGCCGATTTTGATCGAATCTTGAAAATAAGCCGCATTGATATGTCCTGTTGAGCTTAATTCAAATGGACCGGTATAGGGGGTAGATTGGATCGTCGGCTCACTGCTGTCGATCGTATAGCGGATCTGATTTGTTTTCAGCTGCTCCGTTGTCAGTGTAATTTTATTATTATTTTTAGCCGCATTATATGTTGCAGTATAGGCAACATTAAATGAAGGACGATAATAGTTAACGTTCAGATCCTGTAATAGCTTGTAATGTGATTGCAGCCTCCGCTGAAAGTCTGTCCAGCTCTTCGTATCCTTATTTGTCCAATTGACCTCTGATAAGGCCAGCGCACGTGGGAATACCATATATTCCAGATGCTCTGTGGTAGGCACATATTCAGTCCATATATTTGCTTGCGCACCAAGGATATGCTTAGCTTTATCTCCTTGTATAGCCGCTGGAATAGGATCATAGGAATAGACCTTGTCTAGTGTCAGGTATCCGCCGATGGCTTCAGGCTGTGTTCTAGGGTCAGTCTGATAGGAATCAAAATAGAGGTGTGACCCCGGGGTCATGATGACATCGTGGCCGGAATTAGCAGCCTTTATGCCTCCATCTTCACCGCGCCAGCTCATGACTGTAGCACCTTCGGTGAGACCGCCCTGTAGAATCTCATCCCAACCGATAAGCTTTCTGCCTTTTGATTGTAGGTAGAGGTCCATTTGTTTGATGGCGTAGCTTTGCAGTTCATCGACAGATTTTAATCCTTCTTTTTGCATAAGCGCTTGATCTTTGGGGCAGGCCTCCCAGTGTTTTTTCTCGGCCTCATCGCCGCCGATATGGATGTATTGGGAGGGAAATATGGTGAGAACTTCATCCAGTACATTCTTTAGAAATTCAAAGGTTTTTTCATTGCCAATACAGAATTCCCCTTGGCTATAGGGTTTGCCGGAGCAGGAGAGTTCGGGATAAACGGCCAGTACTTCTTCCGAATGCCCTGGCATTTCTATCTCAGGAATCACATTGATTCCTTTACGAGCTGCGTAATCGACCAGTTCGCGTGCTTCTTCCTGCGTGTAGAAGCCACCACTAGCGTTTGGTGAGCCTTTTTCGACGTATTGACGGCCATTGTTCCACCAATCTTTCCAGCTTGTATGCGTACGCCAGGCAGCCTTTTGTGTTAGCTCGGGGTATTTTTTGATCTCAAGCCGCCATCCAGCGCCATCCGTTAAATGCCAATGAAAGTTGTTGAATTTATAAATAGCCATGATGTCGATATACTTTTTTACAAAAGACAATGGCATAAAATGGCGTGACACATCGAGGTGTAGACCACGGTAGGTAAATCGTGGTTCATCAATAATTGTCGCAAAGGCTATTTTACTTGGGTCAGCTTGTAGATAGCCTAATTGAATGATGGTGTAGATCCCATTGATCATCTGAGGTACATTCCAAGCCCTGAGCAGCAGGCCTTTTTCATCAATCTGGATGGAATAGGCATTTTTGCTGAGATTGTCTGCATCGACTGCTTTGATAATACGAAAGCCTTCTTTTGGAGCTTTTTTATTTTTCTTGAGTACTTCGACGGCTAAACTTTTGATTGCAGGGTGTTCAGTAAGCAATTGGGTGGTTTCCTGAAACTCATCTGAAACAATAACCGGAAGATGCGCAGGGATAGCATATGTCCCCGTAGCCAATGTAATTTTCGAAGGTTTGGGTATGATGTCAAAGTTGGTTTGGGCCTGTGCAGCAAAGATGGATGCACCCCCAAGTAACAACATGGATAAAGATTGGCTCAGTCGCATAGTTTTGTTATTAGATTAATGATAATCAACACAAATATCCTAATTTTTGTTTCATTATTCTATTAAAGCCGACAATCGGTCATTTTTTATGATATAAAACCAACAAATTGACGGTTAAAAATTACATTTTTAATCCTTAACTTTGTTGTATGATTGAACTTCCAGTTATTCCGGCAACTCCTGCACAGCGCAAGCCTGATTGGTTGCGTGTCAAATTGCCTGTTGGTAAAGAATATAGACATGTCAGAAGTCTTGTAGACGAGCATAAATTACATACGATTTGTGAGAGTGGAAATTGCCCGAATATGGGCGAATGTTGGGGTGCTGGAACGGCAACCTTCATGATTTTGGGAAATATCTGTACACGTTCCTGTTCATTTTGTGCTGTGGCAACTGGCCGTCCGCTAGCCGTAGATTTGGATGAACCAAACCGCGTAGCGAATTCGGTTAAATTAATGCAGGTAAAGCATTGTGTGATAACGTCAGTGGATCGTGATGATCTAAAGGATGGTGGTTCAATTATTTGGGCCGAGACCATCAACGCTATCCGCAGAGAAAGTCCTGAAACGACTTTGGAAACACTTTTGCCTGATTTTAAAGGACAATGGGATAATTTAGACCGCGTGATCGCAGTTCGCCCTGAGGTTGTTTCCCACAATTTGGAAACCGTCCGCCGTCTGACAAGAGAAGTTCGTGTTCAAGCGAAATATGATCGTTCATTGGAATGCCTGCGCAGAATTTCTGAAGCTGGTCTCCGCACAAAATCAGGTATTATGCTTGGTTTGGGTGAAACAGAAGAAGATGTGATCGAGGCCATGCAAGATCTATATAATGTTGGCGTACACATTTTGACCTTGGGTCAATATTTACAGCCTACAAAAGCTCACCATCCGGTTATTGAGTGGATTACACCGGCGCAGTTTGAGAAATATCAGAAAATCGGTTTGGAAATGGGATTCAAGTATGTGGAATCTGGACCATTGGTACGTTCATCTTACCATGCTGAAAAACATTTATTCGACATGCAATAGAAAACGGGTTTAAAGTATTTTTGGAAGGTATATTTCGCCTTATAGTGGAATTATCTTTGCAAGATATAAAAAAGAAGCCTGAGTGATTTTTCGCTCAGGCTTCTTTTTTCTGAAAATACCCGCTTTGGTGAGTTAAAAAGTCTTTTGCCCATTTTCAAAACTATGGCAGGCTTGAAAATAAAAAGCTTTCGATGAAAAGCTATTCGTCTATAGGGGGATGCGTATACTAATTCAATTGCCGCTTACTGATGTGGACTAGTGCTTTAGAGGTTAAAAACTGTACGCAGTAAAATGGTTCTTCCACGAAGCTCAAATTCATTCTGGGCAATCATATTGGCGGTCGTCATGTAGGTACGATAGTTTTTTATATTGGCCAGATTATTTATTTCCAATTCAAGGTCCATTTTCCATTTGTTGACTTTATAGCGTGTGAAAAAGTCTATAAAAGTATAACTTGCGTTCCGCATGTTCGTTTGAAAAGTGGCTAGATTACGAAGATTGACACGCATAAAGCCATTTTTGAACGGGCTCGCCGGAAAACCCAGGTTATGCATCATTGTCGTGGTGTTATTTTGGATCGTACTGCTTAACCCTTCTTGTTTACTCTTATTCCAATTGAACATTCCTGAGTAGGAAATGTTATAAGATTTAAATAGTTTGGCCTCCAGACTTGGTTGAAATAAATAGCTTATGCTTCGAATAGGAACGATGGCATTATTTAACAATTGATTGTATTTGAAATAGGAAATACTTCCTTTTAATTTGAGCGTACTTGCCAAAGGGAAAATGTATTTGTCGAATCCGATCTGCGAGGACCATCTTGCCTGAAGGTTGTCCATATTGACCACTATATTTTCGGTGATATTATTTTTTATAATAGTGGATAATATCGTATTCGAAAGTGATCTTGAATAGCTGATGCCTACATTTGCAAACAATACCTTTAGGGTACGGGCCAAATTGTAATTGAGGTTAAATGCATGTTTTTTGGACTCGTTGAGTGCCGCATTATTCTGGCTGAGCATTCTATAGTTGCGCAATACTACTCCACGGTATATGTCTTCAATGTTGCCAATGTCTTGGCTATATTGATAGCTAAATTGAAGATAGTCCTCCTGAGAAACTTGCCATCGCGCTTTTAGATTGGGATTGATTAGCAATGAATTTTTGGAGTTCATCAGCTGCTGGCTTTCATCTTCATAATGTGTAAATAGATAAGTGACCGGAATATCCAGCTGGGTTTCGAACTTATTGTTTTTCCAGGAATATTGTGGTGTAATGAATGTCTGAGTTCTGTTCCAATGCAGATCATTATGCATCCTTTCTCCGAGTGACCGGCTACCTTGGTCATTGTCCGCTATGGTTAGTAAAGAGTTGAAATGCTGGCGATCAATATTTACCCCAACTTGATAATATTGCTTGATCTTGCCTTTATTGAAGCGATAGCCTGTACTGATCTCTGTAAAAAATGAGGGTACATCAATTTGCTGGAGACTACTTTTATAGGGAATACTATCGTTTAGTATTTCAGGAAAAACACCTGGATAAATCTGTAAAGACTGTGGCTTGCTGCCATAATTTAGAGACCAGTTAATAGCAATGATGTCGTTATTTTTAAGTTGTGGAATATAACTGAACAAGTTACTGAATCCCTTAATGTGGTGTTTTTGGAATTGGTCGATTTGGCCGGAAGAATTAGTCAATAGGGCTTTAATATTTCTCTTTTCATATTCAAATGACAGGGCATTGCTCGCATACTTCTGTTCGGTATTGGTGGAGGCTGAAAGCCTAGCTGCTCCTAACCATTTCTTGGTTTTGATGTGATTTTGTTCATTAAAATAAACATCACCCTCATCGAGCAGGTATTGTGTACTGGAGGCATTATTTTGCTTATCGGTATCGTATAATACCTGAATATTTGACTTTAATTGCCAGCCATTTTTGAGATTATATAAGTTATTGGTATTGAGTAAGCCTGTATTGTTGAAATAATAATTATTTTTAGGGATGTTGGGGCTGCCTGTTGTACTGGTCGCCAGCAGATTATTGATGGCCGAGTTGCCAAATTTGGCCAATAAAGATGACTGATTGCCACCGATGATATCCCCAGAAAGATCTTTACCGGTATTATTCCCGCTGAGGACATTGAGCATCTTTACTTTTTTGTTGAATAAGATGGAATTCAGTTCGGGATCATAGAGATTGGGCGTACCAGCACCGATTTTGGCCTGTCCCGTGAGTTTTAGCTTTGCTTCGTCTTTAATAACCAGGTTAATGGCAACGTCCTCTGTAAATCTTTTATTTTTAAGTACCTTATAATGTTCGTGGTTGTCGAGTACTTGAATGTCCTTCACCATTTTGTGGGGGATAGTACGTGTACCGACTCCATAACGATTTTCCAATAGGTCGTCTCCGTCGATGTAAAGTTTAGAAACAGTTTTGTCCTGATATTTAATCAGCCCAGATTCGGTCACTTCCATGCCCGGAAGACGCTTGATGACATCACCGATATTCCGGTCTTCCTCTTTGGCAAAGGAGCCGACATCGTAGGAGATGGTATCATTGGAGCGGGTGACTTTAGGTTTGCTTTTTACAATTACATCTTGCAAAAGATTTGTTTTTGGGACAAGAGCAATTCGAAGGTTTGATGCCTGTGGGCCAAGTTTAAGCTCAAATTTTTCGTAGGTCAGGTGATTGATCTGCAGGTAGATGTTTGTATATTCCTTTGTTAATGTAATGGTAAAGCGGCCCTCTTTATCCGTTGGTTTGAAGGCGATAATTTTATTTTCTGAAAGGATATTGACACTGGCAAAGGGTACAGGATGGAGTGTTTTATCCACTTGTACCGTTCCGCTAATCGTTTGCTGGGCAAAGGTTATTTGCCCAAGCAAAACGAATATAAATAAACATAGAAATACTTTCATTAAGGCGTCAGCTCTATCGGGTTATTGGTAACTTTTGAAGGTTTGTATTTATCGTCTTTTGAAATATTGAAACTCTTTATTTTTGACGGATCCAAAGCACCAAGCGGGGAGCCTCCTCCGGAGCCGGAACTGGATTTAACCACAGCCATGTTTCCTGATGAACCTACACTGATGGTTCTGTTTTTTCCCGACTGCGCTTGCATATAAGCTTGTGGATTGGCCTTAAAGGCTTCCTGAATTTTTTTTACTTCTTCTGCAGTGGTTGTGATGACATTCTGCGGCAGAGCGACCGATGTTTTGCCATCCTCAATTTTGTCGAATCCAGCGTATGCAAAAATTACTTCATTTTTTGTGTCTCGGGCATCCAGGATTAGACCGGGAAGACCATGGAGTTTCCAGGGACCATAGGAAAACGGCAGTTCGGTTGTAAACCAGGCAATATAGGTCCGGCCTTTGAATGTGGTTTTCGCGTTCTGACAATCGTAGCCACCGATTTCTTTACGGTCACCTAGTATTTCCCAATCTTGTGTAGGGTAGGTCTGTGGAATGGCAAATTTGTCACTGGCAACGCTGACCACTTCGGTCATTTTGTTTTGATCGGCATCTAATAAATAGGAAGAGCTTGATGGTGACGAGCGTGTAATAATGGTTAGCGTACCGTCGAAACCCGGATCCTCCATTTGTTTTTTGACCTCATCTTGCATGCGCCTGGAAGAGTAGGAGGTGTAATAACTTGCTTGCTGATTGAAGTAAACCACTGTTTCATCACGTATAAATTGATCGCGCTGGGTACTGTCGTTTACATGTTTGAATTCGTAATGTACTTTCGCAAGCGCTTGTGGGTTCTCTTGCGCATATAGAAGCTGTGCAACTAGAAATAATAGGATTGATAATGAATATTTCATAATAATATGTTTATATCGTAAATATACGAAATATTCGTAAATCATAAAATTTATTTCATTTTCACACGTAATCTTAGGTAAGCAAATGAAAAGAGACAAGTATAAAGCTTGCTCCTAACGAGTTATTGGGTGGTTCTATTCGTGTTCCCTATTAAAAACTGTCTCGCCAGCAATGACGGTCCGACTTGTTTTTACATTTCGTAACTGCTCATTTGGAATTTTTAGGATATCCTTTTCGAGGATAACAAAATCTGCATCTTTTCCAACTTCGATGCTGCCGCGTTTCTTTTCCTGAAAACAAGAGTATGCCGCCCAGATCGTCATTCCTCGGAGGGCATCTTCACGGCTTATGGCATCTTGCATCTGAAATCCATGGTCTGGGTACCCTTGTTTGTCGACGCGGGCCACCGCTGCATGGAACCCGTAGAGCGGGTTGAAATGCTCGACAGGAAAATCGCTTCCGAGCGCGAGTTTGCCATATTCCTGCAATAGGTGCTTATAAGCATAGGCACCTTTCATACGTTCTGCACCAAGACGATCTTTGGCCCAGTACATATCAGAGGTAGCATGTGTGGGCTGTACAGAAGGGATGATCTGATATTTCCGGAACTTATCAAAATCTGTTGGCGATATGATCTGGGCGTGCTCAATACGCCATCGACGGTCATCCTTATTGTGCAGGTATTTGCCGTAGATATCCAAAATGATCCGATTGGCCGAATCTCCTATGGCATGGGTATTTGCCTGAAATTTGCTCGCAGCGATCTGTTTGATCATTTCTTCATACTCCTGTGGACTATGAAGTAGAAAACCATGCGTGGGAGCATCATGGTAGTGGGCAAGGAGGCAGGCTCCACGGGAACCCAGCGCGCCATCAGCAAGTAACTTGAAGCCTTTGATTTCGAACCGATCGGTCTCATAGAAACCTTGGTCGATAAATGATTTAATATTTTGAGGGTTGCCAAGGATCATGGCATAATCTCTAAATTTCAATTCTCCTTCCCGATAGTATTTTTTTAAAAGCTCAAGTCTTTCTTTCGACAAACCTGCATCAACAATTGAGGTGAGACCTACGGAAAGTAAAGTCCTGTGTGCGTTTGATCATTCTTAGGTATTCCTTTTCGTCGGGAACAGGGATTGTCTTATTGACAAGGTCCATTGCATTGTCGATCAAAAGACCATTTGGTATGTTGTTGGTCCCTCCGACCACGCCACCGTGGATGCTAGGGATACTCGTTAATTTGGCCCATTCCAGCGCTTTGGAATTGGCGACTGCCGCATGATAATCTACCCGCATAAGATAAACGGGAATATCAGGAAATGCCTTATCCAATAAATCTTTGGTGGGAAAAGCCTTATCTTTCCAGCGATTTTGATCCCAGCCACCACCGATCAGCCAGGTTTTGTCTGGATTTTTTTGCCTGTAGTTTTTGACACGTTGAATCACTTCTTCGAAGGAATCAGCCCCGTTGAGATCGACTTGATCCATTAATTCGGCTTCGTCAAACAAATGTGCATGCGCATCATAAAATCCGGGGTAAATGGCTTTTCCTTCTGCGTCAATCTTTTCTTTTGCTTTATATTTTCGCAGTATTTCATCATCGGAACCGATGGCTATAAATTTACCATCTTGGATCGCAAATGCCTGTGCCGTGCTGAACGTGGAATCTACGGTATATACTTGTGCATGATATACAATAAGGTCCACTTTGGTTTGCGGAGAGCATGCAATGATCGTCCAGCAGAACAAAAGAATGATTATTGGAAAGGTTTTCATATCCTAAAAATAGGAAAAAGGTTTTAATAAACGGCATCTGGGCTAGCGGCTAGGTAGGTTCGAGCTCAGGTTTGAGATTTTTGACAGATTGAATCGCCTTCGGGAAAGGGCCTCTGTCTACTTATCGTTTGTTGAGCGTGTAGGAGAGGCGACAGCAAAAAAGGCTTTCCAAATAACTTGGAAAGCCTTTTTATTCAAAAATCAAAATATGTGATTAGCAGTACTCGTCAAATGCTGCGACTAAATTGTCAGCAATCATTTGTGCCGGGCGACCTTCAATCATATGTCTTTCAATCATATGTACCAATTTTCCATCTTTAAATAAAGCCATTGCTGGAGAAGATGGAGGGTAAGGCAACATGTAATTACGAGCAGTGTTTACTGCATCAGTTTCCATACCTGCGAAAACAGTCACTAATTTAGCGGGGTGTTTTTCGTTTTTCACAGCTGCTTTTGCAGCAGGACGTGCGTTTGCAGCAGCACAACCACATACAGAGTTGACAACCACAAAAACAGTTCCTTCTGATGCGATTGCATTGTCAACTGCTTCAGGTGTTTTTAATTCTTCGAATCCTGCATCAACTAACTCTTGACGCATTGGAGTTACTAAATATTCTGGATACATTATTTTTTCTAGTAAAAATGTTAATATTCTATTTCAATTGTACACCATAAAGACTTCGCTATTGATCAGGCAATTTTAATCGATGCAGATCTAGGCTATACTTTATGTCTACAAATATAACTGTAAAAGGCAGCTTCGTCAAGATACTTGTCTCAAATCAATGTCAGAAAATCTTTTACAGCGCGAAGTCCATTTTCGAGACGCTGCTCACCTAGCCCCGAGATGATGCGATATTGCGCATGAAGGGCTTTCAATTCACCTTTCCAGATTTCCATAAAATGATCCCGCTGTTCGGGAAAATCTCGTAACGGATCATCCTGCCAGGGCAGATCGATATCCATCAGGAGATAAAGGTCGTAGGGGTGTTGCTGGATTTTATCGGTAACTTCCTGTGGCGTATGACCGAAAAGATGATCCGACCAAATTTTTACTGTAAGAAAGGTCGTGTCGCAAATGAGGATCTGTCCTTGAGCCAATGGAACCAGTGCTTCCTCGAGTGCCACCTGCCCATAGAACATATTGACCTCGTCCTGTAAGGTGTATTTATTGTTGAGGCTTTGACAATAATAGCGTGAATATTCGGGTACACATACCGTTTTAAACTCTTTGGCAAGAAACTGTGCCATCGTTGATTTTCCAGTAGACTCGGGACCAACAACAGCAATTTTTATAAATTCTTTTCCCACATCGATCGTTTTGATAGGCAATATTACGCAAAATTTTTATAGGTTTTCTGCCAATCACGGTAGCCATTCCAGGCGATGATGGCAAAAACAAAATAGAGTACTGCTGTCAACATAAGATCTTTATGTATGTAGAGTGGGATATAACAAATGTCTACAAACACCCAAAGAAGCCAGTTCTGAAGAATTTTTCTTGTCATCAGGAACTGGGCGACAAAACTGACCGAAGTACAGAATGCATCAATATAGGGAACATCAGAATTGGTTTTGCTGTCGAGAAGATAACCGATGGAGATCGTGAGGACAATGATGGCTAGAAAGCAGAGGAGCAATTGGTTGCCGCTGGCTTTGACGATGGGTTTCTTTTTTTCTTCTTTTCGCTTTATCCAATAATACCAGCCGTAAATCGCGGTAGAGAGAAAATAGAATTGTAATACGGTATCTCCGTATAATTTGGCATCGTAAAACAGTATTGCATAAGATCCTACGCTGATGATGCTGATTGGCCAGTTCCAAATATTCTGTTTGGCTGCCAAATAGACGCAAAGAAAGCCAGTTAGGGTGCCTAACCATTCGAGCCAAGGGGTCTGGGCAAATTGACTGGCAATCTGCTGAAAAAAATCCTGCATGTGGTGTACTAAAAATTACACCTAAATATACAAAGTCTATCCAATAGTCAATTATTGAACCTGTTTATTGGCGCAATTGGTACTGGCAAATGACTCGGGCTTGGCCTTAAAAACAAATCCCATACCCATAATATAGCCCATAGCTTCTTTAAGAGCAACATTTGACTGAAAATTTGGATTGGTGTTGATGTCGGCGTGGACTTCGAGGTCTACTTTGTGTTTTTCGAGGAGGGGGCAGAGTTGATAGGCTATATCGATGGATTTTTGGACTTCGAGCAGCATCCTTTCCTTAATGCTCATTCGATGGTGTCTTTTGTCCCGTTGGATAAACATAAATCCACCTTTATGTTCCCGGAGAAAGACGATGACTGTCGCGAAGTCGATGATGCCTCTCTTGACTTGGGAATCGGTGCCGATATAAACCTTGAGCTTATTCCCTAGGGCATCTTCTCGTTTAATGACTTCCTCAACAGCATCGAAAATCGTGGAGCGAATGGATTCGCCATTGTATTTTTGCCATCTCATAGCGATATAAATTAGATATAAAAAAATTAAACTTCATCATTGATATAAATTTACTGAATTTCAATGATCTAAGTGTTAATTTAGTTTTAAATAATTTATCCACATTAATGATGTTTTACACCATAGGCTAGATCTCCGGCATCGCCGAGCCCGGGTACAATATAAGCTTTTGATGTCAGTTCATGGTCTACATCACCTACCCAGATATGTGCCGTGGGTACAAAGGCCTGAACGTGATTCAGTCCTTCCTCGGAAGCGATGGCCGCGACAATGTGCAATTCCTTGATGTCGTATTCGGCCAATAGATCCTTACAGCATAAAACAAGACTTTTTCCGGTTGCTAGCATGGGGTCCACGATGATCACCGTCCGGTTGTCTAAATTGGGTGTATTGACATACTCCTTGTGAATTTCAAACTCGCCGCTCTTTTTGGTATGGCGATAGGCCGCAATAAACGTATTGTCGGCGTGATCAAAGACATTCAACAGTCCCTGATGAAAAGGAAGGCCTGCCCGGAGAATAGTTGCTAGTACGGGCTGTTCCATTAAGAGATGTGTCTTGGCTACCCCCAATGGCGTTTCAACCTCCACAGGGCTGTAGGCCATTGTCTTGCTAATTTCATAAGCAAAAATTTCACCTAGCCGTTCGAGGTTCCGACGAAAGCGCATGCGATCCTGTTGAATAGTGATATCTCTCAACTCGGCGATAAAATGATTTGCGATGCTATTTTGGGTAGATAGAATAGTGACCATGATGTGCGTGCTAGTTCAGTTAAACTAAAGATAGTAAATAATCAATTGAAAGTAATAACATCTATGGTATTATTATAGTTTGCAGTAAAATGGTAAAATTTTTAGTAAATTTGTGTTAGACCATAGCTGGATATGGCCTGGACCACATGTCGAAAAATCGTCCTGTTTGCAGATTAAAATCATCGGATTAAAAGAACTGTTTTGAGCTTGCCGCTCAAACTATTACTGGTGCAATGTTTGCTGGAAAAGGCCTAAATAGTTTTCTTTAAGAAATAGGAAGTATATGAAATTTGAATTGACATCAGAGTATAAGCCGACCGGCGATCAGCCAGAAGCAATTAAGCAATTGGTTGCTGGAGTAGAGCAGGCAGAGCAATATCAGACGCTTTTGGGGGTGACAGGATCGGGTAAGACCTTTACTGTGGCCAATGTGATTCAGGAAACTCAAAAGCCGACATTGATTTTAAGCCATAATAAAACTTTGGCGGCTCAGTTGTACGGTGAATTCAAACAGTTCTTTCCTAATAATTCGGTTAACTATTTTGTATCCTATTACGATTATTATCAGCCCGAAGCTTTTATAGCTTCTACCAATACTTATATCGAGAAGGACTTAGCGATTAACGAAGAAATCGAAAAATTACGTTTGGCGACGACTTCGTCATTGATGTCAGGCCGTCGTGATATTGTTGTTGTTTCTTCGGTATCCTGTATCTATGGTATGGGGAATCCAGAGGATTTCTCCCGTTCCATTTTTCGTTTTGGCGTCGGTATGACGGTCACCAGAAATGCTTTCCTGCATAAATTGGTTGAGATCTTATACTCACGGACGACTACCGAATTTAAGCGCGGTACTTTTCGTGTTAAAGGGGATACCGTCGATGTGTTTCCTGCGTACCTGGATAACGCCATTCGTATTTCTTTCTTTGGTGATGAAATTGATGAACTGAGTGAGATTGATCCTATTTCGGGTAAAACACTCAACAAGATGGAAGATCTTGCTCTTTTTCCGGCAAACCTCTTCGTTACACCGAAGGAAAAATTCAAAGAATCTATCTGGGCCATTCAGGATGAATTGATGCAGCGGAAAACCCAACTGGAAGAGGAGGGATTGATGCTGGAAGCGAAACGTTTGGAGGAACGGGTTAACTATGATCTGGAAATGATGCGTGAACTGGGCTATTGTTCGGGGATTGAAAATTATTCCCGCTTTTTTGATGGCCGTAAACCGGGGATGCGTCCTTTCTGTTTGCTAGATTATTTTCCGGAAGATTATCTGTTGGTCATTGATGAAAGCCATGTGACTTTACCACAATTGCGTGCAATGTATGGTGGAGACCGATCGCGTAAAGTGTCTCTTGTGGAGCATGGTTTTAGGTTGCCTGCAGCTTTGGACAATAGACCCTTAAACTTTCCGGAGTTTGAATCTTTAACGAATCAGACGATCTATGTGTCGGCGACTCCGGGCGACTATGAACTTCAGCAGACCGAAGGTGTCGTTGTTGAGCAGGTTATTCGTCCCACTGGGCTTTTGGATCCAATTATTGAAGTACGGCCAGCGATCAATCAGGTCGATGATTTCCTGGAAGAGGTGGATAAAACCATCAAAGAAGGAGGACGTGTGTTGGCTACGACATTAACCAAACGTATGGCCGAGGAACTTTCGAAATATATGACCAAGTTGAATTTAAAAGTCCGTTATATTCACTCCGAAATTAAAACCTTGGAGCGTGTAGAAATCTTGAGGGGGCTTCGCTTGGGGGAATTTGATATATTGGTCGGGGTAAACTTACTCCGTGAAGGACTTGATCTACCCGAGGTCACGCTTGTTGCAATTCTCGATGCGGATAAGGAAGGTTTTTTGCGTTCGGAGCGATCGCTGATTCAGACCATCGGCCGTGCTGCCCGGAATGATAAAGGCCGGGTGATTATGTATGCAGACAAAATGACCGACAGTATGCGTGTAACGATTGATGAAACCAATCGACGTCGGGACAAGCAGATGAAATATAACCTGGAGCACGGTATTACTCCACGTACGGTCGGTAAAACAAGAGAAGAGATTTTGGAGCAGACTTCAGTCGCTGATTTCTCGGGTATAGAACCTAAAATTTATGTTGAACCCGATCCGTCGCAGGCTATTGCTGCTGATCCAGTGATGCAGTATCTGAGCGAGAAGGATCTGAAGAAAGCAATCGATAACGTCCGTAAGAAAATGGATAAAGCTGCGAAGGATATGGACTTTCTTGAAGCTGCGAAATATCGTGATGAAATGTTCTCGCTGGAGAAGCTCTATGAAGAGCGATTCTCCTCTTAAATGAGGCAACGTTGCCTTTAACAAAAAGCAGCACTCAAATAAGTGTAGCGCCTTAGAAAGTTCCAGCTTTTTTTGGCGTTATCGGGGAGTTGCTGCTTTTTTGTGCGCTTAGGCTTTATGTTTTCCATCGTTAGGCCATGTGCATGAATACCCGGGATTGGCTATAATTGTTTCTTTTCTTTCAGATCGAATGCCTCCCATGCCAATAAATTCGGCCCTGTTTCATAAGTTTTTCTGTTGAATTATATTGTTCAATTGTTAACATATTTTGCAAAAATCAAATTCTTCTCAGTAAATTAGTGCTCAAATCTAAACTAAAACATACTAAAGAATGAAAAAGCCAATTCTCGTTGTCAAATTTGGATCGGCTTCTATTACCACGAAAGAGGGAGAAGTTGATGAACGTATTGTTTTGGAGATCGCTAGGCAAATTGCTTCCTTACAAAAGAAATACAATATTGTCTTGGTGTCTTCTGGGGCTGTCGCTGCCGGTAAACGTTTTTTGCCCAATTATACGGGGACATTATCAGAACGTAAGGCTGCCGCTGCAATTGGAAACCCCATACTGATCAATACATATTCAACTTATTTCCGACCCTTTAAAATTTCTTTGGCGCAAAGCTTATGTGAACGACATCATTTTTCCAATCGGGATCAATTTCTGCAATTGAAAAATACATACGAGGAATTGTGGCGGAATAATGTTATTCCAATCGCAAATGAAAATGATGTGGTGAGCAATAAAGAACTAAAGTTTTCAGACAATGATGAGCTGGCAACCTTGATTGCTGTTGGCTTTGGTGCCGAAAAATTATTATTCAGCACTTCTGTCCCAGGAGTATTAGATACAAACAACAAGATTATACCGCAAATTGAAACAATCGACAGGGATATCCTGGGATTGGCAAGGAAGGACAAATCGTCGGTGGGGCTGGGCGGAATGACGTCAAAATTGAACTTTGCCCGACTAGCTAATCAGATGGGAATTGCAGTCGTTATATTTAGCATGCAGACCGAAGATGCAATCCAGAAAGCTATAAAGCACGAAACAGGAACATTGTGCCTTGCGGAGAGCAAGAAGATCTCTTCCCGCAAGAAATGGCTTGCAAGCGGAAGTTTGATCAAGGGTGAACTAATGGTTGACCGTGGGGCGGAAGAGGCCTTATTGAAACACAAGAGTTTACTCGCCGTAGGCGTAACCCGTATCGTTGAACATTTTGAAAAAGGAGAAGTCTTGAATATTGTTAATCTCGAAGGCTTAACAGTAGCCGTCGCCCGGGCCAAGATGGATTCATCTGCTTTGTCCCAATCAAGTAAAAAGAATGTAGAAATTGCGCATGCAAATGATATCGTATTGTTATGAGTGAATCCATCGTAGAACAACTTCAGGCAGCAGCCAAAGCAAAACAAGTGCTGCAGCAACTAGCCCCAGATAGTAAAGTAGCTATTTTAAACGCCATTGCAGCTGCGCTTGTTGAACAAGAATTGGCTATATTACAAGCCAATAAAAGTGATTTGGACCGCATGTCGGATGAAGATCCCAAAAAAGACCGTCTCTTGCTTAATGGTGATCGTTTAAGAGCTCTGTCTGACAGTGTGAAGCAGATTGCACAGTTAGCGGATCCAACAGATCAGCTCTTATTAAAAAAGGTGCTGCCCAATGGATTGGAAATAGAAAAGATCACCGTCCCACTTGGGGTTGTCGGTGTAATCTATGAATCGCGACCCAACGTTACTATTGACGTTGCTGCTTTATGTATTCAATCGGGTAATGTTTGTTTGCTGCGTGGCGGTTCCGATGCCCAATATACCAATGAGGCTTTATTAAAAGTCATCTATGGAATCTTGGACGAACAGGGTATTACGAGGGATATTGTACAGCTGTTACCTGTGGACAGAAAGCACGTTTCAGAATTGCTGGAGGCGACGTCTTATGTGGATATCATTATCCCGCGGGGGTCACAGTCGTTGATCGATTTTGTCAGGGAAAACGCGAAGGTACCTGTGATTGAAACGGGTGCGGGAGTATGCCATACCTATGTAGATCGAACTGCAGATCTGGATATGGCAGCTAAAATTGTCGCCAATGCTAAAATTTCCAGACCTTCGGTCTGTAACTCCTTGGATACTGTTTTGGTCGATAAAGATGTTGCACCGGAGTTTTTAGTTAAACTGGCTCCCTATCTGGAGGAAGCGCAAGTTGAAGTCTTTGCTGATCCTAACGCCTATGAGGTATTAAAGGGTGAAAATTTTTCAAATTTAAAAGCAGCAGAAGAGGCGGATTTTGGAAGAGAATTTTTAGATTTGAAATGTTCGATAAAAACTGTTGAAGGAATTGATGAAGCTCTGGAACATATCGGAACATATTCTTCCAAGCATTCGGAGTGTATTGTCTCTTCCAATGAACTTTATATTGAACAGTTTTTAAATACTGTGGATGCTGCGGCGGTATATGCCAATGCATCAACACGTTTTACAGATGGCGGTGAATTTGGACTTGGAGCTGAAATAGGAATTTCTACTCAGAAATTACATGCACGGGGACCATTTGCATTGGAAAAGTTGGTTACAGAGAAATGGATTGTCCGTGGAAGTGGACAGATCCGATAAGCAAAGGCATAATGGGATTAAGTTTTAAAAAAGATGTATTGATGAACTGGATCGAAGAAATAGGCAAATTTCTTCGTATATGGACGGAGGGGCATGATGCCTTTACTGAACAAAGCGATCCGGCTGTATTTGAAGGAGCTTATGAAAAGTTTTTCGAAAAGAGCAGAAACTACTTTATAAATCTTTCGGAGAGCGAACTTGCGGTATATCTTAAAGAAGATCTCCAGGTACAGCAATTACATCCATTGGCGCTGACTTTATTATTTGATGGGCTGAATGCTACGGATGGTAGCCAGGAAAACTTACTCCGCAAAGCAAAGCTTATTTTAAATCTAGCTATGGCCGAAACAGCCAGTTTTGCTTTTCAGGATTATCAGTATCTAGCGATGATCGATAATAAATTGAAAAGTCTTTAAAGATGCTTGGCAATTTGTTGTGTCCAACGAATGAAGAAGTGAAAACCCTGCGTACGGACGGTGTTTCTATGGTTTTTATAAAGTACTACAGCGAAGTGTCAGCTGATTCATATATTATTGAAATGCTATAGAAACTTCTAATTGTAATGTGAACGATGCTGCGCTGAGCGGAGAAAATAAACAGGAGCTGTCAGTTATTGAACTGACAGCTCCTGTTTACTAAGGGATTTTGAACGGAAGCGTTACCGTAAAATTTCACGGGCAATGACCAAGCGTTGAATTTCGGATGTACCCTCATAGATTTGCGTAATCTTTGCGTCGCGCATCAATCGTTCGACGTGGTATTCTTTGACATAGCCGTACCCTCCGTGCACCTGAACAGCTTCTACCGTGTGTTTCATGGCGACTTCAGAGGCATGCAATTTGGCCATGGCCGCTTCTTTTCCATAGGGGAGGCCCTGATCTTTTGTCCAGGCAGCTTTGTAAGTCAAGAGTCTTGCGGCTTCAATATCAACTTCCATATCCGCCAATTTAAACTGGATGGCTTGATGATCCGAGATAGGTTTTCCAAAAGTCTTCCGTTCTTTGGAGTAAGCAAGTGCGAGATCATAGGCTCCAGCGGCAATTCCCAACGCTTGAGCAGCTATGCCAATACGGCCGCCATCGAGTGTTTTCATCGCAAATTTGAACCCAAAACCATCTTCTCCAATCCGATTCTCTTTCGGAACTTTAACATCGGAAAATAGAAGGGAATGTGTGTCGGAACTGCGGATACCCAATTTGTTCTCCTTTGGCCCAATGGTAAAGCCCGGTAAACCTTTTTCTACGATAAGCACGTTAATACCTTTGTGTCCTTTTTCTGGATGTGTCTGCGCGATAACGAGGTATATGTCGGCGTGACCTCCATTGGTAATCCAATTTTTTGTTCCATTGAGCAGATAGTGATCGCCCTTATCTTCGGCAATTGTATGTTGAGAGGAGGCATCCGAACCAGCTTCCGGCTCCGATAGCGCAAAAGCACCAAGTTTTTCTCCTTTAGCCAGGGGAATAAGGTACTTTTGCTTTTGTTCTTCCGTTCCAAAAGCATTAAGCCCGTATAATACCAGTGAATTGTGGGCGGAGACAATAACGGCCGCCGAGGCATCAATTTTTGCAATTTCTTCCAGGACAAGAACGTATGCCAATGTATCCATGCCTGCTCCGCCATAGGCCTCCGGGGTCATGATGCCCATAAAACCAAGTTCGGCCATTTGCTTGACAAAATCTGCTGGAAATTTTGCTTCTTCATCGCGTTCGATTGCTCCAGCCTTTAGTTCCTGAGCAAATTCCCGTGCTGCGTCACGGATCATTTTGTGTTCTTCGCTTAATTCAAAGTTCATGGTATTTCAAGTTTTTTGGTTCGTCATTTATCACAATGATAACTCTATAGGGAAGGTTGATCATGCCTTATCTAATAACACTTGCTGTCAAAAAGTTTTGATCCAGCTCATGCGCGTTCGATGAACGGTGCATCCCTATATCCAAATATACAAAAATATATTATGCAAGCATAGTATATGGTAAAATGCCCTTTTTGTAACGATTACTAATCAGCGAAAGCATTTTGACGAGTACTGCAAAGACTATGCATGGCGGCTAGCTCCATAAAGAACCTATATTTTGTACGAAAAGTAATTGGCAAAGCGGCGATAATTATAAGGATACGTGGGTGTTTATTTTTTCATCTTAATTTAAAAATTTGAAGAATTATTTGTTTGCTAAATTTAATCTACTATATTTGTAGACTATGTAATTTAAACACATTTAAAAGATAAGATTATGAGTTTAAGATTAGGAGACGAAGCGCCAAATTTTAAAGCGCAAACAACCATTGGTGAAATAGATTTTCACGATTATATCAAAGATAGCTGGGTGGTATTCTTTTCGCATCCATCAGATTATACACCTGTATGTACAACGGAGCTTGGCCGTACAGCGAAATTGAAATCTGAGTTTGACAAACGCGGAGTAAAAGCTATTGCATTAAGTGTCGATAATGTGAATGATCACCTGAATTGGATCAAGGATATTAATGAAACACAAAATACAGAGGTGAATTTTCCGGTTATTGCTGACGAAGACCATCATGTCTCTGAATTGTATGATATGATCCATCCAAATGCTTCAGCAACAGCAACAGTACGTTCGGTATTCATTATCGGTCCAGATAAAAAGATCAAATTGACCTTAACTTATCCGGCATCTACTGGCCGTAATTTTGATGAGATTTTGCGGGTTATTGATTCCTTGCAGTTAACAGCGGATTATCAGGTAGCAACACCTGCTGACTGGAAGCATGGTGAAGACGTGATTGTTGTCCCTGCGATTAAAACGGAAGATATTCCGGCTAAATTCCCGAAAGGATTTAAAGAAATCAAACCGTATTTGCGGACTACGCCACAGCCAAACTTATAATATTTGTTCTGTTGTCCAAAGGCCTCCGTTGTATTATAAAAGTCCATTAAGTTGGATGTAACCTATGAGGTCGAAAGCAAGGAAATTAGCTGAAGATCAAAGCACAAAAAAAAGCAACGTTGGGAAAACGTTGCTTTTTTTTTGTGCTAAAAGATACCGGTCTTAATAAACTTTGACCATATAAATATAGTCTTGCATCTTTTTGATTTGTTCTGTTCTCGGCAAGCCTGCCAAAGCATTCTTTTTATTGATTTTAAGGCCTGTAACAAGTGAGTCACTTGGAATGTCGGCCAAAGCATTTAAGATTGACTTGGTTTTGATTGCAAAGGCTGCACCATCAATTCCACGTTGTTTCCCTGAAATGATACCTATCACATTACCTCTACTATCCAATACAGGACCACCACTATTACCTGGGTTGACAGGTACAGAGATTTGATAGGCGATGGTATCACCGGCATAACCTGTTGATGAACTTAAATATCCCTGACCATATACAGCTTCGTCCCTTGGAAAACCGATGGTATAAATATCTTCTCCTAGGTCAGAGGTAGAGGTTTTGAATGTATAAGGTAAGCTTTTGGCTTTTTTAAAGTTCTTGTCAGCGATGTATAGGATTGCCAAATCTTTACTCGGGTCGGTATGTACAATTTGTGCTTTATAAGATTCGCCTTTATTATTTTGCAAATAGATAGAATCCGCACCGCTAACGACATGGTAGTTTGTGACGACATAACCATCTGTTGTCAACATAAATCCTGTTGCGCCAAACTGGCTTTCGGTACCTTTTACTGATTTTTTGTCATTTATATCCCTGATTGCAGCGTTGTGTGCGTTGACATTCTTTTTGACATTGTTCATGTCTCTACGTAATGCACTGTAATCGGAGGATGCTTTTTCGAGGTTGCTGTAATAACCACTCAGCCATAATGTGCCAAATACCGCAAATACCGCTACCACTGCAGCCACCAAAGAACTTGCTTTGATGCGTTCCCAAAGTGAAATAACTGTTGATTGTTTCATTGGAACAACTTTGGCAGTCTTGCTTTGGTTTTTGTGGTATTCTTTTGCTGATTGCGCCAATGCATTTTTGAAATCTAGGCGATGGCTAGTTTCTTGCATATTGGCAATAAAGTCGCGGTGTTGTTGTAATTGGGCAGCATAGGAGGGGTGTTCAGCACAAAAAGACTCAAATGTAGCTTTGTCCTCGGCCGATAATTCGCCGCGAAGATATTGATCCGCTAATTCGAAAAATTCTTTTTGATTCATTGTTCCCATGGTGTTACTCAAATTTTAATCTGTTGAAAAAAATATTTTTTTCAGCCGTTGTAGGCATTTATACTTCTGAGTCTTGGCATTATCTGTATTGGTATAACCAAACTTTTCACAGATATCCTGCATCGAATGGTTTAAGATGTAAAAATCATGTAAGATGGTCTTACAGGGTTCTCCCATTTTCTCTAAGGCTAGCTCCATTTGATCGAACTTTTTTTCAAGTTCTTGATGCTGTTGTAGATCTTCTTCCTCAAATAAGGAATCTTCATAACCGCTAATGTCACTGTTGCCAAAACCAGCACGATTGAGTTGCTTAAGCCAAAGCCTTCTGCAAATCGAGTAAAGATATGTTTTTAGCTTGCTGCTGAGCTCAAAGTTCCCTTTGGAAACCTTATCGTAGAGCACAATCACAGCTTCTTGAAAGATATCTTTCGCTTCATCCTCGCTTCCGTTGTTCTGCAATATCATATGGCTTATGGACGGATAGTATCGCTTGTAAATAGCATCTATCGCCAAGCTGTTGCCGTCTTTGATGCCTTCAATGATTTGCTCATCATTTTCTAGCAGGACTGATTTACTGAATTTACTCACCTATTAATACCTTAATGCTTAAATTGTAACCCTTTGAAAAATAAAATTCTTCGAAATATTTTCAAACGTAAACTTTTATTTGTTTAAAGTGAAATCTATCCCCAAAAATACGGCTTATTCCTTGAAACCGAAAGCATTTGTTTTTTATTGAAATCAGCTGCATTTTTATGAGATCAGCGCGTCCATACTAACCCGTTTCATTTTATGTGTAAGCGATTTTATCTACCCTCTCTTCATTGCGATCTTTTAAGCAATTTGCAAAACGCAAAAAGGCTATAAACTGCCAGTTTTTTGTATCGAAAAAGTTTCGCAATCGAGTGCTTTCATAATCTGCTTGTTATTACTACAAAATGAAGTTACATTTGGTTTCCTGGACTAAATTGCTTAATTACATTATGTTAAGAAAATCTGTTATTTTTTCAACGATTCTAGCCTCATTGCTGTCACTGGACACGATTGTTACGATAGGACAATCGATTACGCCTTCTATCGATGGTTTCCAGTATGGAGCTTCACAGTCTCCAAAAGGGAATGAATGGGAATCGCCTCAATTATTATCACTGAATAAAGAACTGCCGCATGCGTCGTTCTTTTCCTTTCAAAACGTAGAAAGTGCCCGAAAAGTACTTCCCGAAAATAGTAACTATTGGATTTCGCTCAATGGATCCTGGAAATTCAACTGGGTAAAGACTCCGGAGGAGCGGCCAAAGGATTTTTATAATCCTACCTATAATGTCGGTGGCTGGGAATCGGTACCGGTACCCATGAGTTGGAATATTTATGGTATACAAAAGGATGGAAGCTTGAAGTATGGCGTTCCTATTTATACCAACCAGCGTGTTATCTTTCATCATCAGGTAAAGGTCGACGATTGGAAGGGTGGGGTAATGCGTACACCGGCGCAGGATTGGACAACTTATGTCTATCGCAATGAAGTGGGATCCTATCGACGAAATTTTACAGTGCCCGCTGACTGGGATGGCCGTGAGGTATTTATCAACTTTGATGGTGTAGATTCTTTTTTCTATCTCTGGATAAACGGTAAATATGTCGGGTTTTCAAAGAATTCGAGAAATTTAGCATCTTTTAATATCTCGGCATACTTGAAAAAAGGTGCTGAAAATGTGTTGGCTGTAGAAGTCTATCGTAGTTCTGATGCTTCCTTCTTGGAAGATCAGGATATGTTTAGATTGCCTGGTATATTTCGCGATGTTTCCCTGACTTCAACGCCAAAAGTGCAAATCCGCGATTTAGCGGCTATTCCAGATTTGGATAGTAACTATGAAAATGGTTCCTTGAAAATTACGAGTACTGTACGCAATCTTGGTAATAAGAAAGCTGAAGGGTATAAAGTTGTTTATTCACTTTATAAAAATAAGCTATACAGTGACGAGAATACACTTGTTGACCAGGCAGAAGCTTCATCAGCTGTGCCAGCCCTGGATGGTCAAGTTTCCAATAGCGTCGCCGCAACATTGAATGTTAAGAATCCGAATAAATGGTCGGCAGAGTTGCCGTATCGGTATACTTTGGTGGCTGAATTGAAAGACAAGAAAAACAAAACGGTTGAGACTATTTCAACCTACGTCGGATTTAGAAAAGTTGAGATAAAAGATACCAAAGCGGCGGATGATGAATTTGGTCTAGCGGGCCGTTATTATTATATCAACGGCAAAACAGTTAAACTAAAAGGCGTCAACCGGCACGAGACCAATCCTGAGCATGGTAAAGTGGTGACGAGAGAACAGATGGAAGCTGAGGTAAAATTGATGAAGAGAGCCAATATCAACCACGTTCGTAATTCTCATTATCCGGAACCTGCATATTGGTATTACTTATGCGATAAATATGGGATTTATCTGGAGGATGAAGCCAATATCGAAAGTCATGAGTATTATTATGGAAAAGAATCTCTCTCGCATGTTCCTGAATGGAAGAATGCACATGTGGCCCGTAATATCGAAATGGTGCATTCGACCATCAATCATCCGGCTGTTGTCATCTGGTCTTTAGGAAACGAAGCCGGTCCCGGTGATAATTTTGTAGCAGCCTATCAGGCTATCAAGAAAATTGACACGTCAAGACCTGTTCAATACGAGCGTAACAATGCAATCGTAGATATGGGGTCCAACCAATATCCGTCAATTGACTGGGTAAGAGGTGCTGTAAAAGGTACTTACAAATTGAAATATCCTTTCCATATCTCAGAATATTCACATTCCATGGGGAATGCTGTTGGTAATTTGATTGATTATTGGGAAGCCATCGAATCGACAAATTTCTTTATGGGCGGCGCCATTTGGGATTGGATCGATCAGGCCATGTACTATTACGATAAAAAGACCGGAGAACGCTTCCTAGCCTATGGTGGTGATTTTGGGGATAAACCCAATGACGGAACCTTTGTCAATAACGGGTTGATCTTTGCCGATATGAAACCTAAACCGCAGTATGATGAGGTAAAGAAAGTGTATCAAAATGCGGGCGTAAAGGCTGTTGATATGCAGCAAGGTAAAATCGAACTATTTAATAAAAATTATTTTAAGGACCTATCCGATTATCAGGTGCAATGGTCGTTATTCAAAGATGGCGTAGAAGTAACGAATAGCAAAGGCACTATCAGTACTGCAGATTTGCCCCAAGCACGCCAACGTAAGCAGCTTGTATTGCCAATAAATTACGCGCAGTTAGATGCGGGATCGGAATATTTTGTGAAAGTGCAGTTTATCCTCAATGAAGATAGACCATGGGCAACAAAAGGTTTCGTCCAGATGGAGGAACAGCTTTTTGTCAAAGCTGCTGAAAATAAACCGCTGATTTCATCTGTTGCACAAGGGGGAACTCCAGTGCTTTCCAAAGAAGGCGATTTACAGGTGGTGAAGGGAGATCAGTTTACGGCTAAGTTTGACAATAAGACAGGTTCGATATTTAATCTGATTTATGCTGGTAAACAAATTATCCGCGATGGCGAAGGTCCTAAATTGGATGCACTACGTGCTCCGGTTGACAATGATAACTGGGCTTACCAACAATGGTTTGAAAAAGGATTGCATCATCTGAAACATCAGGTTTTGTCTTCAAACAGCTATACCAAGAAAGATGGAACCGTTGTATTGGCGTTTACAGTTGAATCGCAGGCTCCTTATGGTGCGTCTTTGTTGGGCGGAACCTCGGGAACTTACACCCTTAAAGAGCATACGGACAAACCCTTTGGTAAGGACGACTTCAAATTTACAAGCAATCAGATCTGGACAGTCTACAAGGATGGATCTATTGAGCTTTCATCAAGTATTACATCCAATAATGCGAGCCTCGTCTTAGCCCGATTGGGGTATTCTCTGCAGCTGCCTGCTGAATACAGCAACTATAGTTATTATGGCCGTGGACCGATCAATAATTATGCAGACCGCAAGACGGCTCAGTTTATTGAATTACACAGAAGTACAGTAAAAGACCAGTTTGTGCCGTGGCCTAATCCACAAAATATGAGCAACAACGAGGATGTACGCTGGACAGCATTGACCAACAGTGTGGGACAGGGGGCTATCTTTGTTGCGAAAGAACATTTAGCGACCTCGGCTTTGGAATATAGTGAGCTTGAGTTGACCTTTGCACCACATCCTTACCAATTGCCAAAAAGTTCAGGAGTACACCTGCATCTCGATGCTGCGGTAACCGGCCTGGGAGGCAACAGCTGTGGACAAGGGCCACCATTGGACAAAGATCGTGTGAAAGCAGTGCCAACTGCAATAGGCTTTATTATCCGCCCGATTCAGCAGAACGATATGATGGAGAAAGCTCATGTAACAACCGCAGGCGATGCGCCAATTTCCTTGGCAAGAAAATCAAACGGTGAAGTTTCTATTTTGTCTGGTAATCAGAATGAACCTGTTGTATATCGTCTGAACAATGAGAAGGCAACGGTCTATAAAGCCCCTTTTGATTTGCGTACTGGCGGTACCGTAACTGCTTGGTATCAGCATAACGAGAAATTAAAGGTAACACAGCAATACACAAAAATCGAGACTATTCCAATGGAAGTTGTCTTTGCTTCAAGTCAGGAAACTGGTGAAGGTGATGCCAAGAACCTATTGGATGGAGACCCATCTTCCATCTGGCACACGATGTATTCGGTTACTGTGGCACAATATCCGCATTGGGTTGATTTTGACGCTGCGAGTATCAAAACAATTAAAGGGTTCACATTTCTTCCAAGACAGGATGGACCGAATGGCGATATTAAGGATTACAAGATTCAGGTGAGCAAGGATGGCAAGAATTGGGAGGATGTGATGTCGGGATCTTTTGAACGAAACAAAAAATTGAAAACTATTCGATTTGAGAAACCTGTAAAAGGACGTTATATTCGTTTTACAGGACTTAATTCCCAACGCGGTGATGATTATGCCTCTGGAGCTGAGTTTGCTGTTATAGCTGAATAAGTAGCTTCATATCAGATCAAAAGCCAGCATCTGTCGAAACAGATGCTGGCTTTTTTTTTAAAGTGTCAAGACAAAAGGGAAATCGTAGAAATTTGCAAATTTATTGTGAAAAATGTTCGTGCACTTCTGTATTTTTAGGCCTGTTTAAACCAAAGCAATATTTCTGTATGGAAATGAATAAACTTGATCAAGCACCCTTTACGGCCTATCAAAAACTTGTTGTGTTTTTATTGGCGATGACACAATTTACTGTTGTGCTTGATTTTATGGTGATGTCGCCAATGGGCGATATCCTGATGAAAGCCATCGATCTTAAACCGGCTCAATTTGGTATTGCGGTTTCTGCTTATGCCTTTAGTGCAGGGGCTTCGGGCTTGTTAACGGCTGGTTTCGCAGATCGTTTTGATCGGAAGAAACTACTGTTATTTTTCTACTCTGGCTTTATTATCGGGACCTTCTGCTGTAGCTTTGCCAACGATTACTGGACTTTGGTTGCTGCACGAATCGTCACGGGGTTGTTTGGCGGTGTTATTGGTTCGATTTCTATGGCTATTATTACGGATATCTTTACGCTCCAGCAGCGCGGACGTGTGATGGGCTTTGTGCAGATGGGCTTCGGTGCAAGTCAGGTCCTGGGTATTCCCATCGGATTATATATTGCAAACAATTGGGGCTGGCATAGTGCCTTCCTGTGGATTGCAGTGATGGCTTTGATTATTGTGATTATCATCGCAATTAAATTGATTCCCATTACAGCACATATCGGACTTCAGAAACATCAGTCCGCGCTGAAGCATCTGTGGTTGACTTTTTCGCAGCGGGAATATCGCGTCGGCTTTATGGCAACGGCTTTGTTGTCCATCGGGGGGTATATGATGATGCCTTTTGGAAGTGCTTTTGCCGTCAATAACTTAAACGTAAGCCACGAACAGCTTCCGATGCTGTTTATGATCTCGGGTATTGCCTCCTTGATTATTATGCCGATCGTGGGTAAATTGAGTGACCGTTATGATAAATTCAAGATTTTTGCATTCGCTTCGCTTTGGCTTATGGTCGTTGTATTTATTTACACCAACTTGGGTGTTACGCCTTTTTATATTGTTGTCATCTTAAATATTTTAATGATGGCGGGTATTTTAAGCCGCATGACGCCATCTTCGGCTCTGATAACAGCTGTTCCGGACATGAAAGATCGGGGTGCATTTATGAGTATAAGTTCATCCTTACAGCAGCTTGCCGGTGGCGTAGCGGCTTCACTTGCGGGTATAATCATTGTCCAGAAGACCAAAGAAAGTCCTTTGGAACATTACCCTACCTTAGGATTGATTGTCATTCTGCTTTCTGTCGTTGGTATCTTTATGATCTATCGGGTGAGTAATATGATCAGAAAACGACGTGCCGATTCTTAAAACAAAATTGCCTTTATTGTTATTAGTCCTGAAAGAGAGATTTGTATTATGGAAGAAAAAATAATTCGCTATCCACATCCAAATGGAGAGATAACGGTTCTTTGGATACCTGCACGCTGCGCACATGCTGCGGTTTGTGTGAAGAGTCTGCCGAATGTCTATCATCCGAAAGATAAACCCTGGATTACGGCTCAAAATGCGAGTACGGCTGAATTGATTGAACAGATCAAGCATTGCCCTTCGGGAGCTCTCCAGTACGAATTAAAAAAGCAATAGTAAGTTGTATTGTCAAAGCAAAAAAAAAGCATCATTTATAATTAAACGATGCTTTTTTTGTTGGCGGTCTGGACGGGACTCGAACCCGCGACCCCATGCGTGACAGGCATGTATTCTAACCAGCTGAACTACCAGACCAACAATGTGATTTTAAAATTTTAGCGGTCTGGACGGGACTCGAACCCGCGACCCCATGCGTGACAGGCATGTATTCTAACCAGCTGAACTACCAGACCTCAAC
>JALAGS010000120.1 GCA_022712315.1 Sphingobacterium sp. | reverse complement strand
GGAGTCAGAAATTGAAAATATATTCAAACTTAGATAAATTGCTTTTTATATGCAATATAATTGCAATTAAATTGCATATAAAAAATGATTTATGGTGCTGAGCTCGAAATTGTCGCCGGAAAGGCTGCCAATCTCCTGGGTATTCTATTGTATCACTGTCTTTTAGATAACTACTAGATGTTGTATATTAAGATATAATGTATAAAAGTAATCTAATTGTGTTAATAAATTAAGTGCTTAATAATTTTCTTACACTTCATTAATATTATCTCCATGGAAACAGCTCTTATGTTTTGCTAACTGGCGATAAACCCTCTTTTTTACTGAAAATCGAGAAAAACTGATTGTAGGTAACATTAAATTAACAACTGATTCATGTAATGGTAATTTGTTGTTAATGTTAACCTAATATTCTGCTAATAGCTTTGCAGAAACAAAAAAACAAATAAATTGAAACCACAATTACAACTTAAAGGAATCGCTGCTGCCATGACGCTCGTAGTAGCTGCATCAACAACAGTTTATGCGCAGGGTAGTGGAAAAGTGGCTGGTAGAGTAACGAATGTCAAAACAGGTGAAACGATCACAGGTGTGACAATTAAAGTGCTTGGTACAGCAAGAGTGGGGAGTTCAGATGTGAATGGTAATTATAATATTCCTGCGGTACCTGCAGGGAAGTATACCTTGGAATTCAGCTACGTAGGATTTGCGACCAAACAAATCACAGATGTAGAGATAAAAGATAAAGATGTTACAACGCTCGATGTCGTACTCGATAATACTGGGGGAACTGTATTGGATCAGGTTGTTGTTACGGGGACGTTCAAAAAAGAATCGATCGGAGCACTGTATGCACAACAGAAAAATAGCGCTAGAATTTCCAGCGGTATTTCGACAGAACAAATAAAGAGAAGTCCAGATAGAAATACCTCTGAGGCAATTAAGCGTGTAAGTGGTGCTAGTATTCAGGATAATAAATATGTTATCGTAAGAGGTTTGAGCGATCGGTATAATTCAGCGATGTTGAATAATGCGATTTTACCTAATACGGAAGTAGATAAACGCGCATTTTCTTTTGATATCATTCCTTCAAATTTAATTGAATCCATCATCATCAATAAAACTGCAACACCAGATATTCCGGCTGATTTCTCTGGTGGTGTGGTTCAAGTAAATACAAAAGATTTTCCAGAGAAAAATTTCTTTGATGCATCGATAGGTACATCTTATAATACACAGTCAACATTCAAGGATTTCACTTCAGCAAAAAGGGCTGGGGGTGAAGTTTTTGGTTTTGCGGGCAGTGACCGTGAAATTCCTAAAGGTTTCCCTTCAACAAAAGATTTTCAAGCTTTACAAAATAATTCAAATGAAATTTTTGAGTATTCTAAATTGTTTAATAACAATTGGGGCTATGATACGAAGAAATCAACACTAACTCCAAATTTTCAGTTAAACTACGGTTCCACTAAAAATTTCAAAGATGATTCTAAATTCGGAGCTATTTTTTCATTGACTTATCGCTATGACCAAAGAAAACGTGAAGCTGATCAAAAAGCTTATGTTGGGCAGTCATTGCCGGAAGTATTTCATGATGATCAATATAGTTACAATACAAATTTAGGTGCTCTTGCCAATTTCGCTTATTCCTGGAAGTCAAATAAAATTTCATTTAAAAATTTATACAACAGGATTTTAGAGAATCAATTTACATTCCGCGAAGGAAAAGATGATTCTGGTAGTGAATTTTATCGCACAGGAGATTACTTATTGCAGCGTTCTATTCTAACTAATCAGTTGTCAGGTGAGCATATTCTTTCAGAGAAGAGTAAATTGAAATTAGATTGGTCATTGAATTACGGCCGTACGGATAGAGATGAACCAGGTTACAAGCGGATGGAATATTCGAAAGATGGTATTGCATCGATTTCAGCTACAAGTTCATCCACAGCAGATAGGGCTGGTAATTTCAATTCTACAATGACTGAAAATTCTTATGGTGGAGCTCTAAATTTAACATTGCCAATCCGTTTGTTTTCGGAAAATGACAAATTGAAAGCAGGCTATTTCAATCAGTTGCGTGACAGGAATTTTAATGCCAGGGTAATTGGTTTTATCAGAAATGGAAATTTTGATGCGAGTTTATTAAAACTACCACAGGATAAGATTTTTGATCAAGCTAATATTCGTCCCAACGGATTTATACTGAATGAAATAACGAATGGTGGTGATCATTATGATGCGAAAGCATTTTTGAACGCTGGTTATTTAATGTATGATGGATTTGTAATGGAGAAATTAAGAGTAATCGCTGGTGCTCGCTTGGAATCATACAATCTGAAATTGAATAGCGAAGACAATGGAAATCCAGTTGGTGTTGATACGACAACAATTTCATTATTGCCATCCCTGAATTTAATCTATAATTTGGATAGCAAACAGAGTTTTCGTTTTGCAGCGTCACAAACAGTCGGTAGACAAGAGTTTAGAGAGATGGCCCCTTTTCCATTTTATGACTTCAATAAGAATATGAATGTTCGTGGAAATCCTAATCTGAAACAATCGAAGACATCAAATTTTGATTTGGGGTATGCATATTATCCGACTGCTGGAGAAGTACTATCAATAGGAGCATTTTATAAATATTTTGAAAATCCGATCGAGCAAGCATTACAGCTAGGGAACTCGGGACGTTCATTTAACTATACCAATTCAAAGTCTGCAGATGTGTTTGGTGTGGAAGCTGAGGTACGTAAGAATCTGAAATTTATTGATGAGCGACTGGATAATTTTGTAATCAACGCGAATGGGTCATATATCTATTCAAAGGTTATCGTTCCAACGACTGTGAATCCAACGGGTAAACGAAAACTGCAGGGACAATCTCCTTATTTAATCAATGCAGGATTATCTTACACAACCAAAAATCCGAATACAACAGCCATAACTTTGTTATACAATCGAGTGGGACCGAGAATATGGGCAATTGGTAATGCGGAAGATCCGGATATCTACGAATACTCTAGAAATATTCTTGATTTGCAACTGGCGCAAAAATTTGCTAATTCCAGAGCGGAGGTAAAATTGAATTATAGCGATATCTTAAATAATAAGGCATATTTCTATCAAAAACCAAAAGGTTCGGATCCCAATGCAGCATTTAATAAAAATACGGATAATATCAATAGGGCGGAAAAGTACGGATCCACTGTTTCTCTAACTCTTTCCTATAAATTTTGGTAGTCTATTGTTAATTCATAAATATTTAACATAGGGTTAATTGTATCGTAAAATTAAAATATTCTTTTTGTACAAATAAAACATGAAAATGAAAACGAATTTAAACTTAAATCTTTTAGCTGTCTTAGCAGCAGGATTAACTGCATTCGCAAGCTGTAGTAAAAGTGACCCTTCTGTAATTGAACCTCCGGTTACTCCTGGTGATTCAAATGAATCACTTGCTGATTCATTTTTTGAAAAGGTTGCTTATAAAGGTGCTTTTGGTACTACTGACTGGACATCTGGATGGGTTAATTATGAACCAAACAAAACTGCATATTCTACTGCTACAGAGGAGCTTTCAGGTGAAATAACTGCTGACAGAACTTTAGACGCTTCAAAAACCTATTTGTTGAAAGGTTTTGTTTATATTAAGAGTGGTGTTACATTAACAATTCCAGCAGGAACAGTTATTAGAGGAGATAAAAATACCAAAGCAACGCTAGTTGTTACGATGGGGGGTAAAATAAATGCAGAAGGAACTGCAGCAAAACCAATTGTATTTACTTCAAATCAACCGGCTGGTACCAGAGCTCCCGGCGATTGGGGTGGGATAATTATCTTAGGTAAAGCTCCTAATAACATCCCTGGTGGAACAGGCCTGATCGAAGGCGGTTTGACAGCTCCATACGGAAACCATGGTGGAACTGCTGCTGACGATAACTCAGGTGTTCTTAAATATGTACGTGTTGAGTTCCCAGGTATTGCTTATACCACAAATAATGAGATCAATGGAGTTACATTTGGATCAGTTGGTTCTAAAACAACTGTTGAATATGTTCAAGTTGCTTACTCTGGAGATGATTCTTTTGAATGGTTCGGTGGTACGGTAAATGCTAAGCACCTTGTGTCTACTGCAAATATCGATGATATCTTTGATTTTGATAACGGTTACTCAGGAAAACTTCAATTCTTAGTGGGTATCAGAGACCCTAAATTGGCGGATCAAGCTGGCCAATCAAATGGAATTGAATCAGATAATTCCGAAAAAGTATTTGATTCCTCTCCAAGAACAAGACCAGTAATTTCAAATATGACATTAGTTGGTCCGGGAAGTACAGATGTTGATCCAAAACATGAGTATGCAAACTTGTGGAGAAGAGGAAGTAAGATGGTTCTTGCTAATTCGATCTTTATCAATATGCGTTATGGCATCGATATACGTGATAAAGAAACTGGTGATGCTTTGACAGATAAAACATCTTTGATCAAGAACAACATTTACCAATCATTTACGTCAGGTAGAGAAGTTATGGCTGACGGTACAGTACCTTCATTTGCTACTGTTGATTTACTGAAAACGTATTTGACGACAAATAACAACACATTCTTGGATGATGCGGCTGCTAAAAATCTTTTGGTTAATCCATATAGTTTAACAGCGCCAAACTTCATTTTGAAATCAGGGTCAGTAGCTGCTACTGGTGCTTCTTTCTAAGAAATAGATAGTTATAGTTTAGTAAAATAGATGGAAAATCCTGCCTTGGCGGGATTTTTTATTTTGGGGTAGGGACGAATTATATATGGGGGGATCTATTTTTGTTGCTAAAATCATTTCTTAAATTTATTTGTAACTATTGAGATGTTATTTTTTAAGCGCTGGTATTGATTATTTAGAAGAGATAGAGGCTTTTTGAGGAATATGAAGGCTGGGTTTTTCGGGTGAAAATTATATTTAGCTCTTCTAGTCACCCTTGTTCATATTTTTACTGTATAACAATAATTTATATTTCTTTGATTCTTGGCGAATAATGACACAGTCAAGCGCCCGCGGAAGAACAGGATGGGAATGAAGGTAATGAACTGAAGATTTATATAACTCTGATTTTTATGGATTTATTATTATTTATTGATTTATTAATGATAGGTTAATTTGTCTTTTCTAATTTAATGAAAAAGATAAATTATCACTTGCGTCCTAAACGTTTAAAAAGTGGCGGTGTTTGGATATAGCAAAGTTGCTAT
>JALAGS010000119.1 GCA_022712315.1 Sphingobacterium sp. | reverse complement strand
CATTAAGACCTTTACGGCCTTGTTCAACTTCGTAAGATACATTGTCATTCTCACGAACTTTGTCTACTAATCCAGAAACGTGAACAAAAATTTCGCTCTCGCCTGAGTTAGGAATGATGAAACCGAAACCTTTGGTTTCATTAAAGAATTTTACTTTACCTTCTTGCATGGCACTATATTATTAATTTCCCTAAAGGTATAGAAATAAAATCAAAAATCTTAACCTTTTTATTTTTTTTATCCGTTAAACTTTTTCATAAACTTTGGCTCCAATCTTGTAGCAAAGCGATAATGGCAATCGTATTATTATAAAACTTTAAGACAAGAAATATGAAAAAAATATTATTAGGACTAGCCTTTTTAGGTTTGATGACTCAGGTAAACGCGCAACAAATGGTTAATAAAGAATTTGTATCCACGGTAGGCCGTGCAGAAGAAGAAGTAACACCAGATATCATATATATCGATGTTACCCTAAAAGAGTTTTATGAAAATGGCAACACCAAGAAAAAAGCGGCGATTGACAAATTAGAAAAAGATTTGTTTGACTCGGCAACAAAGGCTGGTGTAAAAAAAGAAGATTTTACCATCCAAAATATCTGGAGTTACAATGTGCCCGACAAAAAGAAAAAGGACACCGATATCTTGCTATCTAGACAATACCGCATCAAGGTGACCAACTTAAATCATTTAGATCAGCTGCTAGATGGTGTTGACAAAGCAGGTATACAAAGTACTTACATCAGCGAATATGATTATTCAAAGAAAAAGGAACTGGAAAAAAATCTAAAGACCAAAGCTGTACTGGATGCAAAAGCCAATGCACAGATTCTGGCAGAAGCAGCTGGTCAAAAAATTGGTAAAGCCATCGTATTATCGGAAACTCCACAGCAAATTATCTTTGGCGCTCAACCGATGATGCGCAATGTAATGTACAAAGGCGCTATGGCTGAAGCGGCAGACAGTGCTGGCGACAATGGACTTGATTTGAATATCAGACCGATGAAAGTGACGAGTGAAATAAGCGCTTCGTTCGAGTTACTATAAACATGCGAAGAGAACTATCTCCTGAAAATAAATTAAAAAAAATTGACCAGGATTTCGGTTGGATTGACCGAATATCCTGGTTAATGGATAATCAATTCAAGATTGGCAGCTTCCGCTTCGGATTAGATCCAATCTTGAATCTTATTCCCTTAGGTGGTGCAATAGCGGGATTTGGGACATCTTTAGTCCTTGTCATAGCCATGTGGCGTAATGGAGCAAGTCCAAAATTAGTGATCCGCATGCTGCTCAACATCTCCCTTGATGCTGTTTTAGGCAGCATCCCTTTCTTAGGAAACCTCTTCGACTTTTTTAGCAAGGCCAACGAAAAGAACATCAAATTGCTGCGACAGCACTATTACGAAGGTAAACATACAGGTTCCGGCATAGGGATTATAATCAGTATACTCGCTGTCTTTTTCATATTAATCGGTGTTACATTTTACCTGATCTGGACTCTATTTAGCTGGGCATTTTCCTTATTAAACGGCATCTAAAAGTCCCTTTAGAGGATTTCCCATAGGTAAAGTTGGCATTCCGCGCTTTTTCCCGCAAAACAATTCCACATATCTGATATCTATTTAATAATTTTGATCACTATAGGTGTATGATGTCATCTAAAACTAGAATTGAAAAAAATGAGTAAAAAAAGAATATTCGCACTGCTATTGATCCTCATCATGCTAGCTGCAATTTTGACAAACCCGAGTAAAGAGGAACATGAGAAAATTGTACGCGAAAAAGCCGAACAGCTCCTAAAAAGTCAACTTCACGCAAAGGATCAGGAATTTTTCGGATTGGGTATGCAGCTATTTGGAAAGGATATCGTCGATAGGTTTATCCAGAGCTCGGTTGTGGTAGACAACTACTATTTATTCTCCTTGACGAAAATTAAATGGCAGGGTACCGAACAGATTATAGGTGGTGGAGCATTTAAGCATATCTGGTTGAGTCCTAAAATTGACGAAAAAGCGGACGAAATTATTGCTGCATTGAAAAAGATCTAATATGCCCTTAGAAATACTATACGAAGACGAATCCATTGTCGCTATTAATAAACCCCATGGACTATTGGTTCACCGCTCTTCCATCGCACGCGATGCTTCAGAGTTTGCGCTCCAATTATTGAGGGACCAATTGGGAAAAACTGTCTATCCGGCCCATCGCCTGGATAGAAAAACAGGTGGGATCTTATTATTTTCATTGAACAAAGAGACCGATCAGTACTTACAAAAGAGCTTTCAGGAGCGTCAGATCGACAAAAAATACCTCGCCTTGTTGAGAGGGTTCGCTCCTACGGAAGGCCTGATTGATTATCCTTTAAAAAGGGACGATGGTACAATACAGGAGGCACAAACCTCCTTTCGCCTACTTGCTCAAAGCGAACTGGATGTCCCTTTCGGAAAATTTCCGACATCGCGTTACAGCCTTGTCGAAGCGAATCCAATTACGGGTCGTATGCATCAGTTGCGGCGGCACTTTGCCCATATCTTCCATCCTATTATCGGAGACCGTCCTCATGGCTGCAATAAACAAAATAAGTTCTGGAAAGAAACATACCAAATGGACACGATGTTGCTGCACGCGTCAGAGCTGACCTTTAAGCACCCACTATCGGGAGAAGATGTACACCTAAAAGCAACTTTACAACCTGATTTCATCCGCGTACTGGAACTATTAAATCTCAACGAAGTATGTTAAAATTAATTCTCGAAGCCTTTATCAGCATCTCTGGGATTACCGCAGCTTCAGGTATTGTTTATCACGATAATCAGCTCCATATCGTATCGGACAACAGCAATTATATCTATAGTTATCACTTAACTGGTCAAAAATTGTCCAAAACGGTACTGCAGCAGTCCAGTGCAATGGAAAACATTGCCAAAGCAGATAAAATGGACTTAGAGTCCATTACATTCGACGGAAATCGTTATTATCTCTACGGCTCAGGATCAAACCCTAAAAGGAAGAATCGTTTTACCTGGGACGGCAAAACTGTCACCCAGGAAGATTATAGTCAGGTCTATTCTTTTTTGATGGACGAATTCAACATTTCCGAAGAGGACATTAACATAGAAGGAGTCGTTCATTTACAGGATAAGATTTTATTTTTCAATCGGGGAAATGGTCCCAAAGGCATTAACGCCATTCTGGAATACCACCCTCTGGCCAGAGATAAATCGAGCTGCATCCCGATTGAATTACCGAAACTCAATGGTATTCCGACGGGTTTTTCAGATGCTATATTGGTGGGAAACGAAATCTATTTTATCGCTACAGCATAAGATGCGAAATCCACCTATCTGGATGGAGAAATCGGAGGGTCGATCCTTGGGAGACTGCCTTCAGATCTATCTGCTAAACCAGAGACGTTTGAAATCCCCGAAAAACACAAATTTGAAGGAATCACCTTAAAAGAAAAAACGGCGCAAGGCTTAGTTTTCCTGCTTTGTGAAGATACCGATAGCGAGGATAATGACCTGACGATTTATTCCCTGAAAATAAGCAATTAAATCGATTGCTCTAAAATAGATTCACAGGTGGGAATCACGTATATTTTATTAAATTTGTAGCTGATTAAAACTTAATTTTTATGTTAAAAAATACTGCCCTTTCGGAGACGCACATTGCTTTAGGAGCAAAAATGGTTCCCTTTGCAGGCTTCAACATGCCAGTACAATACACAGGCATCAACGATGAGCACGAAACAGTTCGTACAGGTGTAGGAGTTTTTGATGTAAGTCACATGGGTGAATTCATCCTAAAAGGTGAAAAAGCCTTGGATCTACTTCAAAAAATCTCTTCCAATGATGTGTCAAAATTATACGATGGCAAAGTTCAATATGCTTATATCCCAAATGAAACAGGTGGTGTAGTTGATGACTTCCTAACATACCGTATAGACGATAAGACATATTTTTTGGTTGTGAACGCATCAAATATTGAGAAAGACTGGAACTGGATTTCAAAGTACAATACAGAGGGTGTAGAGATGAAGAATATCTCAGACCAAACCTCTTTATTTGCTGTGCAAGGTCCAAAAGCGGCTGATGCACTCCAATCTCTTACAGATATCGAATTGGCTCCGATGGAATATTACACCTTTGCAAAAGGTACATTTGCAGGTGTGGAGAATGTCTTGGTCTCTGCAACAGGATATACCGGTGCCGGAGGTTTTGAAATCTATGTAGCCAATGAAGATGCTCAAAAAGTTTGGGATGCTATTTTCGAGGCTGGAAAAGCTTACGACATCAAACCGATTGGTTTGGGTGCACGCGACACGTTACGCTTAGAAATGGGCTTCTGCCTGTATGGAAATGATATCGATGACACGACATCTCCTTTGGAGGCTGGACTAGGCTGGGTAACCAAATTTACAAAAGACTTCGTTAATTCTGCGGCATTAAAAGCGGAGAAAGAGGCCGGACTAAAGAAAAAACTTGTTGGACTGGAAATGATCGATCGAGGAATTCCTCGTCATGATTATGAAATTGTTGATGCTGACGGAAATGTAATCGGACGTGTTACTTCTGGTACGCAATCACCAACATTGAAAAAATCAGTTGGCTTAGGTTATGTTGACACTGCCTTTTCGAAAGACGGAACAGATATTTACATTCTGATCCGCAACCAAAAAGTAAAAGCAAGAGTAACAAAACCACCGTTTGTTAAGTAAATAAAAAAGCCTGCTTAATGAGCAGGCTTTTTTATTTACTTTTTCTTTTGTTTGACAGCTGGTTGCTGCTTTTTACCACTCTCCTTTTCCTGGATAAGCGCCCGCACTCTTTTACTCAAAACTACACGGAGGTATATCAAAACGACCAAAAATGCAATGGACAATCCTGTTACC
Organism: Sphingobacterium sp.; assembly: GCA_022712315.1. Lineage (GTDB taxonomy): Bacteria > Bacteroidota > Bacteroidia > Sphingobacteriales > Sphingobacteriaceae > Sphingobacterium. The sequence goes on along the minus strand of JALAGS010000119.1, from coordinate 35,436 downwards.
AGCATATTCCCTGCCTTATATCCTTCAAAACCACTGTAAACTAAAAATACAATGGCCAAACTCAAAACTATATTTAGTACAAAATACTTTAGCATATTATTTTTTCATTAATCCCAACACCTGTTTTCTCCAGCCAAAAAAGAAATAAAAAACACCACCAACAACATTTAGTAAAACTATTGCTAAGGCCATAAACATCCTTTCTGTGTTCGAAACTGTTCTTGAAAGCATGATCTCCCTTAACACTAAAATCACCCATATAAGAGATAATAGAATGGAAAGACTGCCTAATATGGGGAAAATACCGAGGTTAAACAATCGCGCTAAAATAGCTACGATATAAAAAGCAAGACTAAACAAGAAAGCTTGTTTAGTCTGATGCTCCAAATTCTTCATATTAATAAACGTCTAACTCCGGATCGATTTCCTCTTTCCAAGCCAGGATACCGCCTTTTAAATTTGCCAGGTTATCAAAACCCTGTTGTTCCAATAACATAATCGCCTGCGCAGAACGTTTTCCTGAACGACATTGGACGATAACAGGTTTGTCTTTTGCAATCTTATCCGCCTCAATCAATATACCCGAAAGAGGGATATTCAATCCATCTAAATTTGATACTTCATATTCAAACGGCTCACGAACATCAATCAATTGAAAATCTTCGTTATTATCGATTTTATTCTTTAATTCTTGTACAGATACTTCTTTCATTTTCAAACAATTTAATAGTCAAATATACTACATTTTTTCTGCCCTTAATCCACTTGTAGAATTTTCCTTATCTTCATCCAGACTTTACTAAGCTTTATATGAATTCAATACCTAAAATTATTTTGTCTTTGTCTCTATTTGCCATCTCGGCGATTACGTATGGACAACAAGTCATTTCCGATCAGGAACGCCAGGATGTAGGCCGCATACTCAACATCCTAGCTTCAGATGATATGCGCGGCAGATCCGCCTTGACAAAAGATATTGAACCAGCTGCAGATTTTATCGCGGGCGAAATGAAACGGATAGGATTAAAACCTTATGCTGAACAAAATTTTAGACAAACATTTCAACTGGATAAAATTTCCCCTTTAAGCAAATCCGCAACTGTCAATAACAAGAGTATTCCAGCAGATCACATCATTTCACTCGGCAATCATGTGGATTTGCAATGGGATAATAACAGCAATATCAAAATAGCAGAAATAAAATCAAATGATGATTTTGCGAAGGTATTCAGGGAACATTCTTTATCTAAAGAAAATACAATTGTCTTGGTAGACCCCACTTTCGAAAGCTATTTTGTACGTTTTGGCAAAATGCTCAATTCGCCTAAGTTTGTCGAGCAATCCACGCAACAGAAGCCATCGATTGTTTATCTCCTGACAAAGGAAATCCCAACAACATATCAGATTCAGATTAAAAGAGAACTTCAAAAATTCCCATTATTTAACGTAGCAGGAATAATTCCCGGAAAAAGCAAACCAAACGAATATGTGATCTTTTCGGGGCATTACGATCATATCGGTATCCTTCCTGCGGTAGGACAAGATTCTATTGCCAACGGCGCTGATGACGATGCTTCTGGTGTTACGGCGATGTTAACCTTAGCGGATTACTACAAAAAACAAAACAAGAATGAAAGGACACTTATTTTTGTTGCCTTTACTGCAGAGGAACTCGGCATGTACGGTTCAAAATATTTTTCCAACCATATTGATGCAGACCAGGTAGTTGCCATGATCAACATGGAAATGATCGGAAAAGATTCAAAATTCGGTCCTAATACAGTGTATATTACAGGATATGATCATTCTAACTTAGGAGAATTAATGCAACAAAATCTAAAAAACACAAATTTCCGATTCTATCCAGATCCATATACCAAACAAAATCTGTTCTATCGAAGCGACAATGCTGTATTAGCCGCTAAAGGGGTTCCTGCGCATTCATTTTCAACATCGCAAATGGATAAGGATGAATATTATCATACGGTAAAAGACGAAGTATCGACTTTAAATGTACAAAATATCATTTCCAGCATTGAGGCGATCGCTATAGGTACCTCAGGAATTGTAGAAGGAAAACAAACACCGTCCCGCGTCGAAAAACTAAAAGATTAAGATACAGCCGAAGACTTAACTGTCTTTTGCATCACATAGTCATTTAAGACATAGTCATAATAAGGAATATCGACCGTTTCGATCACCTCAAAGCCCTGCTTCAAATAAAAATGGTAAGCAGGGTTATTTCTATTGACATTGAGTTCAACAATACCTTTGCCCTTTAAGACCGCTTTTTCAGAAGCGAAGTCTATCAGGACCTTCCCGAACCCCTTGCCCTGTACATCGGGCATCAAGTAGAGTTTTTCGATCCGTATTTTATCTTCAAGGGTTCGCAAGGCAACGAATCCCTGAGCAATACCATCTTCTTTTAAGAGATAAAAAAACTGGCCATTGACCATACTCTCTGCAAGCCCTTCTATCGAATAGCTTTTTTCCAACATAAAGTCTATTTGATCCTGCGAAAGGATATCGCCATAAGCATTCGGCCAAATAATATGGGCCATGTTAGAAATACTTCTGATATCACTCTGTTCTGCCAATTCTATCTTAATCATGCGATCTTCTCTCCTATTAAAATATATTTTTCTTGGGAAAATTGAAGGACAAACAAACCATCATTTTCCACCTCGTATTCATTTTCGCTTATCTTAATCAAGCCTTTATGCACGATTTCTTCGTCAACATGAACGGCCTCAATCTGGATCCTTTCTCCAGCTGGTTTCCACTTCGTAAAACCTGTAGTCACATAATAATAACGAATACCTCTGGAAAAAAGAACTATATTAATCCATTCAAGGTAAGGTCTAAAGTAATTGATATCAAGCTGTTCTGTTACAATATTCACTGCTTTATAATGATGCGCAATAAGGTATTCAATCGCCACCTTTAGAAAGTCAATGCCGTAGGAAATCAATTTCAGATTTTCCTGTGATCCGTTAATGCAATTTTTTGTAAAAACAATATCGAACTTATAACCACGTGCATCCAATAGATCAATCGTTTCTTCTTCGATGACAATCGTTGGGCTCCACTCGAGCAGCTGTCCCAAATCTTCTTCATCAATGAGGGAAAGATCTTCAATCAGAAGAGCTGGCTCTTGATTTTCTCTAACAATATGATGAGATGACATAACGTCTATTTAATATCCGAGCCTGCGCAGTGTAATATAAGCCATCAATCCTGTACTGATCTCTAAAGAAGCCTCATCCACGTCAAAAGTCGGTGTATGTACAGCAGAGGAAATACCCCGTGCAGTGTTTCCTGTACCCAAACGATAAAAGCAAGCATTGATTTCCTGCGAATAATAAGAAAAATCCTCTGCTGCCGGCCAAAGATCCAGGTCTACAACATTTTCCTTTCCAAGGTATTCTTCGGCAAATGCCCGCGCATTTTTAGTCAGTTCAGGCTCGTTAATTAGAAAAGGATAACCTTTACGGACCTCAAATTCACATGTTGCGCCCATACTTTCAGCAATACCCACCGCTATTTTAATCATTTTTTCGTGCGCTTCAGCACGCCATTTCTCATCAAATGTGCGGAATGTGCCTTCCAGGTAAACCTGATCAGGAATAATATTTGTCGCTCCATTAGCAATAATCTTTCCGAACGACAACACAGTAGGTGTACGAGGATCCGCAAACCGGCTGGCAACCTGTTGTAAAGCCGTAATAATCTGTGCTGTAATAACAATGGGATCGATATTTTGATGCGGATGTGCACCATGTCCCCCTCTTCCTTTTACAGTCATAAATAGCTCATCACATGAAGCCATGTATTTCCCTTCGCGGAAGCCAACTTTCCCCACTTCTATAAAAGGCATCACATGCTGCCCAATGATTGCCGAAGGGGCAGGATTCTGCAAAGCACCTTCTTTTATCATCAAGGATGCTCCCCCTGGTAAACGTTCCTCTCCAGGCTGGAAGATCAATTTTATCGTACCCCCGAATTCGGCTTTCAGGCTATGTAGTATTTTCGCTGTCCCCAAAAGAGAAGAAGTATGCACATCATGACCGCAGGCATGCATCACCCCTGGGTTATTGGATCCATAAGAACGGCCTTCCACTTCTTGAATCGGTAAAGCGTCCATATCTGCGCGCAACGCAATAACTTCATTTGAAGGTAGCTCTCCAGTTATTAAAGCGACAATGCCCGTATCTGCTTTAGCCTCATAAGGAATTCCTAATTTATCCAGTTGAGCTTTCACAAATGCCGAGGTATTGTATTCTTCGAAGGAAAGTTCAGGATTTTGATGAAGATGTCTACGATTGGAAACCGTATCTTCAAAATATTGATGAGCTAAGGCTAGGACTTTTTCTTTCGTACTTGCCATAAGGTTGATTGATTTATTGATACACAAAAACGTTCTCTGAAAAAACAAAGACGTTGCTAAAATATTGACGCAGTTCGCGCATAAAGGCATTTGCCTCCGAGCGACTTCTAAAATCACCTACTTTGACGCGGTAATTGGGTTCGTCATAGGTAATATAGGTGTCAATATCTTTATACATGCTTCGGAAACGTGTCTGCTCCGAAAATGCCTGATTCCGGTTTGATCCAGCGAAGATCTGTACGCGAAATCCTCTTACTTTAACCCGCGTTGCGGCTGAGCGAACCACGGGTTTTGAGGGAACTACTGTCGTTTTGCTTTCGACAGGATTGATCCCCATAGCTGCCCTAAAATTTTGAAGCTGTGTAATCAACGAATCCTTGGTTACGATTACTCCTCCCTTTTCCTGTGCATTCACATTTACAATGGTAAACAGCACAAGTGCATGTATGAAAATCAATCCTCTCTTCAGCATAGTTTAACCTTTCTTAGCGATTAGTTATTTGCGCCGTGGCAATTTTTATATTTTTTTCCTGAACCACAAGGACATTCGTCATTGCGTCCAACAGTATTTTCATTACGAACAGGTTCTTTTGGTCCGTCATTCACATCTTCTTCACTCACTCCTGTAGGCGAAGCCAATTCAGCTTTAGTTTCAACCGTTTTCACGGGAGCCTGCTGTACTTGTCTAGCTTGCATTGAAGTCGGTTCTTGACCAGGGATCTCGCCTTTGAAGATAAAGCTTACCACATCCTTATTCATAGAAGCCAACATCGATTTAAACAAATCAAATGCCTCCATTTTATAAATGATGATTGGATCTTTTTGTTCATAAACAGCATTTTGAACGGATTGTTTTAAATCATCCATTTCACGCAAGTGCTCTTTCCACGCCTCATCGATCAAGGCCAATACAATTCCTTTTTCGAACGATTTGAAAACTTCTTTACCGTTGCTTTCGATTGCTTTTTTCAAATTTGCCGAAACCTGAATGCCGCGGATACCATCAGTAAATGGAATTACGACATTTTCAACGATTTGACCTCTTTCTGCATATACATTATTCAATACAGGGACTGTCAAAGCACCAACGGCTTCAATTTTATGATGGTAAGCATTAATTGCATGTTCGAAAAGACGATCAGTCAAGCCTTCGATTTTACCTTGAGCAAATTCTTCTGCTGTTATTTCTGGAGTTATCGCAAAAATACGGATTACTTCAATTTGGAAATCTTCATAATTACCTTGTTCTTTGGCTTCAACGACAATTTCTTCTGCAACATCAAAAATCATGTTATTCAAATCCACATCCAAACGCTCTCCAAACAAAGCATTTTTACGCTTCGAATAGATTACTGTACGTTGTGAGTTCATCACATCATCATATTCCAATAGACGTTTACGGATACCGAAGTTATTCTCCTCCACTTTACGTTGTGCACGTTCGATGGATTTAGTCAACATACTATGTTGCATCACTTCACCTTCTTCAACACCCATTTTCACCATGATGTTAGAGATTCGCTCTGAAGCAAATAAGCGCATCAGGTTATCTTCCAAAGAAACGAAGAATTGCGAAGAACCTGGATCTCCCTGACGACCGGCACGACCACGTAACTGACGGTCAACACGACGAGATTCGTGTCTTTCAGTACCGATAATCGCAAGACCACCTGCTTTCTTAACTTCTTCGGTCAATTTAATATCCGTACCACGACCAGCCATATTCGTCGCAATAGTCACCTGACCTGGACGTCCCGCTTCAGCGACGATATCAGCCTCTTTTTGGTGTAACTTCGCATTCAATACGTTATGTTTGATCTTACGCAATTGAAGCATACGGCTCAATAATTCAGAAATTTCAACAGATGTTGTACCGACCAATACCGGACGTCCCGCATCTGTCAATCGTTGAATTTCTTCGGCTACTGCATTGTATTTTTCACGTGCTGTACGATAAATCAAATCTTGACGGTCATCGCGTTGGGCAACACGGTTAGTCGGAATTTCGACCACATCCAATTTGTAAATTTCCCAAAGCTCACCTGCCTCTGTTGACGCAGTACCGGTCATACCCGAAAGTTTGTGGTACATACGGAAGTAGTTTTGCAATGTAATCGTAGCATAGGTTTGCGTTGCGTCCTCTACTTTCACATTCTCCTTCGCTTCGATCGCCTGGTGCAAACCATCCGAGTAACGACGACCATCCATGATACGGCCTGTTTGCTCATCAACAATTTTCACTTTACCTTCATCAACGATATATTCAACATCATTTTCAAACAAAGTATAGGCTTTTAACAGCTGATTGATCGAGTGAATACGCTCTGCTTTAATCGAATAATCACGCAACATATCTTCTTTCTGAGCTGCCTTTTCTTCCAAAGTCAACGAAGACTTTTCAATCTCAGCAATCTCAGTACCAACATCAGGTAAAATAAAGAATGAAGGATCCTCACCTGTTGCTGTGATCAATTCAATTCCTTTTTCTGTCAATTCTACTTGATTGTTCTTTTCATCAATCACAAAATAAAGTTCTGCATCTACCTTAGGCATATTTTTATTTTGCTCCTGCATATAGTAGTTTTCTACCTTTTGTAAGATAGAACGATTAGCACCTTCACTTAAAAATTTGATTAATGCTTTATTTTTAGGTAAACCTCTATAAGCTCTTAATAAGGCCAAACCACCACCTTCAACATCAGAATCTCCCGCCGCCAAAGCTTTTTTAGCATCATTCAAAACGGTATTGATGTAAGCTTTCTGTACATGTACCAAACGCTCAATACGTGGTTTTAATTGGTAAAATTCATGTTGATCGCCACGAGGAATTGGACCTGAGATAATCAATGGTGTCCGCGCATCATCAATCAAAACAGAGTCAACCTCATCGACCATGGCAAAATGTAATTTTCCTTGTACCAGTGCATCTGGCGTCTGCACCATATTATCACGCAGATAATCGAAACCAAACTCGTTATTCGTACCATATACGATATCCGATTGGTAAGCTTTACGGCGTTGTGGCGAATTTGGCTGATGTTTATCAATACAGTCAACAGATAACCCGTGGAATTCAAATAATGGTGCATTCCATTCAGAGTCACGACGAGCAAGGTAATCATTCACCGTTACAATGTGTACACCTTGTCCAGAAAGAGCGTTTAGATAAGTCGGCAGTGTTCCTACCAACGTTTTACCCTCACCTGTTGCCATCTCGGCAATTTTACCACTGTGCAATACAATACCACCAATTAATTGGACATCATAGTGTACCATGTTCCAAGTTACCTCAGTACCAGCTGCCATCCATTTGTTTTTCCAAATGGCTTTATCTCCATTGATGATAACGTTTGGTTTGTATACGGCCAGTTCCCTGTCAAAATCATTGGCAGTAACTTCCAATTCTTCGTTTTCTGTCAAACGTCTTGAGGTTTCTTTTACCACAGCGAATGCTTCTGGTAAAATATCCTTCAATACCTCTTCCAACTTCTTGTCACGATCTTTGGACAATTTGTCCACCTGCTCGTAAATTGAAGTTTTCTTTGCCATATCGTCCTCGTCTTGATCTGCCTCTTTTTTAAGCGTATCAATCTCTTGGTCAATATCTGCTAGGTAATTCTTAATTCTTTCTTTGAAATCAACGGTCTTGGCACGTAACTCGTCATTGGTTAGATTTGAAAGCTTCTCATATTCAGCTTTGATTTGGTCTACCACAGGCTGAATTCCCTTGATATCTCTCTCGGATTTACTTCCAAATAATTTACTTAAAAACTTTAACATAATTTTTTTTCTATCTCAACTTAAGATTTTGTACAATAATGACTCCAAAGTAAAATTGCAGACAATTTGACACTAATCGGGCAAATTTAGTTATTAGATATGATATCTAACAGCTTACACCCATTTTTTTTACGTTATTTTTTATTGAAAATGTCAGTTCCACACAACCAATAGGAATCTCTCCTATACTTGGTCCAATTTGCCCGGATTGCTAACCTGATTTTTTTGCTAATATATTTCCTTACTGACGATAAATGAGCTATGATAAAAACAGTTTTTTGGCTGAGTGTGGAATGAAACCCAGTTCCTGAGCCTTTTCAAACATCTTCGTAATCGCATTACGTCCTTCAAGACCTAATTCTACTGAATATTTATTGACATAAAGTTCAATATGCTTATACATCACCTCTTCACTCATTTCCTGCGCGTGCTCACGAATAAACTCAAGCCCAGATTTCGGATTGGCAAATGCAAATTCTACACTTTCTTTTAAAATTGCGTTCAATGTATTTTTCACCTCTTGCGGCAGACTACGTTTTACGACGATTCCGCCAAGAGGAATCGGAAATTTTGTCGTCTTCTCCCAATACTCACCCAAATCAACGACTTTATGCAGCCCTTTTTCTGCATAAGTGAATCTATTTTCGTGAATAATTAGTCCCAGATCAATCGATCCATCTAATAAAGCGCCCTCAATATCCGAAAAAACCAGCTCGACTTTATTTTTTAATTCCGGGAATGCCAGGCTCAATAAAAAATTTGCAGTTGTATATTTCCCAGGATAGCCCACTTTCAACTGATCGAACCCTTCTAAGCTTTCAGCTCTGTCCAATTTTTGTTGCAGCAATTTTGCTAATTTCGGATCCTTGGTAATCAGCATAGGCCCCACACCGAAACCCAATGCGCTTCCCGCATCAAGTAACTCATAATCTTCAACAGCGTAGGCAAAGGCATGATAGCTCAGCTTGGTTATATCAAGATCGCCTTTGAAAGCCTTCAAATTCAAGGTTTCCACATCTTGATATTCCACCTCAAAATCCAGTCCTTTCGTATCTATTTTATGATGAATCAAAGCATCAAAAATAAATGTATCATTTGGGCATGGAGAAAATCCTAATGTCAATTTCATTTTTTTCAAATTTTTCCCACCAACCGGATGGGATTTCACAAATTTAATCAAACAGTCACTTTATGTGTAATCAGATAGAGTATCATGGCCAGAAAGGTGCTTACCATAATTCCCTTTCCGGTATGATCATTTCCCGCGCGATAAACAAAGCGCAACAGCACTAAGTTAACTAATACTGCTATGGTATAGATAGCCATAGGCTTTTCGGGCAAAAAATGAAGCTCAAGATCGGTAAAACGGACCAAAACATGGGCCAATGCCGGAGAAACAGCTCCAATACCCAACCCTATCCAAAAATTATTTTTCACGTTTGCTCTATCTAATCGTTTATCCAAGATGATCAAAGCTCCATGAATTTAACTCTGGAATAGCATGATGCGCTGTCATATCAAACTGCGTAGGAACAACAGACACATAACCATTGGCCAAGGCAAAACAATCGGTATCCTCACCTCTATCCTGCAAAACAAATTTGCCTGTTGTCCAATAATAATCACGGTTATGCGGATCAATACGCTCATCAAATTCTTCTACCCAATGTCCACCTGCCTGCCTACAGATTTTAATACCTTTAAAACCTGGGGTTTGTGGAAAATTAACATTCAGCAATGTATTTTTAGGGAGACCATTGGCCAGCACTTGCTCAGCAATAGAAATCACATAGGGTCTACAATAGCTAAAATCTGCATCATGGGAAAAATTATCAAGCGAAAATCCTACAGAAGGAATACCTTCAATAGCCCCTTCTACCGCAGCAGACATGGTGCCTGAATAAAGAACATTGATTGAATTATTGAGTCCATGATTGATACCCGAAACACAGATATCCGGTTTTTGCCCCTTAAACACTTTATTTACGGCAAGCTTCACACAGTCTACAGGTGTTCCCGAACACTGATACATCTCAACGCCTTCATATAGATTGATTTTGTCTAAACGAAGCGGTCTGCCGAGTGTAATAGCGTGGCCCATTCCAGATTGTGCCGAATCGGGAGCAACGACGACAACATTTCCAATTTTCTGCATTTCCTCCAACAGCACCTTAATCCCCGGAGCTGTTATACCGTCGTCGTTAACAACTAAAATATTAGGTCTCATATGTAATTTATTTCTCTTTTATGGTCGTATGGAATCCCCAATTGTCTCCATCCATGTTTGTGCTTTTAGCATATGGGGATTTCTTCTTTACCATATGCGAAGTTAGTAAATCTGAAACCGAGATGTAAATAATATTGCCACTCCAGTCAATTATTATTTATAGCGGTGCCTACAAGCATTGAATAAGCAACAAAGCAGTATCAAAATAAAAACGGCAGAATACTAACTTCTCATCAATAGTATACCAATGCTAGTATTAAAAGTGGTATTATACCAGTTTTGATGCGGGTTAGCAGGGGGTTAACAGGGGTATACCCCTGTTAACCCCCTGCTAACCCCTTGTTAACCCCCAGTAATATCCGTGTTATTATAGGAATTGGTAGTAAGTTGTTATCAAGTTATTCGTTAGATAAAGAAGATCATTTCAAAAACAAAGGACTTAAAAATCACTACGACATCGTTTGCGTAAGATTGTATCGTTATTGACAAATATTAGCCCTAAATTTAGCATTCAAATAAAAAATAATTCAGTTATGAGCATTAATTTTGAATCCCGCTATGCAATAGGGCCAAAGGAATACAAAACTTTAGATACACAAGGATTAAGAGAGAATTTTCTAATTGAAAAAGTTTTTGAAGCAGATAAAATTAACTTTGTCTATACCCACTACGATCGTTATATGGCTGGTGGCGCAATGCCTGTAAGTTCAAAAATCAAATTGGATACTATTCCGGAATTACTAAAAGAACCGTACTTCCTTTCCAGAAGAGAACTGGGTATTATCAATGTTGGTGGAAATGGTCAGGTTGAGGTTGATGGTACCGTATATGATCTCAATACCAAAGAAGCACTTTACATTGGCCAGGGCGCTCAAGAGGTTTATTTTTTCAGTAAGGATACCGCTAATCCAGCGAAATTCTATTTAAACTCGACTCCGGCGCATTGCAGCTATCCTACTAAGAAAGTAACCAAGGAAGGTGCCAATAAAATTGAATTAGGCTCATTAGAAACAGCTAATCATCGCACGATCAACCAGATGTTATTAAATAAGGAGGTACAAACCTGCCAGTTACAGATGGGCATGACCGAACTAAAACCCGGATCAGTATGGAATACAATGCCATCCCATACGCATGACCGCCGGATGGAAGTTTATTTCTATTTTGAGTTACCTGAAGGTCAGGCTGTATCCCACTTTATGGGACCTATTGATGAAACACGTCATATCTGGATGCACAACGACCAAGCCGTCATCTCACCGCCATGGTCAATTCACTCTGGTGCAGGAACTTCCAATTATACCTTCATCTGGGGAATGGCCGGTGAAAATTTAGACTATGATGATATGGACAAATGTGCAATCACTGAATTAAAGTAACCCTTTATCAAATGAAAAAAACAGTCGTATTGAGCTTAGCGCTAGGGCTTTCAACAGTTGTCTCTGCGCAAAACAACAAAACCATTACCGTAAGCAATCCTTCTGCGAGCGCAAGAACGGAGTTGATCAGCATCCCTTATACAGCATTCGAAAAACACTTCGAATTAAAAAACAATGTATTTACGATTGTGGATAAGGACAAAAAGGAATTGGCTTACCAGCTTGAAAAACTAGGAAAGCCAACAGCCCAAAATGTATTGATCCAAATAAGCATCGCTCCTAAAAGTTCGTTGACATTTGGGGTGAATGAAAATATGCCTACAGCAGTTGCACCCAAGACTTACGCTAGGTACATCCCTGAACGCAAAGATGACTTTGCCTGGGAAAATGACATTGCCGCTTTTAGAGCGTACGGAAAGGCCTTAGAAGGAACGTCTGAGGATGCACAGGGTTTTGATTTTTGGGCAAAGCGCAGCAATGATCTTGTCGTAGACGAATGGTATAAGACCGGTGATTATCATGCAGATCATGGCAAGGGCCTAGATTACTATTCCGTTGGACAAACCTTAGGGGTTGGCGATGCGACTCCATTTATTGACCAGCAGGTCGTATACCATAAGCATTATCGCCAATACGAAGTATTGGATAACGGTCCTTTGCGGTCTACATTTAAACTCATCTATGAGCCCGAGAATGTAAAAGGTCAGCAGTTGCAAGTTGAAAAAACAATCTCCCTAGATGCTGGTAGCCAATTAAACAAAATAAGCTATTCGGTCAAAAATACGAGTTCAGAAACTACACCAATTGTCGTGGGAATCGCCAAAAGAAAAGAGGAAAAGCCTCAGATTCTAAATGATGTAAAAAATGGAATTTTAGCTTACTGGGAGCCTGCCGAAGGAGATAAAATTACCGGCACTGCCGTGATCCTGCCGAAGGTAAAATATGTTTTCAAGGATAGTCCAAAACAGTTTTTACTGGCGACAACGGTCAAAAATAATAAACCGCTGGTCTATTTTGCAGGGGCAGCTTTCAACAAAGCGGGTAAAATAGGTAGTTTTGACCAATGGCAATCCTATGTCAAAACATTTAAAAATAATTTAGATCAACCATTAACAATAAAATATTCAAAATAATGTCCATACTGGAATCTTTTGACTTAAGTGGAAAAGTAGCTTTGGTAACAGGCTGCAAAAGAGGAATTGGCAAGGCAATTGCCGAAGCATTGGCCGAAGCTGGAGCCGATATTATCGGTGTTTCCGCGTCATTGGAAACTGAAGGCTCTGCGGTAGAAAAATCTGTAAAAGCATTGGGGAGAAACTTCTATGCCTATCAATGTGATTTTTCTAAACGGACAGCACTCTACAAGTTCATAGAAAACGTAAAATCAGCACATCCTACGATTGATATCCTTTTTAACAATGCGGGAAATATACTTCGTAAACCTGCTGCTGAGCATCCCGATGAATACTGGGATGAAATCATTGAGATCAATCAAAATGCACAATTTATTCTAACGCGTGAAATCGGAAAGGACATGATTTCACGTGGAACTGGAAAGATTGTATTTACAGCTTCTTTACTGACCTTTCAGGGCGGTATCAATGTTCCGGGATACGCTGCTTCGAAAGGGGCTGTGGGATCTCTGGTAAAAGCTTTTGCCAACGAGTGGGCATCGAAAGGGGTTAATGTCAATGGATTTGCTCCAGGGTACATCGCTACGGATAATACAGAAGCGCTAAGAGATGATCCTGAACGCTCCAAATCCATTTTGGACCGTATACCAGCAGGGCGCTGGGGTACTCCGGAAGACTTTAAAGGACCGGCTGTATTTCTCGCTTCAAAAGCATCTGATTATGTACATGGAACAATCCTTACAGTCGATGGCGGCTGGATGGGAAGATAAAAAATTCCATCTTTACGATAGTTTTGTTTTAAAAGTCTTTGTCCGAAGGGATAAAGGCTTTTTTTCTGAAAGTGTCTGTTTTCAAAAGGCCATCAAGAACTTTCATACCCGTTGTTGATCCAAAGGAATCATGAAAGTTTTTTACGGTTCTAAATCCCAAATTGCTAAAAGATGCATTGGGGCTTACCGAACCAATATACACCGTATTGAATGCCGCACAGCTATTTTTGCTGCACCACCAGGAGCCTCCACGGGCGTGTGCCAGAGAGCGATCACCATCCCTTTTGAGTTTGCCGGCACAGAATTCAAACACATTGCCAAAGATATCGTAAAGTCCCCATGGGTTTGGTTTGAATTTTCCAACTGGAGCGGTATAGAGATAACCATCTGAAACATCGGCTTTCAAATGATCTCTTCCATGCCATATATTTGCATAGTCGCCGATATTGTCTTTATCTACACCATCAAAATAATACCCCTCACTACCTGCTCTTGCTGCGACCTCCCACTCGTCAAAAGATGGTAACCTGCATTCAGCCCATACGCAATATGCTAACACATCCCTGAAGGAAATACAGGTAACCGGATGGTGCATTTTTGCCTCAATACCACCCCGGCTTATCCCATTTGGAAAGCGCCAATAGGCTGTACTATCTTGCAGCCAACGAAACTCCTCCAGTCCGGGCTCAAAGACCATAGCGTTATGGTAGCGCTCCGCTAATGTTTTATAGCCTGTTGCCTGAACAAACTTCTCAAAATCAGCGTTGGTCAGCTCATATTTAGAGATCCAGAACGATTCGATATATACGGTTCTTTTTGGATTGTCTAGACTTACGGTATCACCTAACTGGTAATTACCGGCTGGAATTTGAACATAATTGTTCTCCTGTGCATCACATGGAAAGCATAGGAGAATCCAGCCAATCAAATAGAGTAGCTTCCTCATTTTCCCTGTTTTATCTTATAATATGTCGCCGCAGTTTCAATAATATACCGCTCATTTGCCTCAGAAAAGTTGATCCAGCTGTCATAGTTTACATCTGAACCATATAGTTTGCTGTATATTTTCGACCGTTCGAAATCAGGAATTTTCGCTTTTTTTAAGAGCAGTAAAAGTGTTGTCAATATATCTTTGTCCTTTGGGTTTGACCGATAAAAGTCAATCAAAAAGGGAATGCTTTCCCAAGCGTTTATCTCCAAAATTGCCGACTTGTAATTTAAGCCCAATTCATGGGTGTTTGCAGCTAGCTCCTGTATTAATCCCAACACTTTTTCTCTATTCTTCTTCATAAAGGAGATCTGCCGATCACTCCAAAAGACACCTCCGTAAACGAAAAGCAACTGGCCGAATATTTTGTTCTGCGGATCATATAAAAACATACGTTCCGCACAAGCTTGACTAAATATCTCCGGATAAATCATCGTGTATGTGAATTTCTCCTCAAAACTCAAGCTATTAAAATCGCGGATAGATATTCCGGCATCATAGTCAGTCAATGCTTCGTCAGGAAGAGTCTTTAAACGTTTATCTATTAGATTTTGAATCCTTTTCCTGTTAAAAGGGGGAATACTATTTTTTTCCCGAAAGGCATAATACGAAGAGTCCTGAGGACGGGGATCACTCCAGGCGACATCCTTGTATTCCTGAGCTTTAACGATGTTAAAGCACAATCCTCCAAAAAAGAGGATCAAAAGCCCAACTACTCTACTTGCTTTTTTTCTCATTGTAATAATTCAGCGCCCTACTAAAGATCAAAGTTTCATTTTCTTTGTTGTAATTTAAATAAGCATAATAATTACTTTGTTCTCCATACAACTTTTTAAACGAAGCAGATTTAATAAATTCATGATATTCACCACGTTTCATCAGCAACAGCAACAGGGTCAACGCATCCTTGTCTTTCGGTGTCCTCTTGGCATAATCAATAATAAAAGGAATCATTTGCCAACCATTCAATTCTACGATGGCATGCTTATAGTTTACCCCCATACGTTTGCTCCTCACAACAGATTCTTGAATAAGTTTCAGAATAGAATCTCTATTTTCCTGCAGAAAATCGGTCTGTCTCTGTGACCAGGAAGATTCATTAAAACCTTCTAATAATGTACCAAAGATCTTTTTATCTATCTGTGTTTGGTACTCAGGTATAGCACAGTTCTGCGCATATAACTCCGCGTGGATCATGGTATAGGTAAATTTCTCCCGTAGAGATAGTTTTTTAAAATCAACAGCTGAAATCGCATTTGTTCCTGCATCCGTCATTTCTTTATCTTCTTCTGGGATTATTTTTGCAATTAGTGCTTTTACTTTCTCCAAGCCATAGGGCGGTATGGTCATTTTGCTCCGCATTTCGATAGCAGCAGGATCCATGAAGAGATTATTTTCATCGGTCTGATCCGTTTGTCCAAAGACATTCCCAAAACAAGCTAAAGCGATAATAAATAAAATTACCCTTTTCATATCGTATGATTTAATTGATTTTAAAAATAAAGAAATTATGCTCACAAAAATTATTCCCCTTTATTTTCTAAAATCTTTTCGGCACTACCTTAGCAAATTAGTTGATACGGGTTCCTTATACAAAACAAAAATCCCTAGATTGAATAAATCTAGGGATTTTTTGCCTGTGTCTATTGCAGACTAAATTAAGAATATAGACCTTTTTTATCGATAAAATCAATCACCTTTTGTGGTGTAAAAAACTGAATATTTTTATTTTCCTTAATTGCCTTCCGCAGAAAAGTAGAAGATAATTCCATCAACGGTGTTTCTGTTATGATAATTGAAGGATGATCTTTAAATTTTTCAGTTTCGTACCCCGGCCGCGGATAAACATAAATTTGGTAGTCACGCAAAATGATATCAGCATTCTTCCATTTTTCCAGGGATTCCAAATTGTCCTGCCCCATTAGAAGCACGAATTCACGATTAGGGTATTTCTCCTTTAGATAGGTCAAGGTATCGATGGTATACGATGGTATGGGCAAGTGGAATTCAATATCACTGACCCGCAGATGTTCACAATCTTCCAACGCCAGATTCAACATTTCCAAACGGTCATAGGGATCTGCCAGCGTAGATTTCTTTTTAAACGGATTCTGTGGCGAGACCACAAACCAAACTTCATCCAGTCCGGTAAAGTTGGCCATATAATTAGCAATGATCAGATGCCCAATATGCACCGGATTAAAAGAGCCAAAAAATAAACCAATCTTACGCATGAACCTATTTATTGATAAATCCCATGACGATTTCTTCCGCCTCGGCACATGCGGTAGCTAAATCAAAATTCTTCAATATAACATCAAACTTATTGGCATACGTAAGCTCCAATTCAGCCTTCGCAAACCGCTCCTGTAGTTTTTCCTCGGAGTCCGTTCCACGTCCTGTTAATCGTTCCTTAAGGACCTCCAAAGAAGGTGGCTGAACGAATATCGAGATTGCCTGTTCTGGAAATTTAGATTTCAAACGTAATCCGCCGACAACATCGATATCAAAAATAACATGTTTACCTTCTTTCCAGATACGTTCAATTTCAGAACGCAGCGTCCCATAAAATGTACCCGAATAAACTTCTTCGAACTCGATAAATTCTTGTTTGGCTACTTTATGTAAAAACTCTTCTTTCGACATAAAGTAGTAGTCTTTTCCATTCACTTCCTGTCCTCTGGGATCGCGTGTACTCGCAGAAATGGAAAACTCTATTTTATCGCCATGTTTACTTAAAAGATCCCTTACTATTGTTGTTTTTCCCGCTCCCGATGGTGCCGAGAATATAATTAATTTACCGCTCATTCTTATAATACGTTGAGCAATTGCTCTTTTATTTTTTCTAATTCTTCTTTCATTCGGACCACAATCTGTTGAATGCCCGCATGATTTGCTTTAGAGCCTAGGGTATTGATCTCCCTTCCCATTTCCTGTGAAATAAATCCCAATTTTTTTCCGTTTGAATCTGCAGATTCAAACGCTTTTAAAAAGTAATTACAGTGGGAACGCAATCTGACTTTTTCTTCAGTCACATCCAATTTATCAATGTAATAAACGAGTTCTTGTTCGAATCGATTTTGATCTACGTTCTCTTTACCTACCGTATCATTTAAAAATTGTTCGATACGCTGTCTGATCAATGGAATACGTTCTACCTCTAGAGCCTCCACCTGTCCAAGATAGGTCAATATCAGCTCCGCTCTCTTCATTAAGTCTTCAGCAAGTACATTGCCTTCATCTTCACGAAATGTATTAAAACGTTTGACCGCATCATAAAAAGCATCCATTAATACTTTAGATTCTTCGTCATCAACCGAATCATCATTATTGGTGATTACCTCAGGCATATTTAACGCAAGCTCAAACAGGTTGACATTCGTGTCGTTAAGCTCGGATGCAATCTGCTGCAATTGACTATAATATTTTTTAAGTAAATCGGAATTAATGGAAGATGCCTTTGCTGTTTGATCCGTGTATTCAACAGTTACATTCATGTTAACTTTACCACGTTCAATAAGTTTGCTGCTTTCAGTCCGCAGGGTTAACTCTTTGTCCGAAACAACTTTGGGCAAACGAAGATTCAATTCAAGGAATTTTGAATTTAAGGACTTTATTTCGACACTGTATTTAACTTTACCGTTATCAGCGGAAGCCGTGCCATATCCTGTCATGGATTTTATCATATGCAAAGGTATGACTTTTCAGTAAAAATTGAATACTCTGAATGGATTAATTGCTGATACTCCCCAAATTAACTTCCTTTTAGTTCCAGTCGTGCTTGGCAATGATAACAACAAGATAACTTTCATAAGGCTTGGCACCCTTACATTCCACATAGCCAATTCCGATATCGTACAAAGAAGCATTCCACTGATCCATACCCAATAAATGCGTACGATGATGGTAACCGGGGGCCTCCTTTCCAATAATAAGGGCTTTAATGGCGTCTGTAGCACTAGCACGATTGGCAGCAATAGATTCAAAATTGTTTGAACTTCGTTTTTTCAGCCATTCAGGATTAAGCTGATACCCGGCCTCTTGAATGAAATAGTTAGGCCCATACCCCTCAGGAGAAACATGGTCAAAATAAGAGCGTTTAGCCATATCCTTCGCCCGGTATACCGCAACCTCAGCCAGCTGATTGTTCCAATTAAGTTTAGTCCGTTTAATTTTCTGCAGATTAAAAAGTTTGAGCTCTTTCTTATACTTTTCTGGGTTTGTGCGAATTTTATTCAATAGTTCATAAGCCTCTTTGGCTTGATGATGATCAACAACAACACGCTGTGCTAAAGCAAACTGTGTAAAAAACAAGGTAAATGCTAAAACCAAATAATTCATACCTAAATAGTTATTTCATAAGCTCCTGATGCGCAGCCTTTCTATTTAAAGAAATATTCAGATTATTCTCATCAATATATTTAGATGCTAAACATGGATATTTCCTACAAAAACAAGCGCTCATTCAACGGTAGATTCGAATATTCGGGTAATTTTATTCACTTTGTTTACTTGAAGATTTTTTTGAATAATCGCTCGTTCATCAACGTTAGTGCTTCCCCTTGTAAGAATAATTCGAACTATTCCTTTAACCTTAAAAGACGATATTTAGTATGCAACGTTTAATCTTTTTTTGACTTTTTAGCAGCTAAAAACTGTATAAGCATGGGTATTAAGCTAATAAAAATAACAGCTAAGATAACTAAGGAAAAATTATGTTTAAAAAATGGCAGCTGTCCAAAAAAATAGCCCGCTAGGATAAATAAACAAGCCCATAATATACCGCCCACTATATTGTATTTTCCGAAGACGGTATAGGGCATTTTACCAATACCTGCTACAAATGGAGCAAAAGTTCTAACAATAGGCACAAACCGGGCATAAACGATGGTCTTGGTTCCGTGTTTGGCATAAAAATCTTGTGTTTTTTGTAGATAAGAAGGTTTAAATACCCTTGATCCTGGTTTAAAAACTTTTATTCCAACATATTTACCGATTTCATAATTCACGAAATCGCCAGAAATAGCAGCCAAGATTAAAATGACAATAAACAGGGACAAAGAGAGCTGACAGTCTGGTCGGGCAATTATCGCTCCCAAGGCAAATAAAACAGAATCTCCGGGAAGAAAAGGTGTGACAACAAATCCTGTTTCAGCAAAGATGACCAAAAACAAAATCAAATAAGTCCAGTTCGCATAACTATTGATCAGCTGCAAAAGATGCCCATCAATATGCAATATAAAATCAATGAGTTGTGTGATCGTTTCCATTTTTGATCCATAAAAAAAGGGAATCCTATTGGACTCCCTTTTTAGTTTTTATCTTTTCTTTTATGACCTCGATGACTATCGGCAATACAGATATAAAAATAATAATCAGTACCACCTTCGAGAAGTTATCCCGGATAATCGGAATATTCCCCAAGAAATATCCGGCGAGGGTGATGCCTCCCACCCACAAGACAGCTCCTACAACATTATACGTGATGAAAGTACCATAATTCATCTTTCCAATACCACCGACGAAGGGTGCCAAAGTGCGGACAATTGGTACGAAGCGCGCTATAACGATTGTTTTACTGCCGTATTTTTCATAAAAAGAATGCGTCTTGGCAATCTGCTCATCTTTGACAACCTGTTTTCCAAAGAGCTTAAATTTTGTTAAGCGCATACCAAAATGCTTTCCGATAGAATAATTCAAGGAATCACCGGAAACCGCAGCAACCAACAGAACGAAAATCATCAACCATACGTTGAGATCATTCGGTTGTGCAGCTAACATACCTGCGGCGAATAATAAAGAATCCCCTGGTAAAAAAGGCATGACCACCACTCCGGTTTCTACAAAAATAATAAGAAACAGAATAAGGTAAGTCCAAGTCTGATAATCATTGACTATTTCAACCAAATGTTTATCAATATGGAGAATAAAGTCAATGAGGTGTGTAATTATTTCCAAACCGAGAAGAAGATTAAGCGTTATTTAACATAACAGGCATCACCAACATCAAAATATCTTCATGATCTTCGGATACTGCTGGGATCAACAAGCCAGCACGATTTGGTGTACTCATTTCCAAAACAACTTCTTCGCTTTCTAGGTTATTCAGCATTTCAACCAAGAACTTGGCGTTAAAACCAATTTCCATATCGTCACCTTCAAATTGACAAGATAAGCGCTCATGTGCTTCGTTAGAAAAATCCAGATCTTCTGCAGAGATATGCAACTCGCTGCCCGAGATTTTCAAACGAACCTGATGTGTCGTTTTGTTGGCAAAGATCACTACACGTCTCAATGTATTCAAGAACAATAAGCGGTCTACAGTCAACTTATTTGGATTGACTTGAGGAATTACAGCAGCATAATCTGGATAACGCTCGTCAATCAAACGACAGATCAAATTGATATTGCCAAAGCTAAAGAATGCATTGGTCTGATTGTATTCAATGGATACTGCCACATCATCGGATGGCAGGGAAGATTTTAACAATGAAAGTGCTTTTTTCGGCAAAATAAGGGATGCTGGTTTTTCAGCACCGATATCCGTTCTTGAGTAACGTACCAATTTGTGAGCATCCGTAGAAACAAAAGTCACATTCTTTTCAGCTAACTGTACCAAGACACCTGACATTGCCGGTCTCAATTCATCGTTACTGACGGCAAAAATTGTTTTGCTGATCGCTTCCGATAAAATAGGAGCTGGCATCTGAATAACAGAACCATTATCAATAGAAGGAATTTTAGGAAAATCGTCAGCGTTTTCTCCACTCAATTTATACTTACCATCACCTGCGCTGATTTCGATAGCCAAGGTATTCATGTCTACTGAAAATGCTACCGGCTGATCTGGCAAAGTTTTTAATGTCTCGATCAAAATCTTCGAAGGCATGGCTACTCTTCCCTCTTCTTTTGCCTCAATCGGTAGCGAAGTAACCATACTTGTTTGCAGATCCGTAGCAGAAATAGTCAAGTTATTGTCTTTTATTTCAAAAAGAAAGTTTTCCAAGATTGGCAAAACAGTACTTGTACTGGATGCGCCATTGATAGCTTGTAACTGCTTTAATAAAATTGATGTTGATACAATGAATCTCATTTCCTGAATACTAATTATTATGTGCAATAATACACAAATTAATCAATATTTTTCAGTTTTATAGGCGCCTTTCTTTCCACATAAAGAGATTTCCAAGCCTCAAATAAGCAATTGTATTTCAATTAATAAGCACAGCACCAAAAGTATAGAAAGCAAATTCGGCTCGATAAATCACAATATTTATTACATTTGTATAATAGCAGTAGTGTATGCAGTTTAAAGAGATCATTGGGCATAAAGACATCAAAGAACATTTAGTTCGCACGGTTCAGGAAAATCGTGTGAGTCATGCCCAATTATTCCTAGGTCCCGAAGGTTCAGGCAGCCTGGCTTTGGCTTATGCTTACGCACAATTTTTGAATTGCGAAAACCGGCAACCTGCAGA
This sequence comes from Sphingobacterium sp., assembly GCA_022712315.1. Classification (GTDB taxonomy): domain Bacteria; phylum Bacteroidota; class Bacteroidia; order Sphingobacteriales; family Sphingobacteriaceae; genus Sphingobacterium. The sequence continues at coordinate 13,294 of JALAGS010000119.1, read as the reverse complement.
CAGCTGTGGCCAATGTTCATCGTGTCGGAAATATAGCAAACTGATCCATCCGGATCTTCATATGTCCTATCCTTTTATAGCCAAACATAAAGAAGATACAGCAGCAGACTATGCGGATAGCTGGCGAAAATCTTTTCTTTCTAATCCTTACATGGGATTGGAGTATTGGCGCAATCAACTGGATGCAGACAACAAACAAGTCAATATCAATATTGCCGAGGCCCATGGCATCATCAAAAAATTAAGCCTTAAATCATTCGAAGCCGAATATAAAGTTTTAATTATGTGGCTGCCAGAATACTTGGATACGCAGGGTAATGCATTATTGAAATTAATCGAAGAACCTCCAGAAAAAACACTCTTTATTCTGGTTGCTGAAAATCAGGACAAAATATTAAATACGATTATATCACGTACGCAACTGGTCAAAATCAAGAAATTAGACCATGCTGAGGTATCACAACATTTAAAGATCGTCCATCATCTTTCAGATCAGGAGGCTGCAGAAATTGCTTTTATTGCGGATGGAAATCTGCAGGAAGCAATGAATCAGATCCAGTCCCAAACAAATAATCATTTTGGAATTTTGGTCAATTGGTTACGCTTCATCGTTTCAGATGCTGGTACCAATATGATTTCTTTGGTAGAAGAAGAACTCTCTAAAATGGGAAGAGAAAACCAGAAAAGTTTTCTTTTCTATGCAATTAATATGATGCGCCAAATCATCTTGATCAAAGAAGGACTTTCAAGTCTTGTCTTCTTACCGGCCAAAGAATTGGACTTTGTTCAAAAATTTGCAGTACATTATACCGTTGAACAAATCGAAGCAACCATAAATCTATTTGAGGAAACGCATTATTTTGTAGAAAGAAATGCGAATCCCAAAATATTATTTTTAGATTTATCTTTGCAGTTAACATTAATATACAAGTACAAAACGTTTCCGAAAGGAACTCAATATATATAAATAGAAAACTATGGGATGTGGCAGTTGCTCATCCGGCGGAGGTTGCGGTACTACCACAGCAAATGGTACACCGGCAGGATGTCAGAATAATGGCTCTTGCATGACTAGCGGATGTAATAAATTAGATGTATATGACTGGCTTTCCGATATGGATATGCCTTCAAATTATAAACCATTTAATATCGTCGAAGTACGATTCAAGGGATCACGAAAAGATTTCTTTATTAATGTAGACAATATCTACCTGGAAATGGGTGAGATGGTCGTTGTAGAGCCTTCAACAGGTGGCTATGATGTCGGACACATCTCCCTAACAGGTGAATTGGTCAGATTACAATTAAAAAAGAATAATGTTACCCCAGAAATGGTAACAAAGAAAATCTATCGGAAACCAAACGAGGTAGATGTAGAGAAGTATAACGCAGCAAAAGATCTCGAATGGGAAACCATGCACAAAGCCCGTAAATTGGCTTTGGACCTTGGCTTATCCATGAAGATTTCTGATGTAGACTATCAGGGAGATAAAACGAAGGCTACCTTCTATTACACTGCTGAGGGGCGTGTGGATTTTCGTGAACTCATCAAAAAAATGGCCGAAGCGTTTCGGATACGGATTGAAATGCGTCAGATAGGTATGCGGCAAGAAGCAAGCCGTCTAGGCGGTATTGGTTCCTGTGGCCGTGAACTCTGTTGTTCGACTTGGTTAACGGATTTTAAAACTGTTTCCACGTCAGCTGCACGTTATCAAAATCTGTCCCTGAATACCCTGAAATTAGCTGGACAATGTGGAAAATTGAAATGCTGTCTCAATTATGAATTGGATAGTTATATGGATGCATTAAAAGACATTCCGAATAACATAGACCGCATAGAAACACAAAAAGGTGTCGCTTATCTTCAAAAGACCGATATCTTTAAAAAAATGATGTGGTTCTCTTTTCCAGGAGCCGAAAATTGGATCGCGCTACCGGTCCAACAAGTAAAAGAACTTGTTGAAATGAATAAACAGGGGATCAAACCTGAAGCAATTTCAAGTGCAATAGATACGGATGAAATCAAAGAAGAGAAAAATATCAATTACGATTACGAAAACGTAGTCGGGCAAGATAGCTTAACTCGGCTTGATGATCGGAATAAAAGAAAGAAGAAAAGGAAAACCAAAAGCAATACCGTCAAAACGGAAAATAAGACCGGACAAAAAACGGAGAAAGCTGAACAAAATGTACCTAGACAAGGTGCTAAACCTCAGTTAGCGACCGATACTGTCGCTCCTACGGCAAGTAAAGACAATAAAGAGGGAACAAACAATAGGCCCAAAAAGCGATTCAATAGACACCGCAATAAAAATAAGGGTAATAATAACAATACTGCCCCAAAAGCAGAATAAAATAAAATATGCCTAATTTTAACACATTAGGCATATTCTTTTTTAAAGATAAACATGAAACTCAAAAACTCAACGCTCCTTGTTGGTATGTTATGTATTGGCATATGGGGTTCCTGTGACCAAACTTCAATAATTAATGATAATAAACCCATAGACAATAAAGCTTGGCTGAATACATCACCAGCTCGTTTTCAATTTCATATCGGCGATAAAACTAAACGATATGATGTATTAATGGATATTCGCCACACCCCCGAATATGCCTTCTCAAACCTTTTTGTCCTCATCTATCAACGTGGCCCCGATAAAAAGCAATATACTTATCGTAAAGAAATAAAAATGGCCCGCCCCGATGGAAAATGGATTGGAAAATCCTCAGGTAGTCTATATAACAATCAATCCATCATCCATAAAGATTACCAATTTCCGGATACAGGAATGTATACAATTTCCATTGAACAGCATATGAAAGAGAATCCGTTGAAAGAAATCACCGACGTTGGATTAACAGTTGTTCCAAAATGATAGCTTTACTACGATATCTGTTATTTCCTTTTTCAATTATCTATGGCTTTGCTGTTTGGATAAGAAATCGATTGTATGATCTTAAATTGCTTAAATCAAAGTCATTTGATATCCCGACGATTGTTATCGGCAATCTTTCTGTTGGCGGTACAGGAAAAAGTCCAATGACAGAATTTGTTGTGTCTAGCCTTAAAGACGACTATAAAACTGCTATCCTCAGCCGTGGGTATGGGCGAACAAGCAAAGGATTCCATCTCGTAAAAACTGATTCATCAGCCAGTGATGTTGGGGATGAACCCTTACAGTTCAAAAATAAATTTCCATATCTCACCGTTGCGGTTTGCGAGGATCGTTGTACCGGAATAGAAAAACTTCGGCCCGATCATCAGCTTATTATTTTGGATGATGCCTATCAACACCGAAAATTATCACCTCTTTTCAATATTTTATTGTTTGATTTTTCATCGTTTTCGCATCCTATGCTGGTATTTCCATCCGGCAATTTTAGGGATCTCCTTATCGAAGCTAACCGAGCACAAATTATAACGATCACCAAATGTCCTATTCATCTTTCCGCTGAAGATAGAAGGTCCATAGAACACAGAATCAGACGGTATAACAAAGAAGCTTTAATTACATTTAGTTATATTGATTACTTTGAACCGGTCGATACCAACGGAACCACAATCGATATTAGCGGCAAAGATATTATTCTGGTTACCGGTATTGCAAAACCGCAACCGCTTGTAAGTTATATCAAGAAGAAGGCAAATTTGATCAAGCACATTTCTTTTGGAGATCATCATGCATTTAGCCAATCAGATTTAGACAAGATCATAACATCGTACAGAAACCTAGTAAGTACCAATAAAATACTATTGACCACCGAAAAGGATTTTCAGCGGTTAAAACCTTTTAAAAAACTATTTGAAACCGTTGACTTGGTTTACCTTCCGATCGGACTCCAATTTCATGATCCTAAACAAAAAGCACTGTTCGAAAAAATGTTGCATGACACAGTTTCTCAAAGTGTTAATCAACCTTAAATTTTGTTAAGATCAAAAACAATACTAAACTTTTTCATCAAATTTATATTCAATAGATAAAGAAAGAGCTGAAAAGCTTATGTTTTCTAATAATGAACAACTTGAGTGTGCAATGATAATGGTTGGCATTCATGATTTAAACTATATAAGATGAAAAAGAAAATTTTAATGGCAGCAGCTTGCCTAATGTTAAGTGCTACGGCAGTTTTTGCTCAACAACGTCAGCAACGTAGCCCAGAAGAACAAGCTAAAATGCGGGTAGAGCATTTGGACAAATTATTAAGCCTCAACCAAACACAAAAAGATTCCATCTATAATCTTACCTTAAATCAGGCTCAGCAACGAGCTGCGCTTAGAAATGATGGCGGAGATCGTAAGGCAAACATGGAAAAATTTAAACAACTTCAGGAAGTACAAACAAGTAAAATAAAATCATGGCTTACTCCTGAGCAAGCTAAGTTATTTGATGAACAACAGGAAAAAATGAAAGAAAGAATGTCCAAACGTTCCGATAATTAAAGACTAAAACGCTTCAAAAAAGGTCCTTGCAAATAAAACAAGGACCTTTTTCATATTCACCTTGATTTTGCAGCTTAATGCTGAAGCATCATCTCTATTGGATTAGATTTTTAATGCGCTCCGATCATAACAGCAGATCTAATCATTAACCGTACCCTAACTATTGAAATAAAAATCCCATTTCGGTATTAAAAATAAAACAATTTACTGTTTTTCAATCATTTAAACGGAAGTAATGTTAAAAATCTGTTAAAGTAACATACTTGATACAATATTGATAATACTTTCTAAGTTTTTATAACAAGACAGTTTAATTGTAACTTTTTAAATACAATAGATATGAAAAAGCTAATTTTAACAGGAGTAGGACTTTGTTTGGCACTTAGCCTTACATTCGCACAGCAAGTCACCCCGGAGGAAACTGCTGCAAAAGCAACGACTGAACTTGTACAGAAACTGAATCTGAACGATGAGCAAAAAACGGCAGTATCGACTATTTTATTGGATCAAGCCAAAGCAGAACAGACTATAGTAAAAGATAGTGCATCCTCTACTCAGGCAAAAAGTGAGGCATTGAATAAACTTCAAAACGAAGTGGATACAAAAGTCAATCAATTACTGACCGAAGATCAAAAATCACTTTATCAAAAAATGATAGCCGAACGGCCAGCCAAATCTGTACCTGCAGCGGCTGAACCTGTACAAACCGGATCTAATCATTAATCGACAGTAAAATAAAGAAGCTTCAGCATACAAATTGAATAATTTCATCTAAAATTAAACATCATGAAAAAGTTATTTTTAGCAGGTATAGGTTTCTTCCTAGCAATGAGCCTAACATTTGCACAACAAACAACACCAGAAGAAAATGCAACAAAAGTTGTGACTGAATTAGTCACCAAGCTCACATTAAACGATGAACAAAAAACTGCGGTGTCAACAATCGTATTGGATCAAGAAAAGGCCATAGCAGCCATCATTCAGGATAGCACGGCGACTGCTGATGCGAAAAAGGAGAGTATTGCGAAAGTTCAAGGTGCATCAGACAACAAAATAGTTCAATTACTGACAGATGAGCAAAAAGTAGCTTACCAAAAATATGTAACAGAAAGACCTCCGGTAAACATTCCGGCAACCCAAGAAACAACAGAAAATAAAGAATCCGGCAACGGACAGAGCAATCAATAACAATCAATCATTCTATAGGAATGAAAAACCTCTGGTTATATAAACTATAGCCAGAGGTTTTTTAATGCATTACATCGCCTTAAATCCATTAAAAAAGGGCTATCCATGTTAATTTGGATAGCCCTTTTGTTTCCTACTTACGGTAATTGACATTAAGATTTCAATTTTTTCATAATATCGCTTACATAAGTCTTAAATTTCTTGTCTGTTTCAATTAAATCCTCTACGGTTTGACATGCATAAATGACAGTCGAGTGGTCTCTCCCTCCGAAGAATGCGCCGATCGATTTTAGTGAAGACTTGGTATGAGCTTTAGCTAAATACATCGAAATTTGCCTGGCCTGCACGATTTCGCGCTTCCTAACTTTCGACTTTACCATATCCACGGGAACTTCAAAATATTCACAAACTAATTTCTGAATAAAGTCCATTGAAATTTCCTTATGTGTATTCTTCACAAAATTCTTCAACATGGATTTCGCTAAACCCAAATCAATCTCCTTTTTGTTCAATGTAGATTGCGCCAATAATGAAACCATGGCACCTTCCAATTCACGAACACTGTTGTCGATCTGCGTAGCGACATATTCCACTACATTTTCTGGTAAATCAATACCATCAGAATACATCTTCTTCTTCAAGATTGCCATTCTCGTCTCAAGGTCAGGAATCTGAATATCTGCAGATAATCCCCATTTAAAACGACTAAGCAAACGTTCCTCCAAACCAGCTAAATCTTTAGGTGCTTTGTCCGAAGTCAAGATAATTTGCTTTCCAGATTGATGCAAATGATTAAAAATATGGAAGAAAATATCCTGCGTTTTTTCTTTACCAGCAAAGTTATGCACATCATCCATGATGATAACATCCATTGCTTGATAAAAGTTAACGAAATCATTGATTGTGTTGTTTTTCAATGAATCCACAAACTGTTGACAGAATTTCTCACAAGACACATAAATGACCAATTTATCGGGAAGATTTCGTTTGATCTCATTTCCGATAGCTTGAGCAAGGTGAGTCTTTCCCAAACCAACATCTCCATAGATCATCAAAGGGTTAAATGACGTACCACCTGGTTTATTCGCTACAGCATAACCTGCTGAACGAGCAAGACGGTTACATTCACCTTCAATGAAATTTTCAAAGGTGTAGTTTTGATTCAATTGCGGATCAACCTGCAATTTTTTCAATCCAGGAATAACAAATGGATTTTTGATATCTCTATTTAAAGATACCGGCACAGGGATAGATTGTCTCTTTCCTTCTGCTCCATTGCCATTCGATGGAAGATTAGTCGTATAAGGATGAGAAGCGGAAGACTTCTCTACTACAATATTGTATTCCAATCTACCTTGTTCTCCTAAAAATTTCTTCACGGTCTTACGAAGAATTCCTACATAGTGTTCTTCCAGCCACTCGTAAAAAAATAAACTAGGCACTTGAATAGTCAAAACGTCACCCTCCAAACGGACTGCTTTCACAGGTTCAAACCAGGTCTTGAAACTTTGTGCTGGTATATTATCTTTGATAATCGAAAGACAATTATTCCAGACACTTGAATACGTTTTTTCCATTCTAAAATTGTTAATAAGTTGATTTACAATACGCGACAAAAAATATGTTGATAACTTTCTCTGAGAACGAAGATGACAAAAAAAAATCAGCTAAAAAACTAAAATATAAAATAATTGATAACACACTATATACCAGCTTTTTATTATGTAAAATTGTGGAAAACTAGCGCTAAAATTGATCTCTAAAAATAATTATTAACATTCCAAATTTATTTCAAAAAAATAACAAAAAAAGTAGCAAACTCACTACGTTTCAGTCTTTAAGGTCTAGAACTAAATTAACCAAAATTATAGCGAATTACAACCTTTGGTTCATATATTTTTAATATTAAATTTATAAGAATTTAAAGCCAACTTAACATCGCTGTCAGAAGACAATTTACCTGATTTATGCACAACCGAAAAATCAAGATCGTTATAAATTGGCTCTTTGGAAAAAGTAAATTGTAACATAACAGATTACTTGAATGCTCGTATAAAGTTTGGAGTCAAAAATCAAAAAAGGAGATCTGCACAGACCTCCTTTTAATAACTTCTCAATAGCTATTTTTATCCAACCATTGTACTGGTCAGCTTTCCATCGCAAAGTTTTTTGGCTTCCATTACGATAGCATTAGCATCGTAGTGCGCATTCTTCCACTGCGCATTTTGTTCTGCATGTTCAATGATCTTATCGGGAATACCCAAACGGACAACTTGACTGCGATAACCATGATCAGCCATAAATTCCAATACTGCCGATCCGATACCCCCTTGCAAACTTCCGTCTTCTACCGTAATAATTTTGGCAAATTTCTTAAAGACCTGATGGAGCAAAGCCTCATCCAAAGGCTTAGCAAATCTAAGATCATAATGCGCGGGATGAATACCCAATTCATTCAACTGCTGTACGGCTTTTACGGCTTCGTTTCCTATAGCCCCAAAACTTAAAATAGCAAGTTCTTCTCCTTCGGTAATAAGGCGTCCTTTGCCAATTTCAATTTCCATAAAAGGACGGCGCCAGTCTGGCATAACACCATTTCCTCTCGGATATCTAATCACAAAAGGCCCCTTGTTAGGTAATTGAGCCGTATACATTAAATTTCGTAACTCTTCTTCATTCATAGGAGCCGAAACAGTCATGTTTGGAACACATCGCATAAACGCAATATCATAAGCACCGTGGTGTGTAGCGCCATCTGCGCCAACCACTCCCGCACGATCCAAACAGAAAACCACATTCAGGTTCTGTAATGCAACATCATGGATCACTTGATCATAAGCTCGCTGCATAAAAGATGAATAAATATTACAAAATGGTAATAGTCCCTGAGTTGCGAGTCCTGCACTGAAAGTAACAGCATGCTGTTCAGCAATACCAACATCAAAAGCACGTTCAGGCATTGCCTTCATCATAATATTCATGGAAGATCCCGACGGCATTGCAGGAGTTATCCCCACGATCTTATTATTCTCTTCTGCAAGCTCGACCAAAGTATGTCCAAACACATCTTGAAATTTAGGTGCCACAGGTTTATCATTCGAAGATTTTTTGATCTCTCCTGTAATTTTATCGAATAAACCTGGGGCATGCCATTTCGTCTGGTCTTTTTCAGCTAGCGCAAAGCCTTTTCCTTTTATTGTGACGACATGCAATAGTTTTGGTCCAGGGATGTGCTTAAGATCTTCGAGCGTCTTCGCTAACTTCTTGACATCATGTCCATCTACCGGTCCAAAGTATCTAAAATTTAAGGATTCAAAAAGATTAGCATTTTTTAATAGCGTGCCCTTTATGCTTTTTTCAAGTTTCTTGGCAATACCAAGTGCGTTTGGACCAATTTCAGAAATCTTGGTCAATACAGCAGCTATATCATCTCTAAAACGATTATATCGTTTTGATGTCGTTATACTTGTCAAATACTCCTTCAATGCTCCAACATTAGGATCAATGGACATACAGTTATCATTCAAGATCACCAAAAGGTTTGATTTGGAAATACCCGCATGATTTAACGCTTCAAATGCCATTCCACCAGTCAAAGCACCATCTCCAATGACCGCAATATGTTGACGGTCCTTTTCTCCTTTTATCTGGGATGCAACGGCCATACCTAGTGCTGCAGAAATAGATGTTGAAGAGTGCCCAACGCCAAATGCATCGTATCTAGATTCAAAACGGTTGGGAAAGCCCGAAATTCCGTTCTCTGTTCGATTTGTATGAAATATATCGCGACGCCCCGTTAGGATTTTATGTCCATAAGCCTGATGACCAACATCCCAAATCAACTGATCATATGGGGTGTTCATTACGTAATGTAACGCCACCGTTAACTCAACGACTCCCAAACTTGCTGCAAAGTGACCACCGTTAACCGAAACCTGATCAATAATAAATTGACGTAACTCCTGGCTTACCTGTTCTAATTGGTCTTCCTTTAGCTTTTTAAGATCAGAGGGATCGTTTATTTTACTTAATAGTTCTCCAGTCTCAAACTGCATAGTAATGCTATTTACATGATATGTTGGTACAAAGTAACGACAATTTTATCTAATCTTTAAAATAAATCGTATTTACATATTGAGGTACAACAAATAAAATAATGAATAGTTTGCACCGGAGCCCTTCCAAAAGATTTTATATGTAAATTTGTATAAGATATGCAAGTAGAAGAAGGCTACGAAATCAAGCTTCCTCAATTCGAGGGACCTTTTGATTTATTATTATTTTTTATCGAGCGGGATGAACTAAATATCCACGATATTCCGATTTCAAAGATTACAGATGATTTTTTGTCGTATGTGAGTCAAATGCAAGCGCTCAATATGGAAATGGCAAGTGAGTTTATCTTTGTTGCCTCGACACTGATGCGTATCAAAGCCAAAATGCTTTTACCACGTCCCGATCTAGACGAAAATGAAAATGAAATTGATCTTAGGGAGGATCTTGTTCAAAAACTTATCCTCTATAAGCAATTTAAAGAGACCTGCGAGGATTTGAGGAGGATGGAAGAGAATCGTCTCAAACAGTACAGCAGAGGCAATATACGTTATGATATCCAGCAACGACTTAAACTAGATTCCAGCGGAGAAAATCTGGATAACTTTGACCTTTACGGTCTGATGATGATCTACGAGCAAATGATGTATCAATTCCGTAATCGTCCCCCTGAGGTAACCCATACAGTAATAAAATACCCTTATACGATTGAACAACAAAAGAAAGCAATCGCTGAACTGATTGAAATTAACAAGACATTGGATTTTCAGGAAATTCTTAAAAATTCAGAAAATAAAATTCAATTCGTCTATAATTTTCTAGCTATTCTTGAAATGCTGCAGCAGCGGTTGTTACAGATTGAAGTAGGTTTGGGCTACAACAATTTCAATGTTGGTGAAAGAGATCCGAATGAAGAGGAAGAATTTATCTTAGAAAATGAAGAAGCATAAAAAACGACCCGTCTAAAGCGGGTCGTTTTTTAATCTTTCTTCTTAAAAGCATTCCAGCCTTGAGCTGATATTGGATAAAGATTTCCAGATTTCGAAATCATTTCACAGCCTTCGGAAGCGGGTGTCATGTAACCTATAATACTTATATCAGGTAAATTCTTAATTTTATCATGATCAGCCTGGGCTATGGTAAATAAAAGCTCATAATCTTCACCCCCATTTAGTGCTGCTACTGTTGGATCAATCCCAAATTCGCGTCCAGTGTCATAAGTCATCTGATCCAATGGTATTTTTTCCTCATATAAACGGCAACCTTTATCCGATTGACGACAGATATGCAAGATCTCGGATGCTAGACCGTCTGAAATATCCATCATTGCTGTAGGCTTTATCGCTAGCTTGGCAAATAGCTCAACGATATCCTTACGGGCTTCTGGCTTCAATTGACGTTCAACAATATAATCTTTCCCCTCCAGATCAGGTTGTACATTCGGATTTTCCAAATAGATATCTTTCTCACGTTCCAGGAGCTGCAAACCCATGTAAGCTGCACCCAGATCGCCTGAAACACATAGTAGATCACCTTCCTGTGCTCCATTACGATAAACAATCTTATCCGAATCAGCGTAACCTATACTCGTCACAGAAATAACAAGCCCCTGGGCTGAGGCTGAGGTATCGCCACCAATTAAATCAACGTTATACTTCTTACAGGCAATCAGTGCTCCCTGGTAAATTTCCTCGACTGCTTCCAAGGGAAACTTAGAAGATAGACCAATTGAAAAGGTGATTTGGGAGGCTATTCCATTCATCGCATAGATATCGCTCAAATTGACCTGAACAGCTTTATAGCCTAAGTGTTTCAGGGGTACATATCTCAGATCAAAATGAATTCCTTCCAGCAGCAAGTCGGTGGATATCAAAGTTTTCTTACCCTCAAAATCCAGAACAGCCGCGTCGTCACCTATCCCTTTAATGGTGGACTTCTCTGTTAATTCTACAGCTTTGCTTATATAATCAATCAGTCCAAACTCCCCCATTTCCTCCAAATTGGTCCGCTCGGTATTGTCAAAATCAAACATGTTTAAAAGTTTAAAAGTTCATTATAGATAAGGCCAAACAATCATCTCTTAAAGATTGATCTTTCGGGCATTACAAAACAGCGATCGCAATTAATTCAATAGATTTCGGCACCTTTATTCGTAACTCTTGTTCCTATTCTGTCAAAAAAGAAATAAAAGTCCACTTTGGGTACCAAAAATCAATCTTTCCTTCTCTCGCTAATATCAAAAATTATGCAAATTTCTACAATCCTAAGCTCGCCGATATATCCAACATACGTTCAATAGGACGCTGGGCACGAAAAATAACATCTTCAGGAAGCAGAATTTCAGGCGATTCATATTTGAGGCAATTATAGAGCTTCTCAAGCGTATTCAGCTTCATGTGTGGACAATCATTACATGCACAGGCATTATTAGGAGGTGCTGGTATAAAGGTCTTATGAGGGCTCGCTTTTTGCATTTGATGGAGAATACCTGATTCTGTAGCGACAATATAGGACTGAGCTACATCATTCTGCGTAAATTTAAGCATTCCAGCGGTAGATCCCACATAATCTGCGTTTGCTAATATATGGTCTTCACATTCGGGATGGGCAATAAATTTCGCTTCGGGGTGTTCGCTTCTCAAACGATCAATTTTATCCTGAGAAAAAATCTCATGCACCATACAAGCACCATTCCAAAGGACTAAATCCCGGCCTGTTTTCTTTTTGACGTATGCACCTAGATTACGGTCAGGACCGAAGATGATTTTCTGATCTTTAGGTAAACTCTCAACAATCTGAACAGCATTGCTTGATGTACAAACAATATCCGAAAGCGCTTTTAATTCAGCGGTACAGTTCACATAAGTGATGACCAGATGATCGGGATATTGTTCCTTAAACTTAGCGAAAAGATGTGGTGGACAGGAATCTGACAACGAACAACCAGCTTTGGCATCCGGTAAGATAACCTTTTTCGTTGGTGAAAGTATCTTGGCTGTTTCAGCCATGAAATGCACTCCAGCAAAGACAATTAAATCCGCATCTGTTTTGGCAGCCTCTTGTGATAGTCCTAGGCTATCTCCTATATAATCTGCTATATCCTGAATTTCAGACTCTTGATAATAATGAGCCAAAATTACTGCATTCTTTTCTCTCTTTAATCGTTGGATTTCTTTAACCAAATCCAATGAGGGATCGATCGGAGCATCGATATAACCTTTGGCCTGAAGCTCATAATTTACAATTTCCATGCGGGTACTTTCAACTTTTATGAATCACAAAAATAAGCATTGTTATATATATTAAAGTCAATTAAAAGCAAATTAATCAAATGATAGCAATTTGCCCTTAACTACTATTAGGATACATTGTCGGATAATAATACCTTAATAGTTGATAGCTAATATATTAATTACCTTCAGGGCATACGACTGGTTTGTATCATTATTCTTCTTATTGGGTGATACTGATCCACAAATTTGATCCAATAACCGCTATCATTTATCAATTCCTTTAGCGTACAAAAAGAGGAAATGGAATAGTCATTTAAAATATATGAAAGCTCTCAATAAAATAATAATAGTTAAATTATTATCATTAAAAAATAAT
>JALAGS010000118.1 GCA_022712315.1 Sphingobacterium sp. | reverse complement strand
GTTATTAATATCAGATAACACAAAGGCCAGTTCATCAATATTCGATAAATTTATTTTTCCATTCGGCAGAATCAACGAACTCGTTCCAATTTTAACCACGATTCGATGAGCTTTCAAAATATTTTTTCTTGTCATAATTTTTAATTATACCAATATCTGTTCACAAATACACTTATCTACTTCTTTGCAATATAAAATCCACACCTATAGATTGTGCGGATTTTTGAAATATTCATCTTTTTCGTTTAATTTCTTTTGTAAAAATAAACGACTAAAGCAAGGATAGCCAAAATACTTGAGGAAAGAATTATCCCGAGAAGCCCCTTACCTCCTGTATAAGGTAAAACAAAATTTTTAGCTAAAACAATACTAATGGTTATATCACTTATCCCAGAGCTATGCGCGGTTTGTAGTTCTGTAAGCGTACGATATATTTTAGTATCGCCGGGATATTGATATCCTTCTATAAAATAGCCATTAGGCGAAGACGCATTTGGGTTTATAAGTGGTGCGCCTGTCAGAATCCCTGGCTGAACAATATCAGCTGGAGGGATTGGGGGATTTGAAACACTGGAATCAAAAGTATAGTGCCAAGTTACTTTATTAGCAACTGGCATATAAGTGATTATAAAGTTGTTCGCCGCTGCCCCATCCTTGAAGAAATTGGCTTGAGTAGCCGCAGCGATTGGTGTGGCAGACTTGACCAAGTTTGTACTAGAAACCGCATTTGGATCTGACGTATAGGTGATACCATTAGGAGCCTGTACGGTCACCGTGTAACCTGCTAAACTCATATCTGAGGGCGGAGCTACAAAAGTTGAATAGGTATTTCCTGGACTGTTTACTCCGGCTGTATTTCTAGCGATTGTATCACCGAAACCGCCTTTTGAAGTGGCTGCTACGGGAAGATTTCCAAAGGTTTTTCCTGGATTGCCATTATAACCAGGCGTGTTATTTGCCCAAGCATAGGTATAATTTGCAGTTTCTGCATTTGCAGTGAGCATCACCATCACGTTATTATCGTATGCACCTTGAATATTTATCGTTGGTGGACTCGCTAAAGAGGTTGTCCCAAAATACATCCCCCCGTTTTGTTGAGTAATTGCAGCAACTAGTGCTGCATTAATATTAGCATAATAAGGTGTCGGTGTATTCGCTGCTCCTGTTTCGGGATTGGCGGTATCCACCCAAGACGTTCCTTTGCTGCTCATTGCTGCTGAATAATGATAACCATTAGTTACCGTAGCTAAACCAGTGGTAACCAGTGGCGCACCTGTCAGACCCGTCTGAGCATAGGGACTAGCAGGAAAGCTCGGAACATTCCCAAAATTCGTGAACAGATAACCATAATTCATATAAAAGGTTTGTGTCTGGGCACTAAGAATAACCTGAAAGTCATTCGTAGAGGGGGTATAAATATCTGGTGAGGCAGTGTTTGAACTTGACCCAAATACATTGTTTACAGAAGCTAAGGCTGCAGAAAGAGTACTATAAATCGTGCCATTAGGGGCTTTATAGCCAGAGATATAATAACCAGTAGGGGCTGCTGGTAGACTGGGGGCTGACAAAGCAGATCCTACATTTCCTTGCTGTGTTACACGCGCGGGGAGTTGACCGAGCAACGTACCGGCTACACTATTTTGTCCAGGGACATTTGCAGCCCAAGCATAAGTAAAATTAGCTTGAGCGGGTGAGACCAAATTAAACTCAAGTTGTGCTGCATTTTGGTAAGTAGTGATTTCTGAAGCTGTTGGAATCTTTTGTCCTACAAGTTTGTTCAAATCAGCCAGATTACTGTGAAATGTGCCTGTTACTCCGTAAGCACCAACTGTGGAACTTGCAGTTATTGTTGAAACTGCTGAACTATTGTAGCCATTAATGGCATAGGCCGATGGTGCACTTGCATTTAAGAGAAAGGGCATGGCGCTTGCATCTGTTCCTAATATACTTCCACCAGAAGTTTTGCTGGTATTAAATCTTACGTGCTTAGAGGAATTCAAAGTAAAGCTATCTGTTGCGGCTGGACTACCAGTAAAGGTATTGGTAGTATTTCCTGTGCTGTAGTCAAAAGTTGCCCCTTGACCAATTGTTGTTTTAAAAGCACCACTTGTTGCATTGTAGTCAAAGAATCCAGGCGCGGTAATCGTGCTGCTGGAGTTTGTTCCATAATTCATCGTAATGGCAGACATCGCCGTATTACTATAAAAATTATTACTGGTTGGGCCAGCCATGCTTAATCTTAAAGTACCATTATTATTTATGGTAAAAGTAGGACTATTATCTAAGTATATAAAGCCACGGCCTGTGGAACTCCCTGTAAAGTCTAAAGTCGCACCTGAGGCAATACTGATAGAAGCTGCAGATTGCGCCCACAGTGGAGCATTTCCTCCAGAACCATGCACAATCGTTGTGGTTCCATCCAGCACATTTATCCCTGTCCCTTCCATAAATTCTTGTCCTGAATTATAGTTAAAATAATTTGTTCCAGAAAAATTCACCGAACTACCAATATTATAAAAAGGTTGTCCGCCTGTTCCCCAGTTTGTTATTGTTCGCAGGTCTTGCACTACATTTTTATAAGTCAAAGTGACATTAGATATATTACTGGAACTAAAGAGACCATAGTAATAGTTATAGACACCTGTTATAGTTCCTATCCCAAGAGGACTTGGTACTGTTCTAGAATTGGTAGTACCTGTGGAAACCACATTCTCGTTTTGAAAAGTGATATTATTTCCCACACTAGGGGTAATGACTGCAGTGCCAGAGTTGTATAATGCGTGGCCACCCATATCAAATACTAAAGTAACATTTATAGGTATTACTGCGGTAAGTCCCAATGTTAGATCGTTGGCAGCTTTGATATTCAGTGTAGAGCCAGGTAGAGCTGTTGTAATTAAGGTGTTGATATCATTACCTGCAGTAATAACATTCCAAGTGACGCCTGCCCCATCTGTTTGCTGAGTAATAGCCGCTTTAGCAGAGATGGGGGTTAGTTCAGGAAATAAAGAGTTTAGGGGTGAATGAGAACTCAGAGTAAGAAAAAGGAAAGTAATTATATAGAGTGGGAGTTTAAAAATTTCTTGTCTTAAAATTCTTTTTAATGAACTTCCTTGCTTTACCTTTCTGATGTTCACGGTGAATTTTTCAATAGTGCGATTTACTGCTTCTTGTTTCTTTATTCTCAAAAATCTTCACCTTCATCCTTTCTTTAAATTACTTACGAATCGTTGTCTCGTCTACTTTTTCCCTGTGGTTAAGAGTAACTGCTAAAATCATTAATAACACTGCACCAAGAATCATCAAAATCCAAGAAACAATTTCCCCTGTAGACGGGAGATTTTGAACATGCTGTGGTGGGCGATAGGTCAACTCCTTTTTTGGAGGAACAGTTGTTGTTTTAATAACACTTGACTTAGGATAAATATAGACTTCATCCAGCTCATCTACAGTTGGAAAAGCAAGGAGCAGAGGAACTGCTGGCTGAGTCAAGCCTTGATTTTTATTTGGCTGTTCCTCCAAAATGTAATTTCCATCCTCGAGGATGACACTCGCCACTCCCTTTTGATCAGTAACAATCTTTAGGGGGGCACCAACTTCAGTATATGTTGAATAATCAGAGACAAGGATGGGATTCACTCCTGAGGGGATAATCTTCTGTACTGTATACGTAATATTAGGTACAGTTTTTAGTTGATTCCCCAAATCATCAACTATTATATTATTAATTTTTAAACCACTATTATCTGTTTGTTTTTGAGAAAATCCGTTTGAATTTTGGCTGAGTCCATATTTTACAACGATTAACTTTTGAGTGTGTCCTTCATCAGCCCCGACTGCGTGTATGCCAAAGCCTAACATAGTTATTGAAAAAAAGAATGTCAGGGCTAATTTTAGTCTTTTTTTCATCAAAATCCTTTCTAGAAGTTTACCTTTTTACTTTAATTTCAAGGAAAACATAATTTTCGGGAAGCAAACTTGTGCCTAGGCGTTGCTTTGCTAATTTTTCTGCTGCTTCAATAAAGGAAGTTGGAAGAAGACTATCGGAGTTTTCTTTCAAATTATTAAACTCTTGAGCGCTAATAACGCGAGTTATCTCACCTTTTTGTTGTTCAGCATATTTTCTTTTTTCTATTTTTACCCAAGTAAACTTATCTTTTTTGGTAAAATACTGTCGTGTTTCTTGAAGATTTCCTTGAACATCTCGAGAATGAACTACTTCTGCGGCAGTCAAAACAATTTTATCCTTTAACTTATATTTACTAGAGGGATTACGAGCAGGAGGTGCAGACGCGATGACAATGGTTTGTTTTCCTTGGTAGATAGCATCAAATTGAATTCTATCGATTCGCATATTATGAGTATGTTTACCAAATATATTTCGGATAATCAAGTAAAGGGCCACAAGAGCGAGTGCGCTCGCAAGTGACATTACCCAAAAGTTATAGCCATACTTGTTACGTTGAATGTGTTCCTGAGGTTGGCTACTATCGTTTGGTAGTCGTGTGCCTGTCACAAGAAGACGTTTATTATTTATACCTGTTGGCCAACATGTCACGAGAGTCACTAAATCTTTTCCATTGACAATATTTATTGCATCCGTCTCATCAGGATTAACAATTTTACGGTCAATGATTTTATACTTCAATGTTTTATCTAAAACATGAATGTAGAAAACATCGTTCAGTTTCAAATCTTCTAAATCAGAAAACAATGTATTATTAACATGACCTGAATGAGCAGAGAGGACTGAGTGGGTATTATGGCCTCCCACGGGTAAGCTTGTTTGTGGAATATGACCTATACCAGCTGCTAAAGTTTCCGCACTGTCACCACTATATACAGGAACATTTTCAACTTTAATCTGCGGGATCGTTAAATGGGCAATAACTTTAGTTTTATCAGTAATAAGCTGCTCATCGTAATCGGGGATAGGTTTGTCCCAAGTCTTATATTGACTTTTTGTATAGATATATTGATTGTAAAGATGAGCCGATTGTAACAACTGTTTGACTTTTTGGGGATTCATTTTATCCACTGATTGATTATAATTTTGAATCGTAGTTTTATTTTGCTGACTAACCATATAATTAACGATTATTGGATAAAACAGGATTCCTAAAGCAAACACCAAAAGAACCGTCGAAATAATATTCCTTACCGAAAAATTTCTTTTCGTTATTTTGGTCGGTTTGCTGGATTTGTAAGTCATTCCGTCCCCCTTAGTTCCCTATTATTTTGCGTCTTCTTCTGCTTCCTCTTTCTTTTTACGTATAACCAGTGCAGCAAAGCCAGTTACACCCGCTACAAGGACAATAGCTACAATCCCAGCACCACCAGTAAAGGGTAGAGGGAAGGGTCTGTTATTTACAATGTCATTATTATGAGCTGAAGGTGTAGTTGAAGCATTCACTTTGGTTACATTGGCCGCAGTTGTAGCTGTTGGCAATTGATAACCATCTGGGGCAATTACTTCGACTGCATAATAGTTCGTTGTATTTTCTGTATCGGTATTGGTATCAACAAGGTTTAAACCAGAGAAGGTAGCAATTCCTGAAGTACCTGTACCTTCTACTGCTATTGAGCCATCTGCTTTGGCTACAAATGATGCGTTCTCTGTTGCCGAATATGCTACAGGTAAAGTCGAAAGTTCTGATGTTGAGCCATTGAATGCTGAAGCATATTTTTTCACTAGTGCATCAGCGGCCGCTTCATTTTTTGCTCTAACCAATACAAAAGTCGATGGGGAAGCAGTAATTGCTGCAGTCCCATTCGTCTTTGTGATTTGAACACCACCAATATTAACAGAAGAATTCTTCGGTGTAGAGCTCAGATCTACACCATAGGCATTTGTGATAACTGTTTTGGCACTGTCACGATAGGTACCTGCAGTAACTGTGCCTGAAACTGTTGTAGGAATATAGAGGTTCATATTAATTGTAGGAGTACTCGAGTCCAGTAAAGCCGCAACTTTTTTAATTCCAGCTGTTGTTAAAGAAACTGACACAACTTGGTTTGTTACTGTCATTGTATAGTCAGTTTCGGGCACTAAGGCAGTTGTCCCTGCTCTAAGGGTTGGAGTTCCAATAGTAAATCCTGTAGGAATAGTATCCTCAATTGTGAATTTAGCTTTCACATTATCTGGAATGTCGGGTGCAGTAACAACGTCTGAGGTGTTTGTCCATTGAGACTTATCAAACGTTGTATTAACGTTCCAGCCTACTCTGCTTCCAGCACTTGCGGTTGAGGTGTTTGAGCCATCAGCCGCATTTGTGTCAATCAGAGTCGTATTATCTGCGTTTGGAGAAACAAGTTCATTAGGCGTTTTACCGTTATAGTTATCATCGGCATTTGTAGCAACGATATCAAAAAGATTTTTAACTTTTGACATATCTTGCTTAGGATAGACATTCAGAGGACCTTTATTGGCAGTATCAGAAGTGTTAACCGTGACGATAAAGTCTTTGACGGTTTGGACACCACCAACTAAAGTAATCTGATGAAAAAGCCAATAACCATCTGTTAAGCCTGTGAAATCAGTCATACCATTGACATTTGTTTTTTGTATTTTTCTGGAAGCAGCATCAGATGTAAAAGCTGATGGAACGACATCACCTGTGCTATTCACCATTGCTGATGCAGCACCTGTTGGGGTAATCTTTGTTGCAGAGAATTCAACGTTAGACATGGTTAAATTATTTGTGGCTGTTGATGTTGAGGACTCTCCCGCACTTTGCTGTGTACCGTCATTGTTACCAATCGCATTTCCTGTAGCAGTTGAACTTGAGGGACCAGCTTGTTGCGCATAAATCACAACTTCTCCATTTGAGACTTGGTTTTTTATGGTGGTAGTAACAGCCCATACAGATGAGCTAGGGTTAATTATGTTTGATACCGCAGCAAGTAACACTACTGAAGCTAAGGTAAACTTTTTGTTCATTGGGTTCACTTTCATATCATTCTCCAATCTTTTGATGATAGCGCTTTATATTGTATAGAATTCACAGAATAAAGGCTAATAAAATGACTGAATATTTAATCTATTACTTCTATCTCCCTTATTTGTACATTTTAGCTCTATAACTGTGTGAAATAGATTTCAAACTATTCTATATTTAAGACTTCACTCTTTTAGTAATGTTGACTTTTCAATAAAATGGCGTTAAAATAAAGAAAATTCTATAAAAGGAGAGAGACATGCTTGACTTAAAAAAGATTTTAGAAGAAAATAATATCTATTTTGAACTTTATCATCATCATGCTATATATACAAATGAAGATGCCGTTTTAATGAAAGAGGAATACGGCTTTCAAGGTACTGAAACAAAGAGCCTTTTTTTGAAAGACAAGCAAGGAAAGCACCTTATTTATTTCACTTTTACAACAAAGCGAACAGACTTTAAAGCTCTAAAAAAACTTGTAGGAAAAAAGTTATCCGTAGTCGTTGCTGAAGAAATGGAAAGTCTCACAGGACAAAAAGCTGGGGCAGTTTCTCCTTTTGGCTATGAAGAGGAGGTTCCTGTGATTATTGACAAAGAACTTCTTCTCCAAGAAAAACTTGTCTTTGCACCAGGACGCCCCGATCAGACGATGGTAATAAAAAGCAGCCAACTCTTTGACATATTGCACCTACTCAAAATAGAATATTATATCTTTGACTCAGAGGAGGAGGCAGTTGACTAAGGTTTTAAGAAAGATAGGAAATATATTTAGAGGGCTTGCTACTATAAGTAACATAGAGTTTAAACCACTTGGCTTACATAATGGCAGTTATCTTTATCTTAATCGCATTGCAGAAAATCCTGGCATTATCAATGATGAGTTAGCAGAAATCACGCGCACTGACCGTACCACAACGGCCAAAACTGTTAAAAGACTTATTGATGTTGGTTTAGTGCATAAAGCCCCTGATCCATCTAATAAAAAAGTTAGAAGACTTTTTACGACTGAAGAAGGAAAAAGCCTATATCAGCAGCTTATCAAGGAAGAAAATTATTCAGAAATTCAAGCTCTTTCAGGCTTAAGTTACGCAGAACAAGCAGAACTTCTTCGTCTCTTGCGCATCGTGGAAAAAAATGTAGCAAAAGATTTGCTTTATGTAAAAAATGGAAAATCCAGGAAATATGGTATATAGTAATCAAAATCAAATGCAACTTGCTGCAAAGAATCTCTGATAAGAAGTTCCACTAAAAAGGATTCAGGACACAAATTAAAAGACATGACTCCACTATTCAATGGGAGTCATGTCTTTTTAATAACTTTTATTACCAGAGGCATCGCAGAGCTACTCGACATAAGAACACTTATGCCGGACTTACTGTACTCATCGTACCTTCAATATTCATAATATCCTTTACCTTTTTTTGTAAAGCTTTAATTGCTAAAAGTGAACGCTCTTGTTGTTCAGGAGTGATCGCTTCTATGACTAAGATGGCGTTCTTAGTATCTTCGGTGAGCATTGTTCGCTGCGCTTCACGCCAATTTAATGAGCGACAAATGGCCCCGTCTTTATCATAATATATAAGTTCTTGAGGAAGAGCAGGTTCATTATCGTTTGCACCTAAAGGATAGAATTCTTCTCCACCCTGAGCAAAACCTAAGTGGAGATCACCAACAATTTTGTCTAAATCTTCCCCTCCACAAGGCACGCCATATTCTAATGAGATGCTATTATAAATGTCAACTAATGGATTAATAGGCTCCAGCTTTTTCCCTTGTGCAACCCTTTTTAAGAGGGCTTCAATCGAAGAGCGGGCTCCTTTTTTCTTTTTAAACTGAGTAAATATCTCTCGCCATTCCGATATTATAAAATTATCTTTGAAGTCTTCCTCTGTTAAAAATTTTTCTGAAGATTTTATTGCAGAATCAAGCATTTCCTGATAGATAGCTTTATTGTTTGAATGATTATCAATATTATTTAATGTCAAAGTATATATTTTAGTAT
>JALAGS010000117.1 GCA_022712315.1 Sphingobacterium sp. | reverse complement strand
TAAACTTACTATTTGAATAAATAAAACCAATACTATCATATCATTATCTCTTTTTTTTACATCTATATTAATTTTATGACCATACTTCTACAGCACTTAATCGCTCGTTAGGCCGGCCCAATTCCGACTTTGTAGTGGCTACCAACGAAAAATTCTAAAATGTCATTCATCCGGATAGAATGACTTCAAGATTAATTTGCTATTGAATAGAACCCAATGCTAAAAAGACAAAGCCCAATAAACACCTAGCTCCGGAGCACCTTCAAACTTAGCGATGGTACTTTTTAATCCATTTCATATTAGCGCCCAGTTAAACAACTGAAAATACGTATAAATATGAAAAGAACAGTATCGCTTAATATATCCCATTTGAAATCTGCCTCAGTGAAGCGCGAAAGTCGTCCATCGATTTTTCACCGCTTTTTTTTTGATAGGTTACTAACTTTTTTAATTTGCCGATTAATATAGATGACAGACCATAAAGCGAGAGATGTTTGTTCTACATCCTATCAACCTACAGTCGGCGCTTTGCCAAATTTCTTCTTAAAGGCGTGAGAAAAATGGGACAAAGTCTCGAACCCAAGATCGAGATAGATAGTTGATGGTTTTTTGTTTTTTCTTTCAATTAAATGCCATGCTTCATTCAGCCTTTTATCCTGTAACCACTTCCGTGGCGGCATGTTGAAGGTCTTCTGAAAATCTCTCTTATAGCCTGAAAGGCTTCTCCCTGTGAGTTGTGCAAACTTCTCGATAGGGATATTGAAATGAAAGTTGCTCAGCATAAATTTTTCCAGATTTATCTTATGAGGCTCTGAGAAATCAAACAAAAAGTTACGCAGTGCCGGGACAGCTAATAGTATTAACTTGATTCCCTCTTTCACCTTTAAAAGTCCCATCTCGTTAGTCATTTCATGCCCTGCGCTTCGCGCATAGGGAATGACGGATTGGAAATAACCTTTGATAAACGCATTATTGGGGAGGCGTAGGTTCGGAAGGCCCGTGTACTTACTCTGGGTTTCCATTTTTTCCTCCAGTGCTATCTGACGCATCAGATCTTCTTGTAGTGATATGACAATCGTTTCATAATGGCCACCCGGTCCAGGGGTTTTAGTCAACGTTCCCAGCTGATTTTTGTGAATTAGCAATACTTCTCCGGCAGATATGTTTATATTCTGCTCAGCGGTTTCGAGAATCATCTGGCCGGAGACCTGTAATACCAGGGTATGGTGGTTCCAGACGCATGCTTTCTCTTTCCTTTGAGAAGAAAGGTAAGAATAGAATATAATGCCGGGAAGTATTTCTGCTGGACTTTCCATTTATCTTTGTAAGTAAGTACCACCTTTGATAGCACCTATTGCAAATGTAGTGTTTAAAATATTCATCTCCTCTGGGGTAAATACAATTTCCATTGCCGCGATATTTTCGGGGAGCCTTGATCTACGGCTCATACTTACCAATGGCATGATATTGTCACCTTGTTCTTTTACCCAAGCGATCGCAATTTGAGTAGGGCTAACATTTTTAAGTTGAGCGATTTTTTTTAATACTTTCACTTTTTCAAGATTATGGATCAGGTTATTACCCTGAAAACGGGAAAAGTAATTTCGATGGTCATCCGCAGGAATTGGAGCTTGCAGGTCACCGTTTAACAGTCCTTCGGCAGTATTGGCAAATGCTACCACAGCAATTCCTAACTCTTTAGCCGCTGGCAACAGTTCCTTTTCGATCTGGCGGTCAGCCAAAGAATAACCGATTTCCAGTGCACTGATGGGATAAATGCTATTGGCTATAAGGAGTTGATCGGCGGTGATTTCCGATACGCCGATATGACGTACTTTTCCTTCGTCTATCAGGTCTGCAATTGTTCCAATGATGTCTTCTATTGGCACACTACCATCCATTCTACAGGGTTGATATAAGTCGATAGTCTCAATGCCCAGGCGGGTCAACGAATAGTTGACAAAATTCTTGATCGCTAAAGGACGGAGATCTAAGCCAATCCATTGGCCATTGTGGAAAATAGCGCCAAATTTGACACTGATGAAGGCATCATCCCGTCTTCCTTTAATGGCTTTTCCAACAAGCATTTCGTTATGGCCTGCACCATAAAAATCTCCGGTATTCAGGAAGTTTATTCCGCTGTCCATAGCTTGATGGATGGTTTCAATGCTTTCGGTTTCATTGGGTGTTGGGCCGCCCCATATAGATGACATCCGCATACATCCCAGACCAAGCCTTGAAACCGTGGGGCCGTTTTTACCCAATTGAATTTTAGTGATTTCTGACATTTTATTGAATTAAT
Organism: Sphingobacterium sp.; assembly: GCA_022712315.1. Taxonomy (GTDB): domain Bacteria; phylum Bacteroidota; class Bacteroidia; order Sphingobacteriales; family Sphingobacteriaceae; genus Sphingobacterium. The sequence goes on along the minus strand of JALAGS010000117.1, from coordinate 8,336 downwards.
GTTACTATACAAATGTCTTGATTTAATAACTAGATTGCTTTCTTCTACGGTTCAATTTACTTGTCTGTATAGTTCATCTATTGGTAAATTGCATAGTCATTGGTTTCGAACCCAAACAGCCAATATTATCAAAACGTCCGGTCAACAAATTGAGTAGCCTAGTCGCAATGCTAGATATTGATAGAAATTTCAAAATCTGGTTTTATTCCGGCTACAACATAGTCACTTTTGGCTACATTTGTGAATTCGCCAAGTCTGAACTTTGCTTCATAAAAATTTTAAGATATGAAAGTATTTATTACAGGAGCTACAGGTTTTGTTGGAACAGCCGTAGTACAGGAATTATTAGAAGCAGGTCACGAGGTTCTAGGACTGGCAAGATCAGAAGAATCCGCAAAGAAATTAGTGGAGTCAGGTGCAGAAGCCCACCATGGAAACCTGACAGATTTTGAAAGCTTGAAGTCAGGAGCCAAACTTTCTGATGCTGTCATCCATTTAGGGTTTGTTCACGATTTTAGTCGTTTTCAGGAAATGTGTATCTTAGACAGTGAAGTAATCGGAGCGCTCGGAGATGCTCTGGCTGGAACTGAAAAACCGTTTCTCATTACCTCCGGAACTGCGCTCTTTTCAAAAGATGGAATTACAATGGAGAAAGACCGCGTTATTAACTACCCGCATCCAAGGATTGCTACTGAAAATGCCGCAGACGATCAGGTTGCTAAAGGCGTAAATGTTGCGGTGATCAGATTATCTCCTTCCGTGCACGGAGAGGGGGATAAAATCGGATTTGTACCACTCTTTATTAGAATTGCAAAGGAAAAAGGTGTATCGGCCATCATTGGAGATGGAAATAACCACTGGCCGGCTGTTCACCGTTTTGATGCAGCAAGACTTTACCGCTTGGCTCTTGAAACACCATTTGAAAAAGGAACCAGATATCATGCTGTAGCCGAAGAAGGAATTCAGCTTAAAACAGTGGCAAATGAAATTGCCGAACGTCTCAACATCCCACTGGTTTCACTGCATCCAGAACAAGCTGAACAACACTTTTCCTGGTTTACACATTTTGCAAAACTTGACAATCAAAGCTCGAGTGCGCAGACAAGGGGCTCACTGGACTGGACCCCTGTTCATCCTACTTTACTGGAAGATTTAAAAGGTTCCTATTACTTTTCTGATCTTCAGTAATTTATATTTTTATTATAATCCACATAAACACAAAATTCTGTAAAGCCATGTCCGATAACAAACCGATAAGACTAAAGACCATTTCTGAGTTTCATAAACTTCGGGGATTGCCGGCACCAAAGCATCCGCTGATAAGCGTGATCAATTTTGAAGATATGAAAGTACCATCCGTAATTGGAAAACAAAACTTGCTGTTCGACTTTTATACGATTTCTGTAAAACGGGATATGGACCACAAGTATAGGTACGGGCAGAAGGATTATGATTTTGACCAAGGCGTGATGTTCTGCATGGCACCGCATCAGGTGTTAAGTGTAATACGGGAAGAGCAAGGAAAGCATCCTTCCGGATGGATGTTAATGATCCATCCGGATTTTCTCTGGAATACGCTACTGGCAGCATCTATCAAAAGATATGAGTTTTTCGATTATTCTGTGAATGAAGCCCTGTTTCTATCAGAAGACGAGGAACTTAAAATGCAGCAGATCATTGAAAACATCAAGCAGGAATATCACGGTAATATAGACCAGTTCAGCCAAAATATAATGATCTCTCAGTTGGAGACCCTGTTTAATTATTCCCAGCGTTTTTATCAGCGCCAATTTATCACACGTAAGAAAGCCAGTCATCAATTTTTAGAAAAGCTGGAAATATTTCTTAACGACTATTTTGAAGGAAAAGATATTATACAGAATGGGTTACCTACGGTACAGTTACTCTCGGAGAAACTAAATATGTCGACACAGTATATGCGAGGGATGCTCAAATCGCTGACAGGACAAACCACCCAGCAGATCATCCACGAGAAAGTAATTGAAAAAGCTAAAGAGAGACTTTCTACCACTGAACTTAGCATCAGCGAGATCGCTTATGAGCTGGGTTTCGAACATTCTCAATCATTTAATAAGCTGTTCAAGGCTAAAACCAATATTTCTCCTATGAAATTTCGTAAATCTTTTAACTGATCACAGCTTTTTGCTATATTGACTTAATAAAAGCTGAATACTCATGCCTGACGTTTATCGTGTACTTTATAATTATAAAGTGAGCGAGACGGTCAGGGATTTTATCGCGGTTAAAGAAAATACAGATAACCCGAAAAAATATTATATTAAGCCAAGGACAATTTTGTGAAAATATTATACAAATAAATATAACGATGCTTATAATGATTTCAGGTCCATATCGAGGTGGGACCAACGATGACCCAATATTAATCAAGAACAATTTAGAAAAATTGGAAGAGTTCGCCTTGGAAATTTTTAATAAAGGCCATGTCCCGATGGTCGGGGAGTGGCTTGCACTTCCTTTAATTAAGCTGGCTGGATCACAGAAAATTGGAGATGAACAATGGGAAAGGATACAGTATCCAATAGCCCATCGGATACTGGAAAAATGTGATGCTGTTTTGCGGATCAAAGGTGAATCTAAGGGCGCAGACCAGGACGTTAAGATCGCTAAAGAAAGAGGATTGATAATATATTATCACATCGATGAAATTCCTGCTGCGGAGAAGTCTCTAACTATTAAATAAAAGTTGTTATGAATTTAGTCTTGGAAGAATTTGAGCATATCATTCATGCTTTTCCTGAACAGGTCATGGAAATAAGCGAGGAAGATTTTGATGTAAAAATGGATCCTTTTAGATGGAGCAAAAAAGAGATTCTCGGGCACTTAATAGATAGCGCTTTCGTTAATTATTCGAGATTTATCAGAGCGCAATTTGAAGAAAATCCTAAAATATACTATGATCAAGTTGAATATTGCAAATCGGGCAGCTATCAATATGCGGAAAAATTGCAGTTATGTGATTTATGGAGTTCAATAAACAAGCAACTGCTATTTTTGTTCAAGCAAATAACCAATAAAAATCTAACGCAGAGAGCTTGTAATGACCATAGCCTCGGATTCTTGATCAATGACTATGTATCGCACCTGCAGCATCATAGGGAACAAATATTGTTCTGATGATGAACTGTTGTGGTTAAGCTATACTGATGATTGAGCTGAAAAAATACAGGTGCTGTTTTGCACCTGTATTTTTTTGGGGCAATGGTTTCCAAATATTTTTCGGAATCTTACAACTTTAAATATTTTGCTATCGGATCAAATCCAGTTCTTTCAATTTACCAATTATAAGTTTGACAACTGCGGACGTTCTGTCAATATCATTATAAGTGATCCATTCAAATGAATCGATTTCGCTTGCTGCTTCTAGCGTGCCGGAGTAATCGGCAAAGTAACAGGTCATATTCACCAAAACATCATTTTCTTTGCCATCGGCTGGAGCTTGGAATGTCTCGAAATAACGGACCGAACTTTCGTTGATTTCAACATTGAGTTCTTCCATAATTTCCCTTTTTAGGCATTCAATATCAGATTCATTGGACTCCCTTTTCCCGCCTGGCAAATAGAGTTTCGATTTCGACTTGGAAAGCGCTGTTAACACTTTTTTATCCGAAATGCTGATCAACGCAACCTTATCTATCATTTTATCCATACCATAAACTTTGAGGATTAAAATTAAGAAAGATCTAAGAGCTTCACAACTGACAATTTAATTCTTACATAACGATTGTCGGATATGAGAATTTAACAATTTATAAATATTGACTATGTAAGCTATGTAAATTGGGATCAGGAAAAAAATCAGATTTTACATGCTTTTCAAAAGTATGACAAGTATAAAGCGATTATATTTAATATTTTAGGACGGAGTAAAAAGATTGGCATATCCTGATTGAAATGCGGGCATTCTGTGAATAGAATGCCCGCATTTCAATTTAATTATGAGATTCCTTTATTTTTTTTCACTTGTGTAACAATCTTTGAAAAGGATTTCTCTCTTTTGCGCCTTTCATGCTCAGCAGCAGAAAAGTGCTTGGCTTCCCTTTGCAGTTTCAGGTAGCTTTCATAAACATCTGGAGCTAGAATACCATTATCTACGGCTTGCAATACCGCACAATCAGGTTCTCCCATATGCTCGCAATCCTTGAAACGACACGATTTGGCCAAGTCGGAAATATCTAAGATCGCTGCTAGAGAGTCCGCATCATTGATAGCTAACCCAAATTCACGAACTCCCGGAGTATCAATTAATACACCAGAGTTTTTCATCAACACCATTTCGCGACGAGTTGAAGTGTGACGTCCTTTTCCCGTGGATATACTTATATTGGACGTACGCATTAAGGGTACTTCGCAAAGTGCATTTACCAAAGAACTTTTACCAACCCCCGAAGAACCAACAAACACAACAGTTTCTCCTTCTACTATAGATTCCCGAAGCAAGATAATAGTCTGACGATCGTGGATACTAGTGAAAAATACAGGTATCCTGCAAGCTATATGTTTTATCTGCTCTTGTATTTTAGCTCTGTCGAAAATGATATCGGCTTTATTGAGAATTAAGGCTGGATTGATATTCTGCTCCAATATCTGAGCGACGAAACGTTCCGCTCTGCGGACATTGAAATTATCATCAAGGCTCTGTACAATAAACGCTTTATCCACATACGAAGCAATCGCTTGCTTGTCAGCGATTGTTCCGCTTTTCTTTCTATACAAGGTACGTTCACGTGGTAATATGTCCACAATGATTCCTATGTTTTCTTCTAATGGTTGAAAAATGATCCAATCGCCTACACAAGGTAATTCATAGTCAGATCTACTGAACATCATATTTCCCGTCAACTCACATTGAAGTAATCCGTTTTCGGAAATAACGTCATAACAAGCACGGTGGACAACAACGATCCTCCCATGGTGCAGAGATTTATGTGTTGATTGCTGTTTTAGTTGGTCAAGTTTATCGTTCCAACCGTAAATATCTAAATTAATCATTGTACAATTTTTTTTTGCGATGTGGAATACATAACCGTAGAATCCATTAAACGAACGATACCCTTTACCTTGTCTTGCAGATTTAGCTTTGTCGCATTATTTTTGAGCCGGTCAATGAATGCTGGAAAAATATCGACACCGGTAATATGTCCTGGCGTGTGTTCCGCCAATACCATAGTTTGACCACCGGTCTCGCAACCAATGTCAGCGATTAAGGAATTGTCAGTAAGATTGTCTATACAGCTTAGTGCTTTTAGTGTAACCTCAGAGTGGCTGGGGCCCTGTCTCTCTGTATTTGAAAAGAATTCACAGATTAAATTATAATCGAATTCATGAATAGTTTTAATGCTTTCGTTACTCATTATTGTAATGGATATAGCATATATGAAAAGCGCAGTAGTGCTTCTATTAACGTATGCTGATTAAAAAAATAAAATAGAAAAATAGCTCTCGAAGCGAATTATTCGAAAGCAAACGAAAGGACAATCTGTAAAGGATCTACAGATTGTTTATTAAACCAAATCCGATTTATTTGTTGTTGTCATACTACAAAGATAGCTAAAACTTTTGTTAGCAGAAATACTATTGTTGATGAAACTATTTGGTTTGAGCTTACTGGAAGGGTGGAATTAAAGTGCCATGAATTTACTACTGTTCAGCGAATCGTAATTTTCTGTCCACGGATTTTAAATTGAGGGGTACGGATATTCTCGAATACCTTATTTTTATTTTGGAATAATAGAAAACTGCAACGAAATAATCTTAAAAAGATATTGTTATTATTAGTGCTTAAATTTAAATAAAGTCTTGTGAAATCAATTGGCAAATTTCTTCAATGGTCGGTGGCTGCTGCCCTCATCTTTGTAATCGTTTTCTGGGGCAACAGTTACCGTTATTTTATTTATGCACTGGTATGCTCTTCTTTGTTTTATTTGCTTTTGCAAAAATTAATCCTTAGCAAAGTTGCTAGCGGGGATGGAGTCCGTTTTGATGTAAATGGAAAACGAATAACAATGCAACGCGGCAAGTGCATAGCATTTGTTGTTCTGTTGGCAGCAGTGTATGTTTTAACAATTTCCATTTTTTCTGTAAGTCCATCTTTGGAGCGTAAAGAGTTTGCGCTGACGCATCCGAGCTGGGTTGCAACAAAACCCTTTATCATAAACTTTGAAACTAAAATACATAGAGGAAAAACAAAATATGCTTATGTAGATATCGAATACCGATTTGCTGCCAATGGACAGCTGTACTCGCGTAAACTAGATAAGGCTGAAAAGCACTATGCATTTTTACCTATTATGAGTCAGCGACGTTTTGAAGGAATGCGGGTTGAACTGTTTGACAGAACAAACAGAAAAATAGCTGATAAGGAATACGTATTGTTTTACAATCCACAAAATCCTGAACGGCGAATGTTTTTTGTTGCAGATGACTCTTTTTATCTGCAACGATCTTGGCTATACGATATATTGTTTGTCTATTCATTATTGTTCTTGATCATTATTATTATAACGTTGCTGTTTAGAAAAGACTATAATATGAGGAAGAAAAAACCTAATTCGACCATTCATTATTACCGTCGCACTGATTATTATGGAAACAGATAAAGTTTGGATACCAGAGGATTTATAAGCCCGTAGAACAATATGGCGAATACGAGGAAATGCGTCGTGTTACCAATCTTGTCATCGATACCAATATCTTTAACGATATAGGAGGGAGGTGCACAAGCAATTCGTGCTACAGAACAGCACTCAAAAGACAAAATATAAAAGGGGGGCATTATTTCCCCCTTGAATCTATGTTCCTGTAAATTTAACAAAGACTACACCACGTATTTTAGCGATTAAGTAGAAATAACAAGTTTCCAGCTTTAACAATTAGCATAGTCGTTATAAAGAAATGTTACTGTGTTAAAGAAAACTGTTGTAGAGTGTTATATTTACCTTGTTACCCTTTGCTACTTGGTAAGAGCCAAATCCCCAGCCATAGTTGCCATATATCTTGTGATGAACAATAAAATCAAAACTTTGGTTAGCTGGTACTTTTAGGCTTACGTATCCATTTTTATCTGTCAGTCCTTTCAGCGTCGAACTTTTTACTACATCAGCGACATTATTAGAGGTGACAGAGATCTTGTTGACAGGAAATGCGACGACCCCCTGATCTTGAATAGGGACACGGGTTTGGTACGATAGCAACTGAATTATAAGAGTGCCCGAAAAATCAGTCACTTTTGTTGTCTTTTTACGTTCTATACCCGCTGTAATCTGGACATATTCATCGATACTATAATCGTTGTTATTTAATTTTATAGAATCTGTCTTTAGTTGATAATTATTAGGTAACAAATCAGTAAAATAGACTTCACCAGCACTGTTCGTAATAGCTGAATCTATCAGTGAATTAGGGGCTTGACTGCTCCCAGGGTCATAAATATAAACTTTGAGCCCAGGCAATCCCTTACCAGTATCGTCTGTCAATTTGTAGCTTAGTTTTCCCGTAACTTCCCCTTCTGCCAGTTTGACAACGACCTCCTTCTTACAGGAGACTGTTGTAATCAACAGTGTGAACACAATAAAAAAAATGCCTTTCATATCATAAAAGTTTTTTATCAGCAATTTATTGATAAAAACCTGCAAAATAGTTCATCGTCATACCTTTTTGAATGGATGTTGTACCCCAGTTAAGATTTGAAAACGTTGTTGTATTGTAGAGTAAGACGACATAATCTTTGCCAGATGCGATATTAAATGTAGCAACACCATTTTCGCCAGTCACACCTTTAAATTCTGCGTTAGCTAAGTTTTTTGAAACATATTGTTCATACTCGTAGTTATTAACAGGAATAATAAGGACACCTATATTTTTCGCGGGTTGATTCGTATTATAGGAAGTTACTTTAATGACTAAGGTTCCTGAAAAGTCTGTCACTTTGGTCTCTCTATTCCTTGTCATACCAGTAGTGACCTGAACATAATCTCGAACAATATAATTTACATTGTTTACTTTTGCCGAATCAGCGACTACTAGATAACTTTTCGGATTTAGATCGCCAAAATCAACTTGGCCGTTTCCGTCTGTACGACGCTCATCGATTAATATACTGTTGCTTGCATAATAGCTGTCCAAGTGATCGAACAAGGATACTTTGACATTGGATAGACCTTTACCATTTGCGTCGGTTAATTTGTAAGTAAGTTTTCCACTATTAGAGAGAGACATCTCTACCTCAGTAGTTTTCTTACAAGATACAAATGCTACGGCTAAGAGCATTAAATAGGCTAAATTTAATTTCATAAATG
>JALAGS010000001.1 GCA_022712315.1 Sphingobacterium sp. | reverse complement strand
GTATATGATCTTGCGAACCTGATCCTCGTATTCAAAGAAAGTGGAAAGATTGGTCCAGTTATCTATCCAGAATTTGGCAGCGAGAGGGTATTTCTTGCCCCATTTTTCTTCGAAAGCCTAAAGGCTTTCATAACCTATTGCTTTGTTACCTTTATAGGCGCATTCAAGTCATCGATTGCCAGCTTTTTATCTTTCTCGGTTACGTACCGCATACTTATTCCGATTTAAAAGTTAAACGGCTTTAACCGTTATCTAATTATAAGGAACATAACTGAACTCCATATATTTTTTAACTTACCCCCCTTTATGAGACAATGTCTAAGAGTTTATAACATCCCCAACTAAACGACCAGTTATAATCGCTTTTTCCACTGCAGTAATCATAAACATCTGGCTCTCCTTTCCTGAGATTTCGTCGATATCTACACTAAGCCCAATAATAGCATCAGCACGTATTGCCTTTGCACGCTGCTTGAGCGTTTCAGTGACACGCTTGTACATCTCCTGCATCTTCTTCTCATAGCTGGTAGAGCGACCGCCAAAGAAATCTACATAGCTCGCTCCATCGTTAAAGACAGTGGTGCCGATGACAACATTGGCTGCTATTGGATCATTATATCGTGAAATCTCCCTCCCTTCGATGGAATTGGTCGTGGTTAATATCATGGCATGCTACTTTTCAATCGGGCAAGGTTAATACCCAAGCCTAATATACATTATTTATGCTGAATTAATATGTTTACAGCTATACTTTCAAGATTATTACAAACTGTAAGGCTAAGGTATTAGTTTGAAAGAAGGACTGGTTACGGGTAACCGTAGGGCTGTTAAAAAAAGCCTACTCGAACTTTGTGCTCCTTCCGCTTTTGAAGTGAGTAAACTACCGCTACTGAAATAACCAATTTTAAATAAGAAATTAAAATTTGGTCAATTTTCCCTATTTTAACAAAAAAACAGCATATGCCAAATATCTACATTATCTCTGGCTGCAACGGAGCAGGAAAAACAACCGCTAGTTACACCGTGTTACCGGAGATTTTAGATTGCAGGGAATTTGTAAATGCCGACAACATAGCAGCAGGTATTTCTCCTTTCAACCCGCAAAGCGTAGCTGTATCAGCTGGACGAATTATGTTGGAGCGTATAGCGGAACTGATGAAGAATAAAGCTGATTTTGCATTTGAAACAACGCTCTCCACTCGAAGCTATAAAAATTTAGTAGTCGAAGCTCAAAAACTGGGATATTCAGTCACTGTACTCTATTTTTGGCTCGACTCACCGTCATTAGCCATACAACGTGTAAAGAAGAGAGTAGAAAACGGGGGACACAATATTCCATCTGATGTGATAGAAAGACGATATCATCGTGGTTTAGAAAACCTGTTTAACATTTATATTCCGATATGTGATCGATGGCTGGTTTTTGATAACATGGATCTAATACCCGAAATAATTGCTCAAGGTGATAAATTTGGAGAATTCGTTTCAAATAGCGAAATTTGGTCAACACTAAAATCGAAATACCATAATGAACGATAAGGTAAATATTGAAAATATCAATCTTGCTGAACGAATTCGTTTAGGAGTGCAAAAGGCTTTACGAAAATTGGCAGAAGAAAGTGCTGCAAAAGGTGAGAGTTTGGTGGTAAAAGTTGATGGTAAAATTCAAGAAGTACCTGCAAAGGAACTACTTATGAATTTACCAAAATAGTTACTTTACAGGCTCTGTAAAGCTTGCTAGATTATTTGAGATATCAGTTGTTCATTTCTTAGAAAATGTTGTTCAAAAGATAACGACAGGCATCTTTAATCAAAAAGTTCTTCCACAATCATCCACACCTAATCCGTCAACGTAAAATATTTTTTAGAGCTTAGTTCATCTATAGTCAAAAATCCGGTAACAGAAAACTTATTGACAGTAGTACTCCGTGTTCAATAGCTAGAAATAGATTTTTTAAAACCAAACAGGATTCGATATTGTATTAATAGTACTTTTCAAAATAGGTAGTAATTAGGAAACCTTGAGATCCTCCCAGACTCAAGGTTTTTTATTCCTTTTATATCGTTTTTCATCGAATATCGTCCTTTATCCACTTTAATTCCCCACGTTGGATCATGGCTATATACTTTTGCACATGATTATCGGTCAATAAGCAATTGTCTTCAAGATGGTAATTGAACTGCTTAGTGAAAGTGTAATATTGAATACTTCCTACATAAGCATTATTGAGATAAATATGCCATAGGCTGTATTTCTTGGCCCGAACTTCCACTACCTGGCGTTTTCCATGATGATAAAACAACTCAGGCACATCCGTATCAAAGCGAAGTATAAGGGCGTCAATGCACGCTTCCTTGATGTCATCGGCGAGTACACCGAATGCCAATTGCCACACTCCCTGAGATTTCCTGAAAACATAAAAAGCAAGACCGTTTTTGTTGTGAAGATGATAATCTTTCATGCCCATGCTTTTATCATGCACGGTAATCTGAGCGTACATTACCCGATTTCGGCAAAAGATTTCTAGCGGTTTCATTTCACGAAATTACTAACAATATTAGCAATATTATATACAGTTAAGATATTTGGGATTTCTCATTTTTTATATGCAATTGGATGGACGAGACCTTTCATAAATTAAAGAATTCCTCAACGTTATTTTCTACAGGTGAGATTGCGGAAAGAATTGGCTAAACTTTTGGTATATTAGTTTCGCCAAAACAGTTGTAAGTGGCAAAGATAGTGACACAGACTATAAATGGCACCAGAGAACTTAAAAACAGACTTTGACGAAATATTTAAAGCTGCTCTTTGGCAGCTACCAGTCACTTACTAACCTTAAAACATTTTCAGAGAAAAATACAGGCTTTCTACTTTCACAATACGGACATGTTCAACACCAGACGAAATATGAAATCAAAATTGACATTATTATCGACAGTTCTTCTAACGGCATTACTATTAAGTTTTACAATCAAAAATGAAATCGGACAATGTTATATTTCATTCAAGACTTCTACAAACTTGACCGTTGCTGGCCATGACCGACTTCCAGAAACTTCTGAAAAGGTTAGGACAGTAAAAACGGACAACGGAGAAGTTGAAGTGACACGAATTGACGGTTACAGAGTTTTGTATTACAATGACAAGAAAGCTCCTTTCGTAAATTTAAAAGTTGAACTTTCTGAAAGTAAAGCTTACGACAAAGACAAAAAAAATTCCCTTGATAACTTGAAGTATTTGAATTCACATTCACAAAACATGGAAACGAAAGACCTTATAGAACTTGATTTCAATGGTTACAAAATTTACGGATTTAGCAGAGCAACAATTGAAACGGGAAGCACTTTAGGGACGTTTGTTATGTTTCCAGGCGACGGCGTGACGGTTTATTTCTACTTCAATAATATGAAACCCGAATACAGAAATTTTGAGAACGTTGACGACTATAAAAAACAGCGAGACAGATTTATGGACGAATACACTAAACATTTGAGAACCTGCAAAGACAAGTAAATACTGGTGCTAACACGAGTTTTGCATCAGGCCGGCTGACGCGCAAGATTGAAGCTTTGTACTCCGAAACCATTATCTGCAATTTTAAAGACAGAATATAAACAAAAGAAAAAAATGAATAGACTCCTTCAATTGACAGTTTTACTTTTATTATTCGTTACAAGTTGTAAAACTCCGTCCGACAAGACTGACTTACTACGAAATAAAATTGAACAAATATTGTCCGACAAAAACGCAGTAGTTGGAGTTTCAATAATTGGTAACAACGGAAAAGACACACTTTCGTTGAACGGAGACAAACGATTTCCCATGCAAAGCGTATTTAAGTTCCACATAGCATTAGCTGTATTATCGGAAATTGACAAAGGAAATCTTTCCTTAGGGCAAAAAATTGAGATTAGCAAAGATGAACTTTTACCGGAAGATTTTTGGAGCCCTCTTAGAGATGAAAATCCTAACGGTGGAACTTTTACTATTGAAAGACTAATTCAATACTCTGTCTCTCATAGCGACAATACTGCTTGTGATGTATTAATACGTCTAATCGGACCACCTAAAACGGTTGAAGAATACATTAAGAAAAGTGGCATAAATGATATACAAATCACTTTTAACGAAGAGCAGATGCAAGCTAAGTGGGACAATATGTTTCAGAATTGGACGACACCAAAAGCTGCGAGCCAAACGCTTAAATTATTTTATGAGAATAAAAGCCATTTGCTTTCAAAAAGCAGTTATGACTTTTTTTGGAAAACAAATAAAGAGACAACAACTGGTAAAAACCGTATAAGGGGACAATTGCCAGAAGGAACAATTGTTGCTCACAAGACAGGTTGGTCTGGGACAAACAAAGAAACAGGAATTACTGCTGCAGTTAACAATATCGGTATCGTTTTTTTACCTAATGGAGAATACTTTATCCTGAGTGTATTTGTAAGCGAATCAAAAGAAGATTTTGATACTAATGAAAAAATTATCGCAGACATTGCAAAAGCAACTTATGACTTTTATACAACTGAAAAAGGGACTGTAACACCTGTGTCATTGGAGTAAACTCTCCCCCTTTCTAATTTGAACCTAACCCCAAATCTAATAGATACATCAATTTCATGAGCGCCTGTCAAGGATTGAAAGATCCTTTAGATTATTCTTAGAGTTTCTTCTTAAGGCATTCATGAGCTCGCTTCGCTCAGTTTGATGATTTTTCGTATCTGACGATGCATTCCCTCGATCGGATTTGTCCTGTACATAATCCTAGCGAACCTATTCGGTTCAAATTGCCCTTAGGCCTGATGTAGCGATGAATACAGCTGCATCTTTATTGATAGACTATACCGACTTATAATTTTCTAGAATAATATCTGCTCGGACCTTTTGCTGAATTAATTCGCCATCCAATAGATCATCCTGCTTCTCCATCGGAACGCGGGCAACTTCTTTAAGATGTACTGGTGTACCCACGGTCGTAATCATAAATAGCTGGCTCCCCTTTCCTGAGATTTCGTCGATATCTACACTTAGCCCAATAATAGCATCGGCACGTATTGCCTGTGCACGCTGCTTGAGCATTTCGGTAACACGCTTGTACATATCCTGCATCTTCTTCTTATAACTGGTAGAGCGACCGCCAAAGAAATCTACATAGCTCGTTCCTATATCGCTAAAGATATGGGTGCCTGACAACATTGGCTGCTATTGGATCATTATAGCGTGAAATCTCCCTCCCTTCGATGAAATTGGTCGTGGTTACTATCATGGCATGCTACTTTTCAATCGGGCAAGGTTAATACCCAAGCCTAATATACATTATTTATGCTGAATTAATATGTTTACAGATATTAACTTTCAAGATTATTACAAACTGTAAGGCTAAGGTATGGGTTTGAAAGAAAGGCTGTTTACGGGAAACCATAGCTAATTTATTCAGCAGTTTTAATAGCGACTAAACCCACTTTTGCTGTATCTAAGCTTTATAAATGCACTTCCCGCCATGCTTACCATTGACACTATTGAAGATAGCATCATCTATCAACTGCAAAAAAATGATCTGGAAAAACTCTATTTAACAGTACCAAAATTTGAACGTTTTTTAGGATCTTGATGCAAAATGCCTATATAAGGGAACAATTGCGTGTTATTCAAAATCTCTCGCTAACCGCCACAAAGGCTAGCGGACTGCCCATTTTAAATTTATTAACTTTATAAGATGAAAGATAACATTATTGACAAAGTTGCTTTAATCTGCATAGTTGACAAGAAAGTATTAACAGCTCTTTCCCATTCAAAATCAAAGCTATATCTACCTGGAGGCAAGAGAGAAATTGGTGAAACAGATTTAGAATGCTTAAAAAGAGAAATTTATGAGGAACTTAATGTCCAAATCAAAGAAGATTCAGTGCAATATTTTGAAACTTTTGAGGCCCCTGCCGATGGTAAAACTGATGGTATATCAGTAAGGATGACATGTTATTTTGCTGATTATTCCGGAAATCCTGAACCATCAAATGAAATAGTATCTTTGGAATGGATAACCTATCAGGATAGGGATCGAACATCAGCGGTTGTAAAGATCATATTGGATAAGTTAAAAGCTTTGAAGCTTATACATTAATTTTAATATTATTAGATGGAACAATTACTATCAATCGGTGCTGAAGCATTAAGGAAAGCTGCATTAAATGAAGATGCAAAAGCTTATGTTTTAAATAACGAAGCACTCTACAAGCTAATGAAGAAAGCCGCTGACCGATACATTGGCGGTGAAAATCTTTCGGAAACTTTAATAAAAGTACAAGATTCAAATGATACCGGTTTTAAGTGTTCGATCGAGTATATGGGTGAAAGCACTCGATCTAGTATGCAAGCGGCAAAAGCGACGGATGAATTTTTGGATATCTGCAAAGCAATCAAGCAAAAAAATCTTAATTCCACGATTTCACTGGACCTTTCGCACATTGGACTAGAAGTCTCTGAAAGTCTTTGTTATGAGCACTTATCTAAAATATGTGAAACAGCAAAGGACAGGGAAGTTATTATTAGTGCTGAAGGAACAGAAAGAACTGACCGTATTTTGAAACTCTATCAAAATGGTTCAAAGAAGTATGCAAACCTGTCCATTACCTTACAAGCCTACCTCCATCGGACAACTGATGATTTTGAAGCAATGTGTAATGAAAGAGGACGTATCCGTATCGTAAAAGGAGCATTTGAAACCGCTAAAGGACTGTCCCTACCGCGTGGACAGGAACTCAATGACCGCTATATTTATTTTGTCGAACAGCTACTTTCAAAAGGCCACCCCTGTTCCATCGCAACCCATCATCATGAAATACAACAGGAAGTAAAAAAACTTATAGATACGCTAAAACCAAATAAAGAACTCTACGAGTTTGAAAGTCTTTTCGGAATCCAAACCGATCAGTTGGCCCAATTGAAAGATGAAGGCTATCCAACAAAACTCTATTTCGTTTACGGCCAGGAATGGTACCTTTATCTCTGCAACAGATTAGCGGAATATCCGTTAAATTTGTTCAGAGCATTGCAGGATATTGTCGAATCAAAATAACAATTGTTAATAGAAAGTTCATCAAAACGATGAATTTTCTATTAACACAAACTTTATTTCATTAATTTAATTATTGCACATCTCAAATTTTTCAAATGAAAAATGAGGATCAATTCGAATCGCTCACTTCCCCACAGGACATAAAGAAGTTTAGACGCTGCAGGCAAAATCTTTCCAAACAGCACAAAATCAACATTAATAAATAAAGCTAAAAGCGCAATAAGTTCATAAAAACTTAATCGAATAGTCATTCAACCTCCTTTATATATGGGATTTATATAGATGGTATTGATGGTCTAAGTGAACTTAGAAATAAGTGAAACGATGTGTGTAAATCCCACATATTATGTGACGTCGTGATTAATCTTCCAGGAAAACTTTTTACAGTTATCAAGGTTTTCAAATTCAAATGATTCTATCCAATCATAGTTTCCATCCTCTTCTTGATATAAAACTAAATTGTCAGCTTTAATATTTTCAATAAATGATGATAATTCTGCAACACAAGCTTCTAAATCATCTAACCAATAACATGGAATATGACTATGAATATCTGTTTTTCCATTTGGATCTTCAATTCCAATAGTTATTTCGGTATTATATGTTGCAATCCAAATTGAAAATATTCCGGATTCACTTTTTAAATCACAATCAAAAGATCCGTCATCTTGAAACTTTATTGTATGAGCAAACTGTGGATAATTTCCTTCCAGGAATTTAAGTATTAATTTCGAAAATTCTCTTTGTTCCATTTCGTACTTGATTTACAACTATGTCACATAACTCTTAAATATACGTAATTTGCCAAATTAGAAAGTTAATTTTAAAGTCGAAAATGACTAATGATCATGCATAAGTAACGATTAAAATAGCCTCCATACAATTTAAGGCCAAGATATCGGCTAAATAGAGGATTGGTTAAGAAAAACCGCAAGAAAGACTAACAAGCAATCGGTTAACCCGGAAAAAGAGGCCGTCAAATGAGTGCCCTTGTAAGAGTTAAAGGAGGCAGTTTGGCTAAATGACCATTTCGATCTAAAAATAACCTTTATTAAACTCACAAATTTTAATTGTGCTCAATCTTTCATTTTGTAAGAAATGTTCGATAGTGTCCGCCTTTAAACGATCATTGCCGGCAAGTTTAAACATGATGGTACCATAATTTAGTTTAGAAAACTCTATTCTTAATTTCTCAATTTCTAATTTATGCACCTGCTCGCCATTCTCTAAGAAATTATC
>JALAGS010000008.1 GCA_022712315.1 Sphingobacterium sp. | reverse complement strand
TACAAAGGGTGTGATTAAATAGATTTGTGGTTTAAGGTGATTGACGTCTAACTTTATTTCCTCAAATTAATAAAAACCCAAAGAGTTGGAGGTGTAATGTTAAAGAAAATTTTATTTTTGATTGTTTTCCTACTGACGACTGGTTCTGAGATGCTCCGCGCGTCTGCAGACAAGGTAACTTACAACAATCGTGATAGCATTGGATTTGTCGGAAAATATGATTTAAATGATCAAGAGAGAAAAAATCAAGAAAAAAATAATGGTTTAACTTTATCTGAAAATAAACAAATTGGAAAAATCATTCCAAGTGCGGGAGATTCTAGTCCGTTGCCACAGCTCATGTTCTCTATATTAGGAGGAGCACTACTAATATACAGCACACAAAACCTTATTAGATATAATAATCATAAATTACAAAGAATTAAGGAAGAAATATAAACTCATGAATAAACTTATGTTAAAATCAACTGCAACACTTGCAACTTTAATGGTCATTACTCCTATCGCGACGAGCACTGTTTTTGCTGCAGATGCTAATTATCCAACCTCAGGTGATTTAGAATTTGTAACGGGAGATACGGGCACTAAACCAGTGGATCCAACAGATCCGGGTAAACCGGTTATACCGGAAAATCCTGATCCAGGAAAACCAGTTACTCCGCCGGTAGAAGTAACAAAAGGACTGAGTTTAGACTTTGCATCAAGCTTGTCTTTTGGAAAACAAAAAATTAGTTCAACGACTGAAACTTATTATGCACATGGACAAAAAATAGTTGATGGAAGTGGAGCGGTAACAGGTATCGTACCAGATTATGCACAAGTTACTGATGTGCGCGGGTCGTTTGCAGGATGGACACTTTCTGTAGCAACAGATGCACAATTTAGAGAAAATGGCACTGATATTACAACCACGCCTGAAGCTAGTGCGCCACTGGGGACATATTTAACAGGTGCAGAGCTTAAGTTTAGTAAGGGTGCAGGAAATGGTACAGTAACGGCTGCCAAACCATCAAATATTAATGCATCAGACTTTACACTAAGTACCTCTGACCAAGTCGTGATGGCAGCAAAAGCCAATGAAGGAATGGGTACTTGGACATATGCTCTAGGTGCTACGGCTGACTATGATGCTAGTGCAACTGCTCAAGATGCAGTTGCAACTAAGTCACCGATAACTCTTACTGTCCCCGGAAGTACAGCTAAAAAAGCAGCAGCTTATACTACAAGTCTCATCTGGAAACTTTCTGACACGCCAGGCAATTAACAACCAGTTGATGAAAGGCAGGTAGAATGAGAAAAGAACTGGTATATGGTATAGCTTTGTTTTTAGCTTCTACAACTATCATTATTTCTTCCAAAAATATTAGAGCTGACTCCGAGAGTTATCAAACGTCTGGAGAAATTGGTTTTACACCAGGAAAGGAAATAACTCCACCTATTAATCCAGGGCCAAATAATCCCGGTTCTGCTGTTACTCCAATCTGGCCAGATGGCAAGACTCCTCCTCCAGGGACCCCTGGTCCCTTATCTATTGATTATGTATCCTCTTTTGACTTTGGAATTAATAATATCTCGACTCAAGATAGAACTTACTATGCGAAATCACAAAGATATATAAATTCCAATCTTGAAACTCCTAATTATATTCAAGTTACGGATAATCGTGGAACAACTGCAGGATGGACTTTGAAAGTTATAGAAAAGGCTCAGTTCCGTCAAGAAAACGTCTCTGCAAAACACCGCGTTTTAGAAGGGGCAATGATTTCTTTGAAAAATCCCGAAGCAGTCTCAGCCAATGAAGACGCCGCACCAAAAATTCAAGAAATCAATAACCTCGTACCTGGTAAAGAAACAGTTGTCGCAACAGCAGAAAAAGGTGCTGGAGTAGGGACTTGGACAATACGATGGGGAAGTAAACTCGTAAAACAAAACGCACTTAACAAAGAAGGAAACGTAGTAAAAGAAAACTTCAATACTGATGTCCAACTTTACGTTCCCGGAAAAACAATTAAAGATGCGGCTTCTTATACGACTCAGTTAAAATGGATACTCTCTGAGTTACCTCAGAATAGTTAAGTATATAGTAAAACAATAAGGAAAAACGAATATGAAAACGAAAAAAATTATTTCTCTTACAGCACTGGCATTAATTATGTCATCCACAGGGGCTTCAACTGTCTTTGCAGCTGATGGTGGAACATACGACTCAAACGGAGTAATCACCTATACTCCGTCAACCAAACCAACCGATCCAGTGGATCCAACCGATCCTACAAAACCAGTTACGCCCATTGACCCAACTGATCCAACTGGACCAAAGCCAGGCACGAATGGTCCGCTTTCTATTGACTATGCCTCAAGCTTTGACTTTGGTAGTCAAGAAATCACATCTACAGATAAGACTTACAATGCTAAAGCAAATCCACTTTCGGATGGTTCAACTCGTCCAAACTGGGTTCAGGTTACAGATAACCGTGGGAGTTTAGCGGGCTGGTCTCTGTCTGTTCAAGCAACAGAATTTACAAATGGTTCCACAGGTACTGGATCAGTACTAACGGGCGCTAAAATGACACTGTCAAATGGTAGAGTAGTTACAAACTCTGAATCCCCTGCAAATAAATCAGTTTCTTCAGTTACTTTAACACCAGGTGCTTCTTCAGGGACAATTCTTGGTGCGACAGCAGGCAGTGGATCAGGTACTAACCTTCTTGCATGGGGTGATGATACAACCAAAGATTCATCAGTATCTTTATTTGTCCCAGGTAAAGCAACAAAGCTAGCTACAACTTATAAGTCTACTCTGACTTGGACATTGACAGACACTCCAGCAAACTAAGATAAATATTTTATCATTTATAAAGAGAAGCTTACCATAGACGAAAGCTTCCTAAAAATTATATTTTCTTCTTTCTCATTCAATAAAAGAAGAAAATAAGCAATTATTTATTATATTATTATTCGAAGTTAAAATATTATTATCGAGGTTAAAGGAAATATGAAAAACTTAAAAAAAATGGGCAGTCTTTACATTAGTACTAAGTGGAATAATAGTCTTTGGCAAACCAGCTTTTGCAAATCAATTTAATTTTAGTGTTAAAGCTGTATTACCCGAAAATCAAGCAAGCAAAGCATCCTATTTTGATTTGCTAATGAAACCAGATCAAGAACAGACACTCTCTGTTGAGTTGAGTAATTCAACAGACAAGTCTGTTACCGTTGAACAGGGCTTAGCAAGTGCTACAACAAATTTAAATGGAGTAGTTGAATACTCTCCAAATAATATAAAAGCTGATTCATCCTTAAAGTACAACATGAAGGATTATGTGAATCTTGATAAAGAAATCATCTTACCACCTAAAACGACAAAAACGGTAAAGATTAAAGTGAAAATGCCTGCTACAAGCTTTAAGGGTTATATGGCTGGTGGGTTAACTTATAAAGAAAAACAGAGTGAGAAGAAGACGTCTGACTCCAAAGGAATCAGTATTCAGAACGAATATGCTTACGTTATTGCTCTTCTGATGAGTCAAGAAAGTGAAAAAGTAGCGCCTGATCTTAAATTAACCAAAGTAGCTCCAGGTCAGGTAAATTATCGGAACGTAATCAATGCCAACTTGCAAAATCCAACAATGGGTTATCTGAATCAAATGCAGCTATCAGAAACGATTAAAGGAATTGATAATCCGAAGCTTGTATATAAATCAAGTAAAGAAATGATGCAAATGGCACCTAATTCCAACTTTGATTACCCTCTTTCATTGAATGGAGAAAAACTACAACCAGGTAACTATCAGTTGAAAATGACTGTTCATGGACAGAAAGATGAAAATGGTAAATACGTAGTTAAAGACTCAAAAGGAAATGAAACGAGATACAAATATGAATGGAAATTTACTCAAGATTTTGAAATTACAGCTGATAAAGCACGTGAGCTTAACCAGAAAGATGTCACGATAAAACAAGATAATTCTTGGATTAAATGGTTGATTATTGCGCTTATCATCCTCGTTCTTATACTTATACTTTTCTTTATTTTATGGAAACGTCGTAAAAAAGAAGAAGATGAAAAAACAGCACGTATTGCAGAACTTGAGAAAAAGTTAGATGAAAAAGAGAGTAAAAAATAAAGAAAATACGTATAGTTTTGGGAAGACATAAGCTTACCGTAGATTCAAAGATAGGAATGAACTAAATGAAGAAAAAAGTTAATAAATGCTTACTCCTATTCTTAGTAATCTTTTTATGGGTACTAGTGACTGGGGAAAAAGCCTATGCTCAAGAAAATGGTGGTGCGGATTTTTCCACGAAGCCAATATTTGAAAAACATCAGACCGATGATAAGTTAGGCTACTGGCGATTAGATGTTAAAGGTGGTCAAGAAATTACTATATATATACAAATAAATAATGGTAAGAATAAAAACACATTTAATATAACTTCTAATCAGGCGATTACTAATTCCAATTTTGTTATTGATTACAGCTTGAAAGAAGAAGAAACAAAGGATTTTCTTTCTCGTTCAACAGGATTTGATTACTACCGAAATATTTCAATAGGAGAAAGTACTGGGAGTAGGGTGGTAGTTCTAGAACCTGGTGAAATAAAAAAAGTTCCAATAAAAATTAAAGTACCTAAATCTTGGGCAGATAAAATTGCAATAGGGGGTATCAATGTTACTCGCCGGGCAAATGATAAAGAAAAAAGTCAAAGTTTACTGAATATTTATAGTTCAGCTTTTGCTCTTATTCTCCAATCTGGCGCACAGGCTAAATCGTCTGATCTCTCCCTTTCTCCAGGTAAATTAAATATGGATGAGCAGTCTGTTCGTATTCAAAATAATAGTGATACACTACAAGAAAAAACAAAACTTCATGCATCAATCAAAGATAAAAAAGGGGTAATTTACTCAAGCCTAGACTATGCTTCAGGAGCAATCGTTCCCTATGCTGATGTCAACTTAGATTTGCAAATGGAAAAAAAGCTGAAAAAAGGAAATCAGTACGAACTGAACATAGAAACAGAACAGGGATCTAAAAATCTAAAAGAAGTCTATCTGCTTGAAGTAGACAATAAAGGTAATGTTAAAGCTACACCTCAGACAGGAAAAAACAAAGAAAACAATCAACAAAAATACTATCTATGGATAGGAGTTGCTACTCTTAGTGCAACAGCAGTAGGATTAGTCTTTTATGGATTAAATAAAAGAAAAGAGAAGAAATGAAAGAAAAGATGAAATTCATTGCAGTTATTGCTTTGACTATCATTAGTGCTGTACAACTTGATAAAGTCTGTGCGGATACCCAAATCGATAACAATAATGGAAGTGCCAATACTTATATCAATGTTACTGCACCTACTACTGATAATTTATATCTCACTCTCGCTCCAGACTTTAATTTTTCTAATACAGAATCTTCTACTAGAGGCCCCATCACTGTTGCAGGAACAGAGCCATACAACATTGTCAATATTACAGGTACTACTAGGGGCTATAATTTACAGCAGAAGATAAGTAATTTTACGGCAATGATTAATGGAACTCCTACGGTATTACCTCTAAAATATTTTAAAATAAGCGTAGCAGATAATGCCACAGGCACTATTAAAGGAAATAGTGGTGTAAATGTTCTTGGGCAAGCAGGAAGAGTCTTGACTGGTCAGCCCAATGCCCAAGGGAACCAAAGGAGTGGAAATGCAACTGCGGAAATTGAATTAGATACCACGCAAGTAATAAAGCCAGGCGCTTACCAAGCAACTATTACAAACACGCTCGTTCAGGGATTATAAGGAAAGTAAATATATGAAATTCAATAAAAAATATCTAACTGCCTTCTTTATGACGGGCATGGTCTTGACTTTGGTAGGTATGGGAGAAAAAGCAGAAGCGGCAGTATTGACCGGGAACACTGACACCAATGGAGCAGTAACTGGGACAGCAGGGGCCACTTATTATAGTACCAACAGTTGGAAAGACATGATGGATACTTATCGAGCTGTTACCCCAGGAGCAGCATCAAACAATACTGTTTATTTTAATATAGTAGGAAATGTGGCAGGGGATACCAGTATTGGGGGGTATGGCTACTCAAGTACCTCAAACACAAACAGCGGCGTTTCAATTTCAGAGGGAAAGAGCTTATCTATTAATGGAAATGGTCATACTCTTTACTTAGATTCCGACACTAATTATACAACAGCAGGTTCAGGTTCAGGCGCAGGTGCAGGCTACATTCGTGGACCTTTTCGTGTCCCCAATACTGGTGTCAGCAACTCTACGACTTTAGCAGTCAAAAATGTCTCAATCATAAATAATATAACGGGAGGGATCTTTCAGTCCGTGGGCACTGGGGGTTCAGCACCAACATTTATTTATGAAGATGTAACAGTAACGAATGGAGTGGCTCGTGCGGCAGCTCAGCCCATCCGTAATGACAATGGAAAAATATTATTTTATGGAACAAATACTTTCAATATCCAGCAAGATAATAATATGAATACTGTAGGATTGACAGGGGCCGATAATCAAGGAGAATGGATTCAAGGAGGAAAATGGGTAGAAGTTGTTACAGGTACTACCACCTTAAACCAAAACTGGGGATATGATCAACCTTACTATACCTACTACAACAATTCACATACGATGAAAGTTTCTGATGATGCTCATCTCGTTTGGAATTTAAATGATACATATTGTATGTATTACGATGATGGAAATAGTGGCCCGATGGTTTGGGATATAGGAAATGGTGCAGCTTTTGATATAAAAGGGACGGCGGCTACAGCAGCTAGATATTCTGGTGGCTGGTTCTATGGCGTAGCAAATAACTCATGGACGGTAAATGTTGGTAATAACGGTAGACTTGCTGTAACAACTGGCGGCGGAAGTATTAATGTCAACGGCTTTACAGGTACAAGAGTTGTTAACTGGAATATTGGCCAAAATGCTACCTTACTTTTGAATAATTTGAAGACATCTGGAAGCTTGGTCTATGGAAGTCCTGGAACTGGAAGTGGTATTACACTTAATGATCCAAAAGTTGTCACCCTAAACACTGCTGGGGGATCCGTATTTGACCCTACTGTTAATGCGAGTAACAATTTCCCCGTAACGATAACGGGGAATGGATTACGCACTCACGCTTCCACTACAGCAGCTACCTTTGACACCAACTTTTTAGATTTAGTCACACCAAATCAAAATAATTTAACCACTGGTGATATCTGGTATAGAAAAAATACAGGTAGAATAACGGGACTGGGAGCCACTGCAAGTTCTACTTTAATACCTAACAATTATTCAAGTTCTGATTTATTAGCGATGAAAACGGCGAAATATATCTCATGGTATCAACCTCTCGGGTTCTGGATGAATTCTGCGAAATCATCAATGGAGAGAACATTTAACGTTTCATTAAACCCTAATGATGTCAATGGAACCCCAGCTAATGGTGCTTGGTCAAACTTAATTAATGGGAATGCCAAACAAACTTTAGTTGTGGGTGATGATAGGGGTCAAAATCCTAGTTTCAACCTTACTGTAACCATGATACAGAATAATTTTGCGGACAATATTGATTACTATTGGAGTGACCCAACAAATTCTGGAAGTAATAAAGAATTAGGTACAGGAATGGCTGTGTCAATTGCTTCAGTTACATCGGATACAACTTTACCATCTTACATTAGTATGGCTAATGCCGGCCAGGATTATACTTTAAATATCCCCGCTACAGCAGGGATAAAAATTAAAGCAAAAAATACACTCCTGACACAATCAGGAACGCCCTCAGGGATTTTTAAATATACGATTTCAGATGGACCAGCTTAAGAGGAGGAGAAAAAAATGAAACGTTTTTTTATAATGTGTGCAGTTTTATCAATCGCTCTTCCTAGTGTTGTGGGAACATATAAAGTTTCTGCAGCGGTGCCAGTTATAGCGCCTAAGGCTACGATAACTATAACAGAGAAGCTTGCAGCTAAAAATATAATTATTTCAGAAAGTGTTGCTAAAGCTTTAACAAAAAGCCAACTTCAATCTCTAATGGAGGTGCATGCAGCTGATTTATCAGGCTTACAGCTTGATGGAAATACACTTAACACGGCGAATGATGGCCTAAAAGGAAAAGACTTCCTCGATATCCCTGTGACATGGACGACGACCAATGAGATGGTAAATGTACATCTTGTTGTGGTAGCAGATGAAGCAGTTATATCACCTGATGCACAGAAAGCAGTGAATGCCTATGCTGTTACGATGGGAAAAGAAGAAGCCAATGCAATTGGACTTAACAGTGATCAAGCGTCTTTAGATATTTATACTCGTGCAAAAACTTATAAATCAGATGGGACTACAAGTAAGGCAGCTTTAGATGATGCTACGTCTTATTTCAATGCATTAAAGAATGCAGAGTCCAATGACGTAATTAATATTACATATAATTTTTCTGATTCAGATAAAACTGTATCAAAAAATGTAGCAGTCACTGTTTTTAGTGGAAGTTTGAATTTCACCAGTGCGCCAGCAACCATGGATTTTGGCCAATTAAAGGTTAAACCAAGTAGTATAATCGACTTTCCTAATTATAATCAAGATGTAATCGTGACTGATACAAGACAAAGCTCGACAAATACGGGATGGACTATGTTTGTAAAAGAAAATACTCCATTAGTAGAAATAGACAACTCGGGGACAGTTGTTTCTGGTGGCCACTCTTTAGCAGGTGCTCTCTGGTTCAGTAATGATGGTGTTACCAAAACGATGCTCTCAACAAATAATGCAATCGTTCAAAGCCAAGCAAGTGGTACAAATGGTGGAATATTTAATATTAGCCAAAATTGGAATGAGACATCCAAAAAAGGAATCCATTTAGAAGTTCCTGTTACACAACAGTATGTAGCAAAATATCACGGAGAAGTAACTTGGACCCTCTCTGATGTACCAGGTAATTAATGAAAACTTCTTTTCTTTTGAGTACATGAAGAAATAACTAAAGGAGCTTACTTTAAGCTCTTTTTTTGAGGGGGAGTAGCCAATATAGATGTGAAGAATTTTTAAAAAGGGGAGAGAAAGGCTAAACTGAAAAGACATGTTATAATGAAGCCATGTTAATTGTTTTAATAATATTGATGGTGCTCATATTATTGTTCTTATTATTAGTTTAGGTCTATTTATCTTCATTGAAAATAAAAATAGAAGTATTTGGGTTTCTCAACCAGAAGCAGATGCTTCTCTCTATCCAGAATGGTATGCTTTTATGCAAGCTGAAAAAAGGAATGGAAATTAAAAACGCATAATGGGCTTACATTGAAGGCGTGGTATCTACCTGCGGAAAAGGCTACTGATAAGACAATTTTATTAGCTAATGGTTATAAATCTGTAAGAGACCACTATGGTGCATTTGGCTGGCTTTTCCATGACTTAGGATACAATGTTCTTATGCCAGACTATCGTGCCGGAGCTCAGAGCCCTGGAAAATATATTGGTTTTGGATGGTTAGACCGCTTAGACAATAAGGCTTGGATTGAAAAAATTGTTACTAAAAATCCTCATAGTCTAATCGCTATGTTTGGTATATCTATGGGGGCTGCGGCTACGATGATGGTTTCAGGAGAAAATCTTCCAAATAATGTTAAATGCTTCATCGAAGACTGTGGCTATGACACCGTGTGGAATGAATTGACACATAAAGCAAAGTCCGATTATCATTTACCACCATTCCCCTTAATTTACCTTCTCTCTTTTTGGTCAAAACTGTTTGCGGGCTATGATTGGAAAGAAGCATCAGCCGTCAATCAGCTGCGTAAAAATAAAAAACCGTTCTTATTTATACATGGTGATCAAGATACATTTGTTCCCCCAGAAATGGTCTATCGAAATTATGAAGCGACTCAGGGTCCAAAAGAAATCTATATTGCCAAAGGTGGGCGACATGTCAGGTCTTATGAAATAGATAAAGAAAAATACAGAGCAGTTGTGGAGTGTTTTTTAAATAAATATTTTTAATTTAGAAGAAAGCGAGATTATCTTATGTACAATGCTGCAGAAAATATAGAAGCTTACATTGCTCAAGCCCCAGATTCCCAGCTTTTGAGGCAAGTTCTATGTATAGTTCAAAATGTTTATCCAAAAGAAAAGTTCCGATACTTTGATAATGGTAAAACTTTTGCATCAATATCTCTTGGTAAAAATTTCTTTCCTAGCCCAGGATATGAAGAAGCTGGAGCAATCAATATTACTTCGCAAAAGAATTATGTAGCTATCTATTTTTATTCTGACAATCCTATATGG
>JALAGS010000116.1 GCA_022712315.1 Sphingobacterium sp. | reverse complement strand
CCTGAGAATAGACAAAAGTTATCGAATAAATATAACCCAACATCAAATACACACACCTAAAGACAATAACGACACCCTTCATTATTAAATTAAAACAAAAAGAAACACAATAACACAATAAATAAATAAATAAACAGAATTTAACGTTATTAAAAATAACATAAAAAAACACAAAACACAATTTTAATGTAAAATAATATTAAATAACTTAAAAACACAACCTCACATCAACTCTCGAAAAACAATAAATTTAACACATGTAATTATAAAAAAATAACTTAGAAAGAAACAACAAACAAGAAGTCAAGAAAACCATTAAGATTACCATGTCTTAACATACTCTTTTACCTAATAACAATTTTTAACCAATTTTTAGACAGTGATCAGTCACTGGTTATTCAGTTTTCATTGAGCAAGCACTGAATGAGCACTGAACCATCACAGAACAAGCACTGTCTAAATGGTTAATTTGATCACTATTTAATCCTAATGTTCTCCAAAAAAATTAAAAGAGAAAAAGAGGAAGGAGCTAGACTTATGGAACAAAAAGATCGCTGTTGTGTTGCAATAGTATAATGCCTAAACAACACTTTAAATTAGTTAAACACAGAAGGAAATTGATACACGACTTGAAACAGGTTGCTAAAAAAATAAAAGCTCGAAGTGGGGAACTCCGAGCTTTACCTAACCAATTATTAACCTAAATTATGAAAAGTTCTTTATATATTATTTTAAAATATCTTTCGTTTCTTTTGATATATCAAAGGTACTACACATTGGCGTTCATGTCAAGAAATTTAACAGCATTTAACGTTGTTAAAATTATGTTAAAACATTTTAGCACATCCTTATCCATGTAAATATGCCTCCATAGCCGATTTGTCGGTTTACACATCTAGACCCACCTTCTGCCGAATCTTTTCCGTGCTGGTCCAGCACAATGTTACACTGTTGAAATATTGTACTACAAAGTTTTTAGATCCGAAAATAGTTAACGCTTTTATTCCCATCAGTTCAGGCGGAGTATCAAAAAAAAGAAATAAATTTGTACGAAGATCCTACATCTATTGGTATCTCATTTTAGTTAGACGATTAATAGCATATGAAAATAGCTTTAGCACAATTGAATTACCATATCGGTAATTTTGAAGCAAATACTAAAAAAATAATTAGCGCAATCCATCAGGCCAAAGAAGCGACAGCTGATCTTATTATTTTTGCCGAACTCGCAGTTGGTGGTTATCCTGCCAAGGATCTTTTGCGAAGTAAGGCCTTTAAACTTCAATGCGATGAAGCCATTCATCAAATCGCCGCCCATTGTCAGGATATTGCCTGCATCATTGGGGCTCCGGTTAAAAACAGCGATCCTGAAGGCAAAGAACTCTATAATACGGCTGTATTTATTGAGCATGGGGCCGTCCGAAACATTGTTAAGAAAGGCCTTTTGCCCGATTATGATGTATTTGATGAATATCGTTATTTTGAACCCAGCAGACGTTTCGATTGTATCGAATTGAACGGCGTAAAAATTGCGCTAACAATCTGTGAAGATTTATGGGATGACGACGAAGGCGAAAATTCTTACGTTGGCGATCCGATGGAAGAGCTGAGAAAAGAAAACCCAGATCTTCTCATCAACATTGCGGCCTCCCCTTTTTCCTATACGCATTTTGACGAACGTATCAAGGTCCTCAGCCAACAGGTCACAAAGTCTGGTAGACCACTAATTTATGTCAATCAGATTGGTGCTCACATGGATATTATCTTTGACGGCCGCTCAATCGCCTTGAATAATAAAGGAACAAAAATTGCTGAACTAAAAAGCTTTGAAGAGGATCTTCAATTTGTTACCTATCATCAACAAAATATAACCTCTACCACAGCTTCTTCGAAAGAGTCTATAGCTGAGATGGCTCTTATACATGATGCATTGATTCTTGGGCTTCGTGATTATTTTCAGAAGTCTGGTTTCAAAAAAGCGGTTTTAGGTCTTTCCGGTGGACTGGATTCGGCCTTAGTTGCCGCTTTAGCCTGTGAGGCTTTGGGTGCCGATAATGTATTAGCCATACTCATGCCATCGGTTTATTCTTCTGACCATTCGATAAAAGATGCGATGGATCTCGTCAATAATACGGGTTGCAAACATTTTATTGTTCCGATCAAAGATATCGCCAATGCCTACGAACATAGTCTAGCGCCTCTTTTTGAAGGATTACAGCCAGATACGACTGAAGAAAATATTCAAGCGCGCGCGCGTGCGGTAATTTTGATGGCCGTTTCCAATAAATTCGGTAATATCCTACTCAATACATCCAACAAAAGCGAAGCTGCTGTAGGATACGGTACCCTGTATGGTGATATGGCAGGTTCCATCTCTGTAATCGGTGATGTTTACAAATCCAAAGCCTATGATTTAGCGCGCTATATCAATCGGGAACGTGAAATCATTCCAATCAATACCATTGAAAAAGCGCCTTCCGCTGAACTTCGGCCAGATCAAAAAGATTCAGACTCCTTACCGGAATATGAGCTATTGGATCAAATCCTCTTTGAACTCATCGAAAATGAGAAGGCAGGATCTGAGGTTGTAGCAATGGGCTTTGAAAAATCGTTAGTAGAAAGGGTATGTAAATTGGTTAATAATGCTGAATTCAAACGTTTTCAAGCGCCTCCTATCTTGCGGGTTAGTCCTAAAGCATTTGGGCCTGGAAGACAGATTCCGCTCGTGGCAAAATATCCCTATTAATTTTACAATGAGGATTAAACCATATTTATAGTTTTTTGTCTAAAGTAATAGATTGTAAAATCAAAAAGGATAAAAGCATCCCGGACGATAAAAAAACAATTGCCATAAAGACCGTCAACTGTAATATTTTTACACTTGAAAGGCATACGGATAAAGAATAAAAACAAATTAGTTAATAAATATAAGTTCCATATAGGCCATGAAAAAGATTCTATTATTTTTGGTGCTTTGCATTGCACTCGCATCATGTTCGTCTTATCAATACAATACTACTCGGGTAGAAAAGATGGATTTTACTCCTTTTAGGACGTATGCTTGGTTACCTCCGGTAGACTCGCTTTCGAAGTCTTATTTTGACAACGATATTGCTAAAGCCAATATCTTGGATGCCGCGAATACTGCGTTGGAAGCAAAGGGCCTACAATATTCCAAAGATAATCCTGATTTATTATTCCGCTATATTACCATTGTCAATAATAAAAGTCGTTTGGTCTATGGCGGCGGTGGTTATTACGGCTGGGGCGGTCCCTGGGGCTGGTATCGTCCATGGTTTTCACCTTATTACTATGGCGGAGGCTATTACCCAGTTGCAAAAGAACGTTATCGTTACGGCCATCTGATTATCGAAGCCATCGATCGTAAAACAAACGCAGTGATTTGGCAGGCACGTGGTTCGGGTGACGTCGACAACCCAGAAAAAGCAATTAATAACATCAGCAAGGTAGCAAAAGGAGTTATTGATTTATTTCCTGTGAAAACCTTAAAGAAATAAACGAAGTTTGCAATAGACTTACACAAGCAAAAGGCTGATTTACCTGAGTAGATCAGCCTTTTGCTTGTCGTATTTATCTCTTTCTTGAATAGAAGAACCTTCTTTTACTTTCACCACCGCTAGTCGCATGCGGAAATATGAAGAACTGATTCGCTTTATGATCATTTGTACTGGACATAGGAGCACTTTAGGACTAAATAGATGGTCTCAATTTCAAGTAAAATGGTACCTCTACACGATCTTTGGATTTATTGATGATCAGTTCGGCAGCCATTCTCCCCATCATTTCAAAGTCGGTAGATATTGTTGTAATACCATTAAGAATAAATTTTTTCAATGGAGTCTCGTTATAAGAAATAATGCCTACATCTTTTCCGATGACCAGTTTTTTTTGAATAACCTTGTTTAGCAATTTGACAAGGTCATCTTCGATGATATTGATATAACACGTTCCTTTCTCTACTTTCTCCTCATCGATATCGGAAACCAGCTCATGCTCAAAGGCATATTGTTGGCAAAATTTATAAAAACCTTTGATAATGGCTTTTGGGAAATCACTATAGTCAGGAAATACCAGTTTCAAACTTTTATACTTACTCAATACTTCATTAGCTTCCTCCAATGCGGAGTAAATGTCATGTTCGTAATTTTCATAAACCGCAGGAAAATCACCGGGAACATCTTCAATGAATTTCCCAAGCAACATCAGCTTTTCTGTAGGAATCTTACGGATTATATCCGGGGCTTTATCCCTTCCTTCTTTAAAATGAGGGAAGACCACATAATGATCATAAGTTTTCGTTAGACTTCCGAGTAGTGTATTGAGATACGATAAGTCTGAATTGTAAACAAACAAATCTAAATTGGCATAATCACTAAGTTCTCTTGCAAAGGAATCGTACACAATTTTCTTATGTGCACTCAGCTTATTGAGAAAAAGCGCGATCTTAAGTTTCGACTGTACATCAGTTTTATTTACATAATATCCTTTTCCTGGATTGGATGCTATGATCTCATTTTTTTTTAGGTAACGGTATGCTTTTTCAACAGTATCACGCGATATTTCCAGATAGGCGCTCAGCTCATTAATGGAAGGCAACATATCATCTCTGACCAATATTTCATTTTTAACAGCATCAATGATGGTATTTGCCAGCTGCAAATACTTTGGAGTAGCGGAAAAATCACTAATTTCTAAAGTTTTCAAAAATTGATTTACGGAATTGGTCATTGTCAGCTTTTAAGAAGTATAAAATTAACGATTTGTTTATAAATATTCTAAAAAACTTTAAACTGACAGATTCAAAACCCCGCCTCTAAGCAGCCCATAATAAACGGGCCAGTCGCTTTGCTGTCATTTTCACGAATGCGTTCACCTACGTAGTAATCATAGCTACCGTCTCGATAAGGATTTCCTCCCAAACCGGCGACGGCATTACACTGTGTCAATGTCCATAATCCGTTTTCATGCTTTAATAACTTCTTTTGAATCCCCTTATACAGTTTATCAACCAACCCTTTATAATTTTTTGAAAGGTATTTTCTATTCATGCCTTTCGAGTATGCATACAGAAACATGCTATTTACTGACGCTTCCTGATAATTTCTTTCTCTTCCAGCTTGATCTATTACCTGCCACCACAGCCCTTCATTATCTTGATATTTGGCCAGGTTCTTGGCTAGCAATTGAACAAGTGCAATTAATTCACCTCTTCGTGGATGATCTACCGGTATCCCTTCCAAAACATCAATGATCGCCATAAAATACCAACCAATGCTTCGTCCCCAAAAATTGGGGGACTGGCCCGTCTGCGGATTTGCCCAGGTTTGTTTTTTACTTTCATCCCAAGCATGATAATACAATCCCGTCTTTTCATCGCGTGTATGTTTAGCTGTAATCAAAATTTCGTCAATAGCTTTATCGTAATACCGATCTTGTTTGCTCAATTTAGCGTATTTAACTAAAAATGGTGCTGTCATATACACCCCATCCAGCCAAACCTGATGCGGGTAGATTAATTTATGCCAATAGGCACCTTCGAGTGTTTTCGGCTGATATTTTAGTTGGTGAACCAAAGTTTCAATAGCCAGACGATATTTTTCTTTCTTGGTTTTTTTGTAAAGTTCAAAGAGTATTTTTCCGGAATTCACAAAATCCACATTATAGGCACTAAGTTCATATAGATGAATTTCTCCCTTTTCATTGATGAGTGTATCTGCCCACTTTTCTACGTAGTCAAAATACTTCCTATCGCCTGTTTCTTCGGCCACTCTTAACATAGCAAGACAACCTAAACCTTGGGAATACCCAAAATATAATCGTCTACCGTGATCCAACTGCCAAGCCTCAGGAAAACGTTTCATTTCCGAATCTGCAAATTGTTGATACAGTGGTTGTGCTCTTGCCCCAAGCGCGTAGATCAAAAGATACAGTATGAAGCTTATTTTTCGGAATATCATAGCATTCTTATTACGTAAAATAGTCCCTACAATTAGCACTAAGGCAAGAGCCAACACTATTCGCAGAGAATACAGTCTTAATAAAGTGGGTGTTGCTGCCCTGCAAGCCCCGGGTTATTATCGATTGTTGATGTACTTAGGGGCACTAACTCAACTTTATTCTTTTCCAGGCCTCTATAAATATTATTCACCCAAGTTGCCGTTGGGGTCAATGCATTTCCGAAAAAGATTGATTGATTGCTATACATGTCCAATAAGGTATAACCCTGTGCAGTCAATTCGGCTCTTTTTACCGCATCGGGAGCCTCTTTAAATGAGATAAATTCCTGTACAACCAATGGATCATTAAATGTATTTGCGGGAGTCATTTTATACGCGCGGAATAGATCAACCTGTGCATATTTTCCTTTATGTGCTGCCAAATCCAATAATTCCTGCTTGGCTAGGGTCAGCTTCTCAAACAATATCCCCCAACGAATCAAATCAGTTCGCCGCCATCCTTCAAAGCCGAGTTCCAGCTTACGCTCTTGAATAATTGCATCTTTAAATCCTTGGTAGGAGTTCGGGGTTACCCCAATTTTAGATCTATCGTTTTTAAATGCGCGCAAACGCACTTGCTCGTATAAATCTTTTGCGATTGCAGTTGGTCCCTGATTAATTTCATTTTCAGCTTCGGCATACATCAATAAGATATCTGCATACCGTAATTCAATCCAATTGATATCCCTTTTATTTACAGCGATACCTTTT
This sequence comes from Sphingobacterium sp., assembly GCA_022712315.1. GTDB lineage: Bacteria > Bacteroidota > Bacteroidia > Sphingobacteriales > Sphingobacteriaceae > Sphingobacterium. The sequence goes on along the minus strand of JALAGS010000116.1, from coordinate 176,368 downwards.
TCTGCTTTCCAATTGACACGGAATTTACCGATGGTATTGCTCGCGTAGGTATTCATCTGGTGCTTGCTATCTGATGTAATAGAATACGATGCAATGGTTACATCCCGCCGACTATCACCCGCTTCAAATTCAAAATAATAAGTAGGAAATGCTGCCATTGCCGGCTGCGCTTTTCCATAGAAAGAATTTGTATGCGAAAAGAATCCATTGGTATAACCGATCTGCGCATCATTTCGATCTGCACCTTTTTGTCCATATTCCAGCATAGACTCATTGTCATACTTTCCATTAATGAGATTTCTAAAAATCGTTTCGTAATCAATCAAATTATTTTCACCGCGCTCTACCACCGCCTTACAAGCATCCCTAGCAATTTGATATAACTGCTGTATCCTACCCTGATCTGAACGTCTATTCAGCTGTACACTACTTGCCGCATATGAATTTAAATCCCAACGTAGGGAATATCCCGCCGCATACAATGCTGTCCTGGCCAAAAGACCATATGCTGCATTTTTTGAGATACGTTCCACTGATAACCCCGATTCACCTTTCCAAGGAAGTAACGTGATAGCTTTTTGCAAATCTTCAATACAACCATCTAATATCGTATCCCGGCTTACGCGAGAAGAAGAAAAACTTCCAGCATCGACTACAGGAATACGTGGAAAGGGAACATCACCAAAATAACGTACCACATTCAACATATTCTTGGCCCGTATAGCCAATGATTCTCCGAGAAGCATATCCAGTTTTTTCTTTTCTATTTCTGTTCCCGGTTGCATTAACGGAATATTCTTTATCAATACATTGACCTGTTCAACACCCGAATACATTGCTGTATAGGTAGAAGACGGACTTGTTGCCGGAGTATAGACATAATTAGATACTTGATTCTTGGAGTTCGTCTCTCCTTCCGTCGAAAAACATTCATCTGTTCCCATACCGAATTGGTAATATAATTCCGAATTAAAGACACTTGTATAAGCGCCTAATAATGCCATTTCTACGCGATCGGCATTTTCAAAAATGTTACTACTATCGTAATCACTTTGGGAAGGAAGGTCTAAAAACTTCTTACATGCCCCTGTTGTCAATAGACAGGCTATACTTACTATTATTACAATTCTTTTCATTGGAATATAATTGTTTTATCTCTTATGAATCTACCACGCTCCAGTAATTGGTCTTACAGACTGCATTTCATAGGAAATTATTTTTCTGTTGATAAACGGTTCTTCAAATCCTGATATATTGTTTATCGACCTTTTTTAGTTCTATTTTTCTTTACACATCTTAATTCGATCAAAAGGTCAAATTAAGGCCTACGACAAAGCTTTTTGTCCTTGGATAGGCAGAGTTGTCTACACCCCTCGTTAAAATCGATGATGTTGATGCCACCTCAGGATCATATCCAGAAAACTTAGTGAACGTATGAATATTGTTGAGGGTAAGGAACACTCTCATTTTTTGAATAAATGCACGTTTTGACAATTCTTGGGGCATGGTATAACCTAACGTAATATTGTTAATGCGTAAAAAAGAGGCATCTTCCAAATAATAGTCTAAAGCGTCGCTAATGGCAATATTATTGGTCGAATTTAGACTCCAGACCTGGTTTTTCTGGTATTGATTGGGGTTCAGTTCGGCCAAGCGATTGAGATCTTTTGTTTCGGTTCCTGTAGCTGGATCGATCAGTGTGAACCGCTCGGCCATCTTTCCCAGTGAATTTTGGTTCGGTAAATAGGGGCCCATAAAACGTTGTGTATTCATATTAAATGCCTTATTACCATAAGCAAAATTCAGGAATACGTTTAAATCGAATTTTTTGTAAGAAAAATTATTTCCTATTCCGCCGAAAAACTTCGGTTCAGGATTTCCTATCACCGTACGATCATTGGTCGACCACACAGGATTACCGTTGCTATCAGTCTCCCCCGCTGTGGGTAAGTATTTAACATCTCCAGGTTTAATACTCGCTCTGTTTTTTCCCTTCAAAGAGGCTACGCCATCTTTCAAAGTATAGCTCCCATCTGCATTTTGGGTAAAATTATCCGTGGTATATACACCATCGTATTTGTATCCATAAAATTGTCCCACTGTTTCGCCAACCTTTGTAATAAAGTCTATTCTAGAGCTGAGATTATTTAACATAAAGTCACTATTTTCACTACTGGATCCATACAGACCCAGTGTTTTCGATCTATTGAATGTGATATTAAAATTGGTCTGCCATTGAAAGTTCTGCTTTTTGATGTTTACTGTTCGCAAGGTAAACTCCACTCCACGATTGCGCAGAGCCGCAACATTTTGATTTTGATAACGGTAACCTGTTGATGTTGGAATGGTCTGTTTCAGTAAGAGGTTGCTCGACTTGTTGGAATAAAAGTCTGTAGTTAAACTAATACGATTCTTTAGAATAGCGATATCAAGCGCAATATTGGACGTTTGTGTCTTTTCCCATTGTAATCCAGGATTACCCAGCAAATCACTTGGTTTCAGACCAATAACTTCTGTATTGTTAATGGCTGCGATTGTGGAGCCATATAATGTAGCATAGGTCACGTTACCGATATTATCATTCCCTGTAGATCCATAGCCAGCACGTATCTTTAACTGGTCAAAAAAGGTCTGACCTTCCATAAAATGTTCTTTATGTATATTCCAGGCTGCAGATGCTGACGGGAAGTACCCCCATTGATGCCCTTCTTTGAATTTAGAATTACCATCCGCGCGCAAGGTGGCCGTTAACAAGTAACGGTCATTATAATTATAAATTCCACGTGCAAATCCAGAGACCAGTCCATATCGGCTTTCGTCAACATCTGCACGATCTATCCGGGTCGCCAAGGATACATCATTTAATCCAAAATTACTTTGCGGAAACCCATAATATGTATGTCCTAAACTTTGGTCTTTGGAATAAAGGATTTCATGACCAATCATGAGATTTACATTGTGCTTTTCCAGCTGTTTCATCCAAGATAACGTATTGGTCAACTGCCACTGATAGCCTTCGGCATTACTCCTTGAACCATAAGGACCACCATTATTCCGGGCGTTTACAGTACGTCCATCATCCCACATATCATTTCTTGTCTGCTTCCACTGATAAGAACCTGCAGTCCGAAATGTAAAATCATCGAGAAATTTAATATTTAAACCTAAGTTGACCACAGCTAAACGACTTGCTTTCGTCTTCGTAACAGCATCATTCATGATGATCGGATTATAAATATCGTATTGCGAATCTACCGCCTGAAGCTCTTCTGCTATATCTGCATGCAATAACTGTTCGTTAGTAAATCGAATACCCCCTGTTACGGGCTGCAAAATAGACATCTTCAGCATCCCTCCCAACGATCCCCCTCCTTGTGTATTTGCATCTTGCAATAGCGTATTGAAGTCCAAATCTACCCCCTTAAAAAGGTTATGATTGATTTTAGCTCTTATGCTGTTACGATTATAACCAGATTTGGCCAAAATCCCATCTTGACTCATGTTATTGTAGCTCAACATCAATTTGGTCTTTTCATTTCCACCATTAATATTGACATTATGATTCTGCAAGATCGCCGAGCCGCCAAAAACTTCGTGTTGCCAATCGATTCCAGCCCGACCCGCATAATCCTGCTGTATACGATCATAAGCATTGCTTGCAAAATCCGGGGCTGTGGCATCTCCACCAAACATGGCAGCAAATTGCTGCTGTCTCCCCCCTAAAGCCTGGTACTCATATTGATATTTTACATACCCCTCGACATCTAACAAGTCTAATTTTTTACTTAATTTTTCGAAGCTGAAATAGGTATTGTAATCGATATTGGTCCGACCCGATTTTGCCGATTTGGTTGTTATCAATATGACGCCATTGGCTCCACGAGAACCATAAATAGCCGAGGCAGAAGCATCTTTCAGTACATCGATACTTTCAATATCACTAGCATCAACATTGCTCAATCCACCATCTAAAACAAACCCATCAACGATAACCAATGGATTACTCGATCCTGTAAAACTGGTTCCACCACGAACAGTGACATTCGCCGCCGCCCCTGGTGCTCCACTTTGCGTCACAATATTAACCCCCGCAATTTTTCCTGTCAACGCCTGAGCAGTGGTTGTTACTGGAATATCCTTAATTTCAGCCCCTTTTATAGATCCGACAGCTCCAGTCAAATCTCGCTTTCTAGCGGTACCATATCCAATAACCACAACTTCATCAAGATCCTGGTTGGATTTTTTGAGCTGCACTTTTATTGGCCTATTCCCTTTCACAACAAACGTTGCTGTTTCAAAACCAACACTCGACAATTGTAAAATGTCTCCCTCTTTTGCAGCATATTGGAATGCTCCTTTCGAATCTGTTCGGATCACGGAACCTGTGCCTTTGATACGAATGCTAACACCCATCAGTGGCATATTAGCATCATCGACGACCACGCCGGAGATCTTGTTTGACTGTGCCCACAAATGAACTGGCAAAACTATTGCAACCAGCGCAAGTTTAAGCTTTGAGCTAAACAACGCAGATTTGCCCTGCGACATTCTTTTTAACATGAGTATATAATTTAGTGTTGACGTTTAGCATTTTTTGACTCGCACCGGGTTTTCGTGTAATCACATCTGGAAATCCATTATATGAATCTGTTTTAAAAATTATCCCCTCTTTGAAACGAGAAAGAATGAATACCAAAAAAAATAAATGATATGTATATTTTTTCATAACAATGAAAGTTTCAAGCTCATGAACAAAAGCTGGGGTTTATACCTGTTTATATTGGTTATTACAATACTATAAAATGCGTCCGATTTCATCATCCTGCACTGTACTGCTATTTTTCAATGGACAGTTCAATTCAATGCTCCTCTTCTGTTTAGGGTGAAGGTGTATATTTCATTATTGCACAAATATTGATTATGCTGCTTAAAGAACAATTGTGAATAATAACCAGCAACAAGCCCCTGAAATAAAGAAGGCGCAATTCAAATTGAAACGCGCCTTTGCTTTTATTTCATGTTCTCCATCAATTCATCAATTCCAACACTACATAGAACTTTTTTCCACAAGTTTATATATTTCGGTTCCAGCCAGAAGAAAGCAACCAAGCCCATAATCTTCAAAATCTGGAACTTTATCAACGGTAACAGGCTGGCCGTCTTTGGGCTCTTTTCCTGTCGATTGCACATATCCCAAAAATCCGTTCGGTTGCAGTGATTCTTTAGAAATTGCGTTCCATCCCTTTTCCACCGCCGGTAAAAAATCTTTTTTTGATAAATGTCCAGCATTAATTCCCCAAGTCATTCCATAGACAAACAATGCTGTACCCGAGGTTTCTTTTCCACCAAAGTGGTTCGGATCATGCAAACTAACATTCCAGAAACCATCCGCTCCTTGCAATGGAAGCAATGCCTTCGCAAGTTTTTGGAAGTCCTCCAGATATTCAGCATAATGTGCATCGGTCTTAGGTAATTCTTGCAGCACCAAGGCCAGGGCAGCCAGAACCCAACCGTTTCCCCTCGCCCAATAACAGTCTTCACCATTAGGCTCTTTATAAGGGGGAACGAAATCCTTATCACGCCACCATAAATTATCTGCAGCATTGAAAAGTCCTCGTCCCCCTTCCTGGTACTTAATATGGCTATACATCTTATACATATAGTCAAAATATTTTGTATCGTTTAAGGTTACACCCAGTTTAACAAAAATAGGCATCGCCATTTGGATGGCATCGATCCAAGTCCAGTCATCATATCGACCACTGTTAATAACAGAATCTATATTTGCTTTGATTGCTGCCAGGCGTTCGGGTTTCGGATCAAGGCGATATAGATCAATATAAGTCATCCCACAATTTTGATTATCGGCATGTCTTGTATAAACTTCTCCACGGACAGGTTTCCAATGATGTTTATCCCCCCATTCTACAGCATAATCATAATATCGTTTCTGTTTATCGATCTTATAAAAGGCCATGAGTCCTTCATAGTATACGCCGCGGGTCCAGATATTGGCTGGTCTTTCTTTATTTGTAATAATGGTCTTGACCGGATCGGGCCATTTATTCATAAAATAGTCATTAGCAGAACGCAGCTCACGCACGATCGTTGACTTACCGGGCAATTCCTGAGCCATCGTCGCCACTGTTCCACAACCCAAAAGCAGTAGTAATATTATTTTCTTCATCATATATTAGGGCATTTTTTTAAATCCTTCTTTTTTTATAACCCATGAGCCATCTTTTGGAAACCCTGGTAAATCACCTGTAGACGCATCCCAACCTTCAAGCATCATCGCCACGGTCGTCAGCACCCCACCATTGCCTGGCAAATAGATCCGCAGTCGTCCATCTTGATAATTATGTCCATTTTTTAGATAAGTATTGGTTTGAATATTCATAAATAGTGCATCAAGCGCTTTATCGGGAAGATTCAAACGAGCAGCGTTCATGGCCGTCATAGGGAAATCCCAACCCCAGGTCTTTTCCCAATGCCATTTCTTCCAAACGACATCCAGCGTATTTTTCATCACATCTTTATTTAACTTCGGTGATTCAGGAACCATTCCTAATGCACCAAGTACAGCAGGATGGTCTGTCATCCAACGATCGTAAGTATAAGAATCGGGAGCAGTTTCAGTGGCCAAATAGACGTTGTCCTTACTTGGTAATGGGGCCAATTTTTCAATAACTTGATCCCATTTGCTCACTCTTGGTTCTCCCAGCCGCTCTTTCCATTGTTGGGCTATGCGAAGTGCCCAATCCCAATAGGCGAGCTCATACGTCGGGTTCATCGTCTCGGAAGCTTTGAAAACTTCTTGTGCAGGAATAACTCCCTTGCCTACATTATAGCGACCTGTTGCCTGATCATAATGTGCAAAGTCAGCCATGAAATCAGCTGTGGCAAATACGAGATCCTTGTATTTTTTTAGGACAGCGAGATCCTTTTTGTCCCGGTAGGCCAATTCAGTCATATAGATAATATGTGGTTGTTGCCAAACTAAAAATGCAGCTACCGACGAAGGGCTTTCATTCCCTTCGTTATCCGACATTTTGATCCATCTAACTCCTTGGTAGCCCTGTCGCTTTGCGAGTTCCCTCGCTTTTTCAAAGGTCCTAAAATAATAATCCAATGTTTTTTCCATAATTTCTGGACGTCCCCATAACGCAAAATGCACAGCATGCCACCAATGCATTTCCGTGTGTGGTTTTCCATACCAACTATTAAAAGTGAGACCTGTTTCTTGGGGCGGATTGCTTCCGCCACATTGTACTTTTGTCAGGTATTGAGAGAGTACAACTCTTCTTTCCAATTCATTGGCTCTTGGGTCTGTGCTACCCGCAAAGTCTACCGCAGCACCACTTTCCCAAAAATGCTTCCAGGACCTTGCACTTTCATCTGCCGCATCAGTATATCGGACGCTCTTCTTATCAAAGTTGTTTGTCGCTGCAAATGCAAATGAAAAATCAAACTCTCCGAGCGCAGCAGCCGGTTGGTATACAAAATAGTGTGAAGCCGTATTTTTTAACGTTCCCTGCGAGTAATCCAATTGTGTAAAATAATTCGCTCCCTGCAACTGATGATTTATCACTGCACCATTTACCGCTTGCGCTACGATGGTTGTTTTATGATCATTCACCTGATCATAGTTGGTACCTTCATCCAGAAATTTTCCGCTTGGATAAGGATAGCGTACAAATATTTTCAGCCTTTGCTGTGCAATCAATGGCGAAGCGACATGTACTGCAACGCGGTCACTGCCTTGATACGATGCGGTTTTTACAGAAACAGGTTCTCCTTCAATTCGAAATTCACTTGTGATAACACCCGTCCAAAGGTTCAGCTCCTGTCGAATATCCTGGATATGTTGTGTAGTTGCCCGTTGCCCATTTTTCAAATAAAGTTCCAAGCCTACATTACCCAATTGCAGACGATGTTTATTTTCTCTAAAATAGTTCACAGCTTCTGCATTACGCTCCGGTTCTTTTAATTGAATACTATATTGCGCGTTCCGCCCTTCGTTGTTAAAGTCGTAGGATTTTAATGTTTCTTCAAATTTATAGTTGTTTGTATTGGGGAAAGAATCCCATCCCCACTCGGACTGTGTTCCCAAAGAAACCCCATTTTTATAATAAATGGGAAAAGACTGCATTCCCGTAGCATCGACCGTATAAGCAAAGGTACCATTACCGACCGTGAGCGAAGCTAATGTATCCATGGCGTGATTGGAGACATTATGCCTTTTAACGACCTTTTCTCGATTAATTTTTGTCCCTTGCTGAGCTAGGACGAACATAGGACTTAAGACACTTACAAGGAAAGTGAAAATAATACTAAACATCTTTTTCATCTATAATTGGATTTATACATAATATATCCGAGTTCAAGATTCCTACTAGAAATTTCGGAGTACATTTTTAATATTTCTTAAATTATCTATCGCATTAAAGTGAGACCCATCAGACCAATGACCACATCGTTTGCTATGGCAATAAGCTCTACTGATTGAAGTTTCTTTCTTTTGTTTAGGGGCAAATCCAATAATGTAGCTGCTCCGCCATCAACTCCACGGTTGCTATATCCTTTTATATCGATATAACGATTCCAGGTTCCTCCCTTATAAAGCTCTCCTGACTTCAAACTGATTCGGTAAGGAATTCGTTCATCGGGGAGTTCAAACGCATGGTTGTCATCGAGGTAATCCTGTTCGATAGGCCACCAGTTTATAGGATTGATGAGATCTAGCGTATCTAAAGTTCCATCGGTATAATTGACCTTAATCTTGGCGTTGATAAACTGGGATTGCATCGGATTTGTAGAACCGGCAACCAAGAGATACATTTTGCTTGCCTGGCCTGCTAAAGGTATTTTGACGCTTGTCGGATAATTATCCCACTGGCTGACAAAGACAACATTTTTGGAGTCATTTTTTAGCTGAAACGGAATACCTAGGTATGTTAGATCCTTCTGCTTGGCTTTTTCCATGATTCCGCTGTCATCAATATTCGCCGTCGTCAATGGATAACACCAATTGCCTATCCCCTGCCAAGGCAGCTGCAAGGTCGGCCCTTCCGGTCTTGGGGTCATATATTTCTGCTGGAAGATGTCCGTCAAACGAGCATTGTAGTATGTCGACAAATTTTCCTCTAAAAAATCAGGTTTATCATCGATATTCCAATCTATATAATCTACTTTTTGGCGATAAGTTCCCACAGCTAGATCAACGCTATTTGTTCCTTTTGAAAAGATATTGATGGGAAGTTCCAGTTTCTTTGTTTCTCCTGATCTCAAGTTTAAGGTTGCATGAACATCCTGATGATCGACTGCCAATCGTTGCGGCTGACCTGAACGGTTTTCTACAACTAGATCATAACTAACCTGTTTTTTTACAATAGTTGCTTTTAATGGCGGCAATAATCGAATATCAACAGCTTGCCACCAAACCATATTCCCTTGTCGGAGCTTCGCAAAAAAGGTTCCCACACGCTCTTCCTGGACAAAAGAAAATTTGTGACCTATTCGATTTTGGATAATTCCTTGAGGATCGTAACTTTCCAACAATTGGGTGTTAGCAGGTAAGGGAAAAGTCCATTGATCGGTGAATACTTGGGCCACATTTTTAGTATCCATCTTTTCGAGTTGTCCATCACCTATGATTGTGACGTCGAAATTTCGCTCAGCTTCAGATTCAATAACAATACATGGCCCATTTATAGCGGAAGATTTTAGCGACCACTTGACTTCCTTTCCGTTGACCTTAACAGCACTCACCTGGGTAAAATCTACGGGAACTTCCAATGCAAGCGTTACGGGCATCGCATAATGGGTCTTAATATTAAATGTAATTGCTGTATTATCTTTCTTATACGTATAACTCCACTCCGGCATTTCAATCTGCGCAAAATTCCATGTCGATGGGAAACCAGGTTTAATAAACAATTGTTTGTCCAATAGATGCGGATGCACGCCAAATAATCCTTCGACTAAGGTACGAGATGCCACACCAATAGGGTCGGCAAAATCACGGTATAATTCGCCTCTAAATGCATCATAATGGGAAAGCTGCTGAAAGTTGGCAGGACTGATCCCATGGTACATACTTTCCATGAGGTTACTTTTCCAGAGCTGATAAGCATCATCTGCCCGACCAGATTGCCAATAGGCCAATGCGGTCTGTAGATTCTCCGCTAAAGCAACATTATTGATTGACCAAGTGTAGGGCTGCCATGTCGTCGTAGGCAATGTATACAGGTCATGCTGTTCTTGTCCTTTGACACGAATAGGAATCTTTGGCAAATAATTAGTTACATATTGGAGATTTTGGTAGCCTTCAAAATCATCCAGAATATCAACGTCTGCAGTATGATAAATGGTCCACAAACCAGCATTTTCGTGTACAAGCTGATTGCCAAGCGCATCCTGGAACTCGGCAAAATGACCTTTCTTTTGCAACCAAAGTCGATCTTTTAGCGCTTTTTTAATTTTATTGGCTTCTTGTTGATAGGGCGCAGCATCCTCACCTATTACCTTTGCGAGCTTGGCCATCATTTGATTGGCGCGGTACATATAGGCGGTTGTATGCGTGACAGCGCCACCGGAATATTGTAAACCATCGCTTGCCCAGATCGCACAATAGGCATCGTATAAGCCATCATTGTCCCGATCGAAATTTCGCTTTTCCCAATCGAGATGCCGAGTCAGCGTGGGCCACATCTCTTTGATATAAGCGACATCTCCTGTATAATTAAAATGCGACAACAATTGATCGATAAAGACCAAGTTCATATCGTAGTGATGGGCTACTGTGTTGTTGTTTGGGTTACGAGAAATATAGCCGCTTGAAAACATAGAAGTACCCATTTTTTCCAAATGTCGAGCTAAGTGCAAGGTTGTATCCATCACAACTGGTCCAGAACTTGGTTCGACCACCTGTGAACTGGCATAACTGGAAAAGTGCTCCTTCGCTCTGTCGTGCCACCCCAATGCATCTGCAGTATAAGCTCCCCGCCAGGCATTCAAACGCATACGCCATGCCACAGCACCATGCAAGAAAGTAGGTGATTCCCAAATACCATCAGCAGCTGCCGACAGTGCCGCCCCCAAATTATTAATATATCGATCCGGTGTGTTTATTTTAACCCGACTAGCCAGGGAAACCCTTTTCTGATCCGCTTGCTCAAAAACCTTTTCTAATGTACCTTCAGAAAATTTTGCAGCAGAGAGCTTACCCTTAGAGATTTGAATATAACATGATTTTTTAGCCAGAATATATTCCCCAACAATGATAGGGTTACCCTGATTCTCCGTCTTACCCAGACGCGATAGATCTTCCAGGACCCTTGCATCTGACATCTGCAGTGTTGAAAGCCCTGAAAAACTACCTTGAATAAACTGGGCTTCATTTTTCTTATTTTGATATTTAAGTTCAAAACTATTTTTTTCTACCATATACTGATTATGTTCACAGTATGCAGGGAGAAGATAAAACCCCGATTCCGGATCCGCGCCTATGTCGCCGTTTCTGCTAAAAGTTTTTCCGCTAGCTCCACCATAGGCAGCATAGACCCGTACTTCAGGCTTAATATTTGTTCCTTGCAGTTTTACGATCATCCCTTCAGCATCGGCCTGTGCCATCACAACGATATCGATATAACCTTTGCCAAGTAAAGCATCTTTGATCCGATAATACATAGCTCCAGGTCGGTATCTTGTTTCAATATGATCGGCATCAATCATTTTTTTTCGCAGCTGTTTATTACTTAGGACAAATTGTAGATTTCCTGCCATCCCAGGCATGTAGAGTGCAAATTCTGGTAAATCGCCTGCTTCGACACGGGATGCTAGGTTATTACCATAAAGCGCACGATTAAATCGATATCGTCCTTTAACCAAAAGAAAGTCACCCTGATCTTCTGTATAATGAAGTATACGGTCATTATCTTTCCAATGTTTTGACTGGGCAACAGCCATCTCTAGGACAACCCCCACCAGCAAACCGCAAAAAATCAAATACTTTCGTATCATATCAATAATTATTTCATGAATTAGCTATGTGCCGATCTTTTAATGACCATTATGCTACTTCGCAGTCACTAGCGTTTATACTTTTCATCGATGGAGATGTTATGTTAATCGAAAGACTTGATTTCTTTTCCATTGACAATGACATTTTTTAGCGTGACATTCTTGAGGTAATCAACTTTAAACGCTTCTTTTACACCATCAATCTTACAATTAACCATCGTAAAATCGGTTACAGGTGAAGATTCGTAGGCCGTGGAGAGCACAGCATACTTTCCGCCGCCTTTAACCTGAAGGTTTTCAACCCAGATATTGCGAATCGTCGGAATATGTTTTCCGGGTTTCTCATAAAACATATTAAATCGTACAGCCGCTTCCTTATATTGCCCTACTTCCGTGTTATAAAAAAACACGTTTTCAATGATCCCGCCTCGGCTAGAACTAGTTTTTATCCGTAGAGCCCGATCCAAATTTGGGCTGTCCATCACATTGTTAAGTGCATAGATATTTCTGGCTCCGCCTGCAATTTCACTACCGATAACGACACCGCCATGACCATCCTTCATTTCGCAATTTTCGATGATATGATTCTCCGCAGGTCGACCAATATTACGGCCATCTTCATCTCTTCCGGATTTAATAGCAATACAGTCATCGCCAGTATCAAAATAACAATTTCTGATCCATACATTTTTACTTGCTTCAGGATCGCAGCCATCATTATTAGGTCCATGACTCACCACTTTCACGCCTTCTATCAATACATTCTCACATAGAACAGGATTGAGATTCCACATCGGAGAATTAATCAGCTTGACGTCAGCAACCCAGACATTTTTGCATAAATAAGGCTGTACAAAATTGGGACGAAGAAAATTTCCATCGCCAAATACTCTTTTATGCGGATCCTTCTCTTCGGCCATCTGCTGATGCAAAATTGCGCGGGCAGGCTTTTGTTCGCCAGGACGACCTTCGTGCCAACCATATTTTCGGGCACCACACCAATACCACCAATGATCATTATCGGCATTTCCATCCAGCAATCCTTTTCCTGTAATCGCAATATTCTCTTCTTTATACGCATAGATGAACGGAGAAAAATTGATACATTCCATGCCCTCCCAACGCGTGAATACCATCGGATAATCAGCACTATCCCGACTAAATAGTATTGTTGCCCCTTCACTCACATGCAGATTAACGTTGCTTTTCAAATAAATAGCACCGGTCAGATAGACACCTTTTGGCACAATCACACGTCCTCCCCCCTGCTTATTACACGTTTCAATAGCTTTTTTAAAGGCCACTGTATTTTTCGTCCTGCCATCTCCAATAGCACCGAAATCAGCGATGGAATAATCTTTCTTTTTAAATGTAGGAGCAACAATGATCTTTTTAAGCTGTTCTATTTCCTTTAAGGGTTGCTGTGCACTGGCCCAGGTTATTTGTTGCCCTTGACTTGCTACGCATGCAAAAATGGCTATGAGGATACTAAAAATCTGTTTCATTGGCTTATAATTGTTTCTGGTTATACTTGTTATATCAGCTGTTAAATTCAGCTCACTTCTATCGATCTTCAACATACAGAAGCAAAACTTTGCAGTTATTTTCTCGAATTAAACACGATTATGGCAGATTCTTCACACGATCTCAAATACAAAGGCTGTCGAGGTTTCTGCTATTCCGCCTTGCGTGGCTCCAAAAAGGAAGCGAGGCTTATCCGTTATTCTATCCATCAGGATCATAGGTCTTTCAAGCCTGCCAAAGCGCTTCAAGTTGGCTGGAGGTGGTGGCTCCTGAATATATGTCGATAAACCTAAATAGGCCACTTGCGGTTCAGACCATTGAATGCCATCTGATGATTTTAAGATCAATCCATATTCGTGATTGTAAAACCCCATATCCCTAGCTAACAAACAATACTGTTCATCCTGTTCCCATACGAAAGCATCTTCAAGCTGTGCATTATGAGGACGAGCAGAAAAATCGATTACCGGATGTTCGGATACTTTCATATAGGGTCCCAATGGATGTTCAGCTTTGGCCAATCCATACTTTCGATTTCCTCGGACAGGACCTTTATCCTGCAGGTATTCAGCCGTATTCCAAGATTTATAATACAGCCAAAATTTACCATCCTTACCTTTTAGAAATGCTGGATTTGTCGTACAATGATCATCCCATGCACCTTCTGCTCCAGGCAACAAAATGGGATTATCGCTCCGGTTCCATGGCCCATCCAGGCTTGTAGAGGTTGCCACGCCGATTCTCTTCGTATCGGTCTTTCCATTGGAGTTTCCCATATAAAAAAGATAATAGGTATCTGCTATCTTTTTTATCAGTGGATTGTGGCAAGTCGTACCATCCCAAAATCCTTCCCGAGGTTGTAGAACAACATCCTTATGTTGGAATGTTCCATAAGGAGAATCCGCCACTGCGTGCGCTATTTCTGAACCTTTGATCCAGCCTCCCATCCCTTTTTCCTTTCGCCAACGTGAATAAAAAAGATGAACCTTACCATCATCGCCCCAGATCGGAGATGAGCACCAAATAAAATAATCCTGTAATTGTAAAGAACGACCAATCGGTTTCAATTTGAAATAGGGAGACTCCATCCTGCTTTTTTGGGCCGATGTACCTAAAGGTAATATCGCTGTCATCCATAAAAATGCATTTGACTTTAAGAAGACTCTTCTATCCATGTGAACATTTCCTTCCCTTGATTTACAATTTGGTTTCCTCAGATCCGTAATGTTAAGCGAATCAAGCTGTAAGATACCAAAACTAGCTAAGGAACCTATCCTGCGCTATCCTGTAACTGAATTCATTTTTACAAAAAAACCTACCCATTCAATTCAGAACAGGTAGGTTAGGTTCACGTTTATTGCACTCAAAATTAATATCCAGGATTTTGCATAGCCTGTTTTTCTGCAGGCGTCAATGCTGCGCCACTTTCACTGGTGGTTGCATCCAAGAAAGATTGCGGAATCGGCCGATAGTAATGTGTATTTGGATTAAAGACGGTATTCCCACGTACATAACCATCATTAAATGCTTTCCATCTCGCTTCCAATGTTTTGGTACGGGCTAAATCTTCCCAGCGATAGAGTTCACCGCACAATTCACGTGTGCGTTCATTTAACAGGAAAGCCATCATTTTCTGCGCATTGCTTGTTGCTCCCAATTTCTCATAAATTGGAGCATCAACTGCTGAATTATAAATATCAGCGACAGAATTGATCAGCATCTGTGTTTCGGAAGATGCCGTAGTTTTCGCTATATCATTATTAGATTCGTAGTATGAGTTTCCTTCCCAATAGATTGCTCCTTCCGCCGAAAAGCCCCCTCCTTTCCCAACAGCATAGGAATTATTCTTATAGGCTTGTCCGCCGTCAACATTCTTCGCGCGGTCTTCACCATTTTTATAGCCTGCACGGGTGCGCAATTTATTAATCCATTGTATCGCGTTAGCATACTGCCCCTCCCCCTTACGGATATAAGCTTCAGCCACCATTAAGACATCTTCTGCCGAGCGCGCCATAATCACATCACGGGTACCATTGGCAGATGCAATACTGACCCGATAACCATCTCTGAACTTCGAAAGTGCTACATAACGTGATTGCACACCGAAATAACCATTATTTCCATGTTTACCTACCCAAGCTTGTGGTTCACCTTGAA
This sequence comes from Sphingobacterium sp., assembly GCA_022712315.1. Lineage (GTDB taxonomy): Bacteria > Bacteroidota > Bacteroidia > Sphingobacteriales > Sphingobacteriaceae > Sphingobacterium. Next base: position 160,663 of record JALAGS010000116.1, on the reverse strand, counting down.
AGTAACGCACAAACGTATGCATATTCTGCATGACGCCATTTTTAAGAACTCCCGTTGCATCACTGGCGACTGCTTTGTAGCGCGTATCGCCAGCGTTATTGACAATATATTTAATACCCAGCTCACCACCTTTGAATCGCTTAGCTCCAACAACAGTTCCTTCAGGCCCAAGCGATGCATTAGCTGCAGTCCATACAGGGGCATTAGCGGTATTATTAGCACCATACATCGTAATAAAGGATTTCCAGAAACGTGAATCGTTGACGCGATCAAAGACATCCAAGGTATAATTTGTCGTACGTGCGTAGGAGAATTCACGATCGCCCGATATATCTCGACTTGTTCCACCTAAATCCTGATAAACAGCAGGGTAGTAAAGATGAATTTGATTGCCATACCGTCCCCAGGTTGCCTGGTCGTCCGAAAACTGTGCCGAAAGAACAACCTCAGAGACTTTTTCATTGGCACTATTGGCTTTTTGATAGTCCCATAGTTTTACGTAATCATCAACCAAAGGATGTGCCGCCACGACTTCCGTTCCATATTTGATAACAGCATCTAAGTCTTCTGCAGTATATTTTGAATTCCAAGAAGCATATAACTCACTCGAACGGGTCAATCTTGCTTTAGCTATATAATGCGCAGCAGCTGATTTAGTCACACGTCCAAATTCTGTCGCCGAGGCAGGTAGGAGCGTATAGGCCTGTTCAAGGTCTGAAATAGCCTGCGTAAAACAAGCATCTTCGGAAGCTCTTGTAAAATAGGATTCAACCTTTTCAGTCGGAGTCAATTTCAAGGGCACGCCACCAAACTGTACAATCAACTGTAAATAGAAATATCCCCGCATAAAATAACCCTCCCCTAAACGTGTATTATAGTTGGCGTTGGATTTATCATAATATAGGGGTACATTTTGAATCAGGGTATTGGCCGATTCGATACCGCTATACATATTGTCAAACACCGGCTGAATATTTCCGCCGCCATACGTCGATTCAGCAGGATTAAGATCCATGCTATAACTATTAAAACTTGGGGAAGCATTATTTGCATCCGTAAACTCATCTACGCCCAAATTGAACAAAGCCATCCCCCAGGTATAGTTATATTTAAATTTCAATTTGGAGTAAACCCCTGTTGCTAAATCATCTAACCCTGCCTGCGTTTTAAAATAATCTGTATCCGGTATGGTGATCTGCTCCTCTTTTAAAAAGTCTTTGCTGCAGGCATTCAATACCAACAATCCAGCAGCACCAAATATGGAAGCAACTAATATTTTATAATTTTTCATGAGACTCGCTTTTTTAAATCCTTTTTGCTTCTTAAAATCCTATGTTCACACCGATCACTGCTCCTCTTGTCGTAATGGAGGAACCAGCCTGTGTCGTGTTATTATTATAACTTGCTAAGTCTGGATCCAGAAAATCCACTTTTGAATACAACATCGCCGGGTTCATGACCTGCGCATAAACCTTGAAATTACTTATGCCTAGTTTCTGTAACTTTGTTTTAGGGAAATTATAACCTAAACTTACATTCCTTAGCTTGATAAATGATCCATCACGGTAGTTCATGGAAGAATTCCAAGGATCTGCCGCTTCACCGTTCGAACCTGGTTGATAATACTCGGCATCTTCATGAACTCCTGGAATAAAGTAGTCCAATTTGCGTTGCATGTAACGGCCATCCAATGTCGCAGCCCCAGCATTGATTGTCTGTCCCCAACGGGAGAAAATAAAGAAGGATAGATCAAAGTTTTTATAGGTGAATGTATTCATAATTCCGCCGGACCATTTTGGACGATAAGATCCCAAAACTTGTCGGTCATAATTGCGATCTACTTTACCATCAGGCACTCCATCGGGGCCACTAATATCCTTCACACGAATTTGCCCGGGCTTAGCACCGTATTTTGCAGCTTCTTCCGCTTCCGAGGTTTTCCAAATACCATCATAAACCACATCATAAGGAACTTGAATCTCCTGACCTACAATCCAGTTATTGGTTAGATCTTCTTTCCGTCCATTGTTCAATTCGAGTATTTTGTTCTTGTCTTTGGACCAGGTCAACGTCGTATTCCATTGAAAGTTGTCATTCTTCACATTGACAGTATTGATTTGGAGATCAATACCCCAACCTGAAGTCTTTCCAACATTTGCCATTGTAGCTCCATACCCTAAAACGGAGTTTAGACTCATCGCTAACAACAAATCATTCGTCTTCGTTTTATACAGATCTAAAGCACCGCTGATCCGATTATTTAGAAAGCCATAGTCTATTCCTAGGTTATACTGGGTTGTACGTTCCCAGCCCAATTCAGGATTGGCCATTTTCTGTGGGTTAGCAGCAGAAGGGTCTGAAGCCACATATCCTTGTGTCGAATTTGTCGCACTCCAGTTGTAAAAATTTTGCGTCAATAATCCTTTCGTCTGATAAGGCCCAATTGCGGCATTACCAACAATACCAGCTCCCAGACGTAATTTTAGGGTGTTGATAAAACGAGCATCTTTCATGAAATCTTCCTGATCAATACGCCATGATGCGGCTACAGAAGGAAATGAACTCCATTGATGCCCCGGTGCCAATACCGAAGATCCATCCCAACGTACAAATGCAGTTAACATATAACGGTCCTTAAAACTGTAATTCACACGAGCCATATAGGACTCCATTTGTCGTTCGGATAAACCGGTTCCCCAACTACCGATAAAACCTCCAGAATTAATATTATACCATAATTCTCCAGCACTATACACGTCTGTCGCCTTCATATTGCTTGATTCAGAATTATACTTGGAGGAACTTTGCAGCAAGGTAATACCAAGGTGGTGATCTGCTCCAAAATCACGGTCATAATAAATTAAGTTGTCTAATGTCCAGGCTAAATTGCGATTAGTTGAATAAGTCACTGCATTATTTCCATCACCGTTGATGCCCTCTGCAGCATTCGCTAAACCCAAACGATAATACCTAAACTCCGGCCCAAATTGCACTCGATATTTCAAACCTTTCAATGGCTCATAAATCTGTCCAAAATCTAACTGGCTAAAGAAACTGCCATTCGCACCAAAAGTCTGCCGTTTATTGGTATTGTATTCCAATTCATTAATTGGATTAATGATATTGATATCACCTGCTGCTGGGTTTCTCAGGTAGTTTCCATTATCATCATAGGGTACTGTCCAAGGCAACATTCCTCGTAAAGCATTGTAGTAATCGCCCGCTCCAGTGACTGATTTAGAAAAGTTATAACCGTAGTCTTGATCGGAGAAAAAGGTATTTAATGACGCTCCCATGGTAAACCACTTCGTCGGAGTCGCCTCGAAGCTTACCTTCGAGGTATAACGGTTAAATTTTTGCCCGGGCTGTGTTGCATCTTGTTTTAAATAGCCGAATGAACCATAACCTTTGGAGTTCTCTCCACCCCCTGAAACGCTTAAAGTATGCTCAGTTGATAAGGCATTTTTACGTCCAAGATCGGCCCAATCATAATTACCAACCAAGCTCGGATCCCAAACTGTATTATTATTGGTCCAACCTTTAGCAATATTTGCCCATGAAGCCGCTACAGATCCCCATTTGGAAAAATCCTTTGCATAATCTGGTGTCGTTGTTCCGAATTTCGCCAAACGCGCATACTCCAGCCATTCCGCAGCATCCATATACTCTGTGACGTCATACATCTTTTCAAATGTTGCAGTACCAGCATAATTCAACATTAAACGACCCTTTTTTCCCTGCTTGGTCGTCACCAAAACAACGCCGTTCGCCCCACGTGAGCCATACACAGCTGTTGCAGAAGCATCTTTTAAGACATCGATGGTCTCTATATCGCTTGGATTGATATTATCAATTCCACCTGCCTGCAATACCATCCCATCGACGACATAAAGAGGTCCTTGATCAGCAGTGATCGATCGGACGCCCCTTATTGTTATACTTCCAGTAGTTCCTGGCCGTTGATTTGATGTAATATCAACCCCCGCAACCTTACCTTGCATTGCCTGCAACGCATCTTTTACGGGCATTGCCTTAAGTTCTTTTTCGCCCACACTCGCTATCGAACCAGTTACATCTTTCTTTTTCATCGTGCCGTAACCAACCACCACGACTTCGTCCATGACATCGACTTTTTGTGCGAGAACCACATTAAAGTTGTTTTGACTTCCAACAGAAATTTCTTGGGGTTCAAAACCTAGACTTCTGAAGGCCAATACATCTGATGGCAGCGCATTGATGGTAAATGAACCGTCGGCATTGGTCTTTGCTGTCATAGCTTTTCCTTTTACCTGTACCGTCACACCTTGAACAGGTGAACCTTTTTCATCGTTTACCTTTCCAGTCCTCGTTGTTTGAGCAAATAAATTTAACGTACACAGCATCGCCATAAACAGCAAAAAAGTGTACTTCTTTACATGATGATCAAACCTAATTGTTAAATAGTTTATCATTAAAGTATTATTTAGGTATTATTTTATTCTTTCCCTTGTTGATCTTCGGTAGTGAAAATCGATTTCATTACACGAGATAATGAAAATGTTGTATGATCTTTACTTATTGCTTTATGGGATGACTGGTTTAAAAAGATAATCAGAATTCCCCTCAGGCTTATAATGTTGGCTAAAAATAACAGGATGATTTCTAATAACCATCCTGTTCAATCCTGTCATTAGCTGGCGCCAAAAATAAAAAAATCGCCCTTAAATGCTAAGAGCGATTAAATTAATCAACATATTAATATCCGGGATTCTGTGTATACAAGCCCGGACTATTGTCTAGTTCTGACTGTGGCACTGGATATAAGACATAATTGACTTGAAAATCTGACATCTGCTTTGCGACGTCCTCTTTCGTGATCCAAGCCTTCATGACAGATTCCACATTACCGCTGCGGACAAGATCAAACCATCGTAAGCCTTCGCCAATAAACTCCCGTCTCCTTTCGTCCATCAGCTGTGATTTAGTGACATTAGTCAGCTCAGTTGTCAATCCGGCGCGTTTTCGAATTTGATTAACGACCGCATCCACATCCGTCTGAATGGTCCCCGGTGCTCCATTCAATATGCACTCCGCCTTCAGCAACAGCAAATCACTATAGCGAAATACAATATAATTAATCGGCCAATCAGTCCGGCTCGCTGGTACCTTTGTCACATCAACAAATTTTTTAACGAAAGATCTAGTTTCAACAACGTTGCCATAGGTATATCCTTGCTGAATACTAAATGTTTTCCTTCCATCGCTTGCATCATACAATTTAAGCAAATCTTCAGATACAGGTCTAATCGTAAGGCCTCCTTGCGTGGCCAACCCGAGTGAATTGAACCAATTGTCAGGCACAAGTACCCAAGGAAATGTTGCCCCAACAACGGGGTTAGCGCCGCTAGAGTACTCAATATTAAAAACCACTTCTTTGTTGCGCTCATTACCATAATCAAAAATGTTATTATAGCTGGTCAGCAAACTAAATTCGTTGCTCTTGATCACATCGTTAAACTGCTCCACAGCTTTCGGCCATTCATTGCTGTTCAAACCCGCACCTTCAACACCCAAAGTAGGTCCTGACCGCGTCATATAAACCAATCCCAGTAACATTTTTGCAGCATACTTATTGACACGACCTTTATCTGCCGCAGCGTACGCACTAGGTGCAGGCAGCACATTAATAGCCTTGTTCAGATCTTCAATAATCAAAGCATACAATTCCTCCACGTTGCTCCGACCAATGTTTTTGGCTTGGCTGGCAGAGACAACCTTATCGATCAGTGGCACTTTTCCAAAGTACCGAATCAAATCAAAATAAAAAAATGCACGCAAGAACCGAGCTTCTCCCTCCATTCTATTGCGAAGGCTTTCATCAATAATAGCCGTGGAACCATTCGCCTCAAGTTGTTCCAAATAATTATTTGCGCGAAATATGCCGTTAAAATTTGTTTGCCAAGCTTCTATTACATAGGGATTACTGGCAATTGTTTTATGAAAACTATTGATTCCTTCCCAATCACGCACTCCACCGTCCGACACTGCGTACAAGTTATCTGATCGGGTTTCCGAGAGGTTCATCAGACGATCGGGATATCCCCGTGTACTGTTATATATAGCGTTCAATCCTTGAATAAAATCATTTGCTGTCTTAAAGTAGGTATCTGAAGTAGCACTCGAAATTGGCTGCTGGTCCAGATCCATTTTGCAAGATCCCAATAGACCTGCTATCAAGAAAAATATGCTCAATTTTTTCATCGTTCTAAAAATTTACGTTTAAACCAAATGTTACTGTCTTGGGAATCGCCAGGCCACCATAATCACCCGCCTCGGGATAATCAGCGCTTCCGCTTAGATTTGTATTTGAAGATTCTGGATTTACACCGCCGTCATATTTGTCCTTTCCCCAAAAATTTTCCAATGTCACGAATAAACGGACTAAACTAAGTTTGGACTGACTTCCCAACTTCAGGTCTTTTATATTATAACCAAGAGTGACGTTGCGTAGGCGCCAATAATCCGAGGAATACAGCCAATCTGTATTTTTAATCCGCCCAAACGTTGAATAAGCTTTTCCAACACGGCCTTCTCCAGGCTCCTCTTCTGAACGCCATCTATCCCGATAAAAACCAAGTGCATTGTCCGATGATCCTTGGCCCGTACGTCCCAATGCCCTTCCTAATAAGGAATAGATATGACCTCCATTCTGGCCTTGGAACATAAAACTCAGGTCAAAATTCTTATACTTAAAGTTGTTGGTTATTCCCCATACATAGCTAGGGTTTGGATGCCCCACAATCACACGGTCATTCGCGTCGATCACACCATCCCCGTTGGCATCCACATATTTTGGATCACCTGCCTTTTGGCTACCATACAATGCCGCCCCAGCATCAATATCCGCCTGACTTAATATACCGTCTTGTTTAACAACATAAATACTATACATTGGCTCACCAATCCGTAAAAGGCTATGCTGGATATCGAACGAAGACGGAATTAAGATTTCTTTTTGCTCACCATCAAGTTTTGTTACCTTATTGGAATTATGACTGATGTTAAAAGAAGTAGACCACGAAAAATCCGATTTTCTGATCTGATGGGAAGTGATCTCGAAATCCCAACCCTTACTTTTTACTTCGCCGGCATTATCCAGATAGGAAGAAAAACCGGTCGCCAGCATGGAAGGGACGTTTAATAATAAATCACTGCTTTTGCGTGTATACAAATCAAATGAACCGGTGATGCGTGAGCCTAAGAGGCCAAAATCCAACCCAATATCATAAGTCCGGGATTTTTCCCATTTTAGATCCGGATTAATGATATTACTGGGCGCCTGCCCAGATGCCGAAAGGCCATTTAACGAATAATTATAAAAGCCCAACAAAGCAATACTGCTGTAATCACCGATATTATTATTCCCAGATTCACCATAACTTCCGCGTAATTTCAACTCATTGATAAAGGTGATTGGTTTCATGAAATCCTCCTGTGATAAACGCCAGCCCATGGACAGCGAGGGAAACCAGCCCCATTTTGTATTGGATCCAAAACGCGATGAGCCGTCCCGACGAATACTTCCAGATAGCAAATACTTACCGTCATAGGCATATTGAACCCGGCCAAAGTAAGACAGCAAGACACTTTGTGTTGCACCTGTTGAAGCCACTGTCGCAACTGCGCCGTTCAAAGTTGTTATAGAACTATTGGTATACCCCCCCTGCGAGGTGATGGTAGAAGTTTCAAGCTTATCAAAGTTATAGGCTTGTCCCAACAAAGCAGTGATATCATGTCTGTCGATATTGAGGTGATAATTTAAGGTATTTTCATTCACAAAGGTTTGCTTTCGGTAAACGCTATTGGAGCCATACGTGGCTTGATTTGGGTTATTGGTTCGATTAGCCAAAGTTCCACCTACAGTATAAGGCTGAAATCTATTGCTCCGGCTATCGGTTTGATCCAAATTGACCGTAGTCTTAAAATTGAAGTTATCAAGGATATTGTACTGTCCGTAAACTGTTCCCAGTAAACGTGAAATTTTGTTCTCCCCGATATAATAATTCAATTTGGCAATGGGATCATTTGTTGAAGTGCTCCAAGGATATTTTTCATTGTCAAAAACGTTTACTGTTCCTGCAGGATGATCCTGAACCGGTGACATCGAATAAATCTGATGCATGATATTATCCTTTCCTTCCACACCTGGGTCATTTCCAATAGAATAAGTAGGTGCTAGGTTTAAACCGAATGCGAATTTCTTATTCGGTTTCACTTCAACGTTAGCCCTTGCAGTATAGTTCTTATAATCCAAGCCTTTCACAATACCCTGCTGATTAAGATAATTCCCGGAGACATAATAATTGACAAATTCTGTCGCTCCCGAGGCCGCGACTTGGTAATTTTGGATCACTCCTTTCCGATACGCTTCGTCCTGCCAGTTAATGAGGTAAAGTCCAGGATGTCCGGGTTCCAACCAACGGTCGTCATACATATAAGATGTATTATATTTCCCGTCGGCGAGCCCCAATATTTTTCGTCGTTCCGCATTGCTTTGACTTGCTAATCTTCCCGCACCCGAGGCTTCCCATTGCGAATTGATCATCTCTACCGCTCTATCTATCCACTCCTCACCATTTAACATATCCAATTTCTTATAAGCCTCGGAAATACCCACATAGGAATTAAGACTTACTTTAGCCTGGCCGCTCTTACCTCGTTTTGTGGTGATCAGAACAACGCCGTTTGCGGCACGGGATCCATAGATTGCAGCTGCAGAAGCATCTTTTAGGACCTCCACAGATTCAATATCATTGGGGTTCATATTATCCAAGGGATTTCCCGAGGCATAGTTTCCTGAACCATTCTGTGCGGCTGTTGATAATGGGAAACCATCTATAACATACAAGGGTTCGCTACCAGCGGTAATAGAGCCCGATCCCCTGACCTGTACACTTAAGCCCTTTCCGGGAACACCCGTAGATTGCTTGACCCGTACGCCAGACATCTGTCCGATAAGAGCTTGATCAACCCGTGCAATAGGACGTTCATCGAGATTTTCAGCATTAAACTTTGAAACCGGTGCGATAAGATTAGTTCGTTTTTGGGATCCATAACCAATGACGACAACCTCGTCCAATGCTTCTTGTTTCGGCACCATCTCAACACGTAGAAACGCTAAGGTTGATACGCGGACTTCTTTCTGCTCGTATTCCACAGAACGAAACACAATATTATCACCGGACTTTGCATGAATACTGAATTCACCATTTTGACTGCTTGTCCCTTCATTTTTGCCATTTACCTGAATTGTAACACCACTGATCGGCTGATTTTTATTATCAACAATTTTCCCCTTCAGTGTCTCCTGTGCGTACAATACATGTGTAAAAGCCATTTGAGCCATGACTATGGCTCCATATCGCATTATGTTTTTCATGGATTGAGCTTTTAATTATTAATCTGATTTATATTGGTAAATCAATTTAAAAGAACTCATTTGATTAACCATCCTGAACTTACATGATAACCAGCTAATTGCACATTTTAAAAAACTCGATATGCTTTCTATTTTGCACATTTTAACGATCGAAATTGTAAAAAGTAAAGTCAAAAAAAAAGCCTCGTATACAACGAGGCTTTCAATAGTGCTTACTGCTTTTTGCTTTTAATAACTCCAAATGGTCACAGGGCCAATCAGACCACTTTCCATGGGCTTCCAATTACTAGCGTCAAAATCTTTATAATTGATATTGACGAAATTGATTTCGTGATAATTACGCCAGGCAACTTTTTTGCGGTCCAAATAGCTGATTCGGTTTGCCATTAAATTGGCAACTTCTATGCGAATCTTGTTTTCGCCGTTTACCAACATATTGGTAATATCCAATTGAAACGGAATTGACCATAACAAACCCGCCTCCTTTCCATTGATATAGACCTTTGCACTTTCGGCAACACGTCCCAACTTCAGTAGGTAGGATTTTGATGGATCCTTATTGATAGAAATTGTTGTTTCATAAGCTCCTGTGCCGGAAAAATTGACAGCATCTTTGTCCCCCCATTCTGTCCAGGAGGATAGTTGATCAAGCCTTTCAGCCTTTGGTAAAACAGGCCCTCCAGCCATAAAACTTACTTTCCAATCTCGGTCTAATTGGGCCACTTGGTTTAACTCGTCCTGATAGCGGAAAGGTTCCCTAGCTTGTTGCTCTGACGCTAAGACTATCCAGGAATAGCCCGATGGAATCTGCACCCGTATTTTGCCGTCAGATGATGGCAACTGATAGGTCAGCCCGGTCTGGGGATCCAATAAAGAATAATGTGCTGTCTGTGCATTTAATGTAATGCTACGATCAACGGTCTGTCCACTATGATTGACCAAATAGTAATATCTGTCGTTACCAGCAGCTCTTCGCGAAAACTTCAGCCCCGTTTGGTTTATCCGTTCTGGTGTGATCTCTTCTGTTTCGAGTGCCGAATTGACATCTGTAGTAAGATATATTTTGCCTCGTCCAAAAGCTGTATACTGGTTCGCTTTATCCTTTTCGAAACCTAGCGATGCAATTAATTTATTGAACAGTGTACGGCGTTCCTCTATTTGGTTATATCCAGGGACCGCTTGCGGTAATTGCTGGAAGATAATAGTTGCTCCTTGGTCGGCCATTTCCAAGATTTTCTGCAGCGTCACTTCAGAAAAATAATGACAGGCAGGAATATAAATTGCTCGATAAGGGATCGCATCCTTCGAAGTTTGCAATTTTCCGTTGTTTACTGTAGTTCCCGCCAGAATTTTATCTGTAGCAAAATCAAAGCTATACCCCTGTTTCTGCAGCTGAACACTTTGTTTATAAAATTGCGTTGGATGTAACCACTCGTCAACATCATGAACCTTTAATGCCTTATCCATTCCCTTGGCATTATTCCAAATATCATAAACAGGCCAATATACCAGCAGTTCATTGTCGGCACGAGTAGATTGCAAGATGGATTGCACACGCGTAATATATTGATTCAAACCAGTTAGGTGGTCCCAAAACGAATTTTGCGGAACAAAATTAACGGAAGCATAGAACAACCATCCTGGAAAAGGTACATTTTTCGGCGAATAGGTTGTCCCGTGATAGAACACATGATTCACCCCAGCGAGGAATAGTTGTTCGACTTCCGGTTTCGTTTGTGACAAGGAGGTTTTAAAATGTTCCGTCAGCCAGGTGAATGTTTCCGAAGAAGTATATTTTTTACCGTATACATTAGTTGCCGATGTCGCAAATTTTGCCATCATAGGATCTGGATCCACATTACGGATGTCAGCAGTGTCGCGCCTTAATCCGGGAATATCGAAACTGCTGGATCCAAAGGTTTCACACTCCGCAATATCGGTATCCGCATACAAATCAATCAGATTTCCTGGAGATCCATGGGCTTGATTTTTTGAAATCGCACTATAGCTATGGGCAAAATCCGTAAACGGGATCAAGAAATTCTGGGCAAGCAGTGCATTCACAACTTCACGATAATCCGATTTAAGGCCTGCTGTTTTGGCTTCATCCGTACCTTTACCTGCAAAATCTAGAAGGTTATCTTGTAGTTTGTATCCTTTTATCCGTTCAAATGATTGCAAAAACTCATCCGTCCAATTTGCCCCATATACTTCGTAGCTATCGTTAAAAAAAGCACGCACATGCAATGGCTTGTCCTTAAAAGCTTCGGCAAATCTATTGAAATAAGATGCGACAGATTGCTTCCCAAGGTGATCCAGCGTATATCCCGCTCCCCCAGGTGCTGCACGTTTGACTTTCTGGCCCGTTCTACCAGAAAAGACAGCTAATAGACGAATATCGGCAGGCGCTTCCCATGTTCCAGTGGTCTTTGAAATATAATCATCCAGTTTAATCTCACTATTGTCGGATCTAAATGCCCGTAAAGCCTGCAGCAAGAAATAATGTTGTTTAGGATCCTTAGGTTGTAGGGGAAATGTGATCCTTTCACCTTTTTTTAGTTCAAATTCATCCAGGATTAATTTGGTAGCGGCATCCTTTTCTTTGATTTGAGGTCCCCCGAATGGCCATCCCGTACCTAGATTAATGTCCACTCCCATTCCCAGGGCATTGGCCTTATCCGTTGTTACACCCAACATATTCATCCATTGTGGTGAAAGAAAATTCAGGTAGCTGGATTCAAATCCTTTAGCACCATAAATCGGTGTTATTTCTACACCGCCAAAACCACTTTTGTCAAATAAGGTTAATTCACGTTCGAGATTAGGTCGATCCACAGCCGAACCAAGCCACCACCAACGTGTCCAAGGCTTCATTTCTTTAGTAACTGCTGGCCATAGATCTTGTGCAATACTTCGACCAGACGCCAACAGATTACAGGCAAGTACTAATGATATATAAATTTTCTTCATGTTAAAATTGGGCTAATCCATGTGAAATACCTTTTTCAAACTGACCGATACCGGAGAATGATCGGCATGTACATCCATGATATCATACATATAGTCCCACCACTGCTGAACAATAGCTTCTTTCCCCAATTCCTGTGACGAATGCCCCGCCAAGTACTGAACAGCAAATAAAGTATCCGTTTCCTCATCCAAAAAAATGCTATAATCAGACACTCCGTTTTCGCGCAATAAGGTTATTAATTCTGGCCAGATCGCATCATGTCTGCGCTTGTACTCCGCGGACATGCCCGGCTTCAATTTCATCTTAAATGCTATTTTTTCCATCTTTTTTAAGTAGTCAATTAATTATTGTTACTGCACATGCTTAATTAGCCAGTACTTGATGTATATCGGCTTCAATAATACTTAGTGTACCTTTAGCATTGGCGTCGTTACGGGCCACACCATCATCAAGTTTCTTACCGCCCATTTCTACCTGGTTGTTTTCCCTCGCGGTAAAAGGTGCGTTTTTCAGCTTAATGGTTAATTTTTCTCCCCACGTACGTGGAAATGACAATGTACAGTAGCCTAACGTCACATCCGTATTTCCATCAAACACAAGTTTCTCGTCCACAAAAATCTGCAATGGATACGATCTTGACCTAAAATTATTTAATTTCAAATCGACTTCATCAATAGCAGATTTCTCTTCTAAGGTGTATGTAATCCAAGCAGTGCCTAGCTGCCCATCATTGACCCAATCCGACAGCTCATTATCATCGTAGGATTGTCCCACTTTCTCTAGGTTAGCTCCAGCTGTCGCTGTGCGGATTTTGAGGCTTTTTTTCAGCTGGACCAAAGTAGCTTTCGCTGGACTCGGCCCCCGTTCTAAGAATGATGGTAAATTTTTATTAGATTCTTTTACAAAATAATTCCCCAACGTTTTGATAGGTTGCACCGTCCACACGGCTGAATCTGATAAAAGTCCATTAGATATCGCCTTCAACACCACCCGCCCAGATTTATCGTACTGCGTACGAAGTAATACGCGATTTATCCCCGCCTCTACCGGCAGCGATCGAGCTAAAATATAGTTATCAGGCCCCTGTGCAATTCCACCGCGCCAATCCATCGGTCCATCCAAGTTAAAATCTATTCTGTTTGAAGCCAATGGACAACGTAATCCGTTTTTGTCAAGCACCTCAACTTCTGCCAATACCATATCATTACCATCAGCAAATAAGCCATTTTTACCATGCTGTGCCGTCAGACGGATTTTATAAGGTTCTCCTATTGTCTTTAGTTCCTTTTTATTTAACAACTTTCCATCCTTTGTGAATGATTTTGCCGTCAATACGCCGGACTCAAACTCAACAGCTGGAAAACGGTATAGGAAATCATATAGCTTTTCGGCCTCTCCCTGTATCTTACCGTTCACAGACAACTCTACCCGATCAGCAGCAGAAATAACCAATACATCTTTTTTCGTTCCAGGAGCATAGTTCCAGTGCCCAACCAGATGTAATCCTTTTGGATCTGGAGCAATCCAGCCATCCCACATAACCTGATGGGCATAATAAGCGTCTTTGGGAATACGCATGGCATCTACTTCGCCGCTTCTTCTGTAGTTCTCTTTTCCCCTAAAATGGGTATTGGAATCCGAAAAAATAATATTGACACCGCCTGAATTTACGCGATCACCAGTACCAGGACGCATTTTCCAATATTCCCACCAACGATGTACAGCTTCAGTGACATAACTATCTTGATTCCTGTTATAATCACTGGCATCTACGCCTTTATAAAGTGGTCCTTCACCATCCTTGTGAAACGGATAACTCAATTCGTCCCAATATTTACGTAAGGCCTCGTCCCGCATGTACTCTGTTGCAATCATCGGGTGTCGCGCACTTTTATTGATATATAGCATTTCACCACCATATTCCGCAATCTTACTATCCAACATTTCGCGTGAACCAATGGCTCGCCCACCAGCTGGATCGTATTGATCGCGGATAGCTTTCATCTCCGCCATATGCTCTTCCGAAATCGACTCGTTTCCACATTCATAAAATAGAACACTGGGATTGTTCCTATAATAGATAATTGCATCACGCATCAGCTCAGTTCGCTGTTCCCAACGTCGACCTTGCGTATCTTTTTCGGCATCTCCAGCAGGCAACATTTGCATCAATCCCACACGGTCACAGGATTCGACATCCTGTTTCCACGGTGTCACGTGCATCCAACGAACCAAATTGGCATTGCTCTTGACCATCAGCCCATTGCAAAAATCACTTAACCAAGGCGCTACAGACAAACCAACAGCAGGCCATTCATTACTTGTACGCTGTGCATAGCCCTTCATCATCAATACCTGATCATTCAGATATACCATCCCATCTTTAAATGCCGTTTTCCGAAATCCTGTTTTCGTTTGTACAGCGTCTATAGTTTTGTTGTCCTGTACAATTTTTGTCGTAACCGTATAGAGATAGCCGTAGCCCCAACTCCAAAAATTAACCTGATTCATGGCTGAGTTCATAGTCAATTGCTGTGTTTGATTGGGAGGAAGATTGAACTTTTTTGAAAATGTTTTCACCAATTTCCCTTCGGCATTACGTATTTCGGCAACAAAATCTACCAAGCTCGATTTATCGGTTTCATTTTTCACCTCGGAAGAAACAAAAAGATCCAATGTCTTTTTAGGAATGTTCATGTTTTTCGCATACACGTAAACACCCGTAGTCTTTAAATTGGAATACAAGGGTAAAGTCTGATAAATTTTTGAAGCAAAGTGGATCCACACATTCTTTGGAATTCCGCCATAGTTTGCGTTAAAGTTTTTATCGTTCCATTGATAAGTGCTATTTGTTACCTTTTCACGATAGCTCCAGCTATTGTCTATGCGTATGGCCAGGGTATTTTCGCCCCCTCTATCAATCAGGTCTGAAAGATCGAATCCCGCTGCCATTACACCATTTTCATGACGCCCTATAAATTTCCCGTTAAGATAAAATTCTCCACCGAAGCGAATCCCCTCAAATTCCAGAAAGACCTTATCAGAAGTAATTCCCTTGGGAATAGTAAACTTTTTTCGGTACCAAACAACATTTGCCGAAAGGTCATGTATTGCTTTTGCGAAAGCTTCATCTTCGTTCCATGCTTGAGGCAAGACAACCTGTTTCCATGCACGATCATCGAAGGCTGCAACAGAAGCTTCGCTTACATCGCCGATGTGGTAACGCCAGTCAGCGTTAAAACTAAAAGTCTTCCTCCCCATTTGAGCATAGGTACTGAATGAAAGCAGCAGGCAACAAAAAATAAATAGCAACCTTTTCATCTTATATTTTTTAGGCTAATAAAGCTTGTAATTTCTTTTATCTATCGCATAATTGTGCACCATTCCCATGATAGACATTAATTGGTTAAGCTATTGGCAGCACAGTGCATGAGTCATAAGACAACTTATTTTGACAACATTTTATAAACCTCTGTACCCCCCAATAAAAAACAACCCAAACCGTAATCTTCAAAATCCGGTTGACTTGAAAAACTGACCGGCTGGCCATCCTTAGGTTCCTTTCCCGTTCCTTGTAAATAGCCCAAAAAACCAGAAGGGTGTACCGCTTCTGCTGTCATTGCTTTCCACGCCTTTTCTACAACAGGTCGATATATTTTAGCATCTAGGAAACCATTATTGATACCCCAGGCCATACCATAGACAAACAGTGCCGTTCCTGAAGTTTCGCGCCCACCAAAATTAGTCGGATCGTGTAGACTGACATTCCAGAATCCATCCGGTCTTTGGACAGGAACAAGCGCTTCCATCATAGCTTTATAGTCCGACATATACTCGGCACGATGTGCTTCGTTCTCCGGAATTAAATCAAGTACCCTAACCAAAGCTGCCACAACCCATCCATTGCCACGTGACCAATAGCAATCCTCACCATTTGGTTCTTTGTAAGGAGGAACAAAATCCTTATCGCGCCACCAAAGTTTATCGGCTTTGTTATACAGGCCTCCACCTTCTTGCGTTTTTGAATGATGATACATTCTATACATGTAATCAAAGTAAGTTTGATCCTTCGTCATTACACCTAGTTTAGCATAAATTGGCATGGCCATTTGTATGGCATCAATCCAGGTCCAATCGTCTACCTTTCCAGATTTGATAATGTAATCTATATTGGCTTTAATCTTTTGGATACGCTCAGGCTTCGCCTCAATCTCATAGAGATCCAGGTAGGTCTGCCCACAGGCTTGGTCATCGGCATTTCGAGTTTCCAAACCGTTGCGCATACCCCAGTCATGTTTATTTCCCCAATCCACAGCATAATTGTAGTATTCGTTGTTTTTATCAATCTGATAAAGTGCCATGAGCCCTTCGTAATAAACGGCCCGGGTCCAGATATTGCTCGGTCGCCAACGGTTGGTATAGATCGGTTTACCGGTGTCTGTCCATTTGTTCATGAAATAACGATTGGTCAGCTGCAACGACTGAAGTACATCTACAGCGGTTAATTCCTGCTTCTGTTCGACAACTTTCTTCGTCGATGAACATGCTGAAAGGAAAAACGCAATCATCAAAGTGGCCGTATAAGTATTAAATATTTTCATGTTTTGCTTTATATAATTATTCATAACGGGAATTCCCTTTTTTTTGAGCGAGCTGCTCGTAAGGTATCACACCAACCCTTTTTGCCCAGTTTTCATAGAGCTGAGCCATTTCACTGTATATTTTCGGGAAAGAGGCTGATAAGTCTACTGTTTCACTTCTATCTTTTTCTATATCATATAAATACCACTTATTTTCAGGATAGGAAGAGACAAGTTTCCATTTTCCCTTACGCACACCTTTATTGCCCTCATGTTCAAAACAAATTTCCCGATCAATATCCTTTTGTTGCTCTGTCCATAGCGGAAGCAAGGATATTCCTTCCATCGGTTGAATCGTATTGCCCGCATAGTCCTTAGGATAGCTCGCTCCCGACCATTGTGCTACAGTTGGCATGATATCAATCAAATGGGCCGGCCTATCAAACTGTTTTCCTTGAGGCAGGAACTTGGGGCCATAAGCGATAAATCCGGTGGCGTTCCCACCCTCAAACTCCCAATGCTTGAACTTTTTGAAAGGCGTATTGCTCACCGCAGCACCTTCGATTCCATAAGCTGTAAAAGAACGCGGATGACTGGCAGGAAATTCATTCGCAGCTCTAATTTCTGGTGTAAACCCCGCATTAGTTATAGTCTCATTGCTCGCTCCGTTATCAGAGAGAAAGATGAAAACAGTGTTGTCCAATTGTCCTTTCGATTGGAGATAATCAACCAGTCTACCAACGTTCTGATCCAATTCATCTACCATCGCCGCGTAGACAGCCATCTTTTCATCCCATTTTACTTTTTCTTCCCAACTGCAATCATTCCAATTTCGCAATGTCGTATCAATTGGTGACAATTTGGTCGTTGGCGGCAATATCCCTAACTGCTGCTGTTTTTGAAAACGCTTTTCACGAATAGCCTCCCATCCTTCCATATATTTACCCCGATACTTTGCAATATCCTGAGGTTTGGCATGTATAGGCCAGTGGGGAGCCTGAAAAGCGAGGTATAGAAAAAAAGGATTCTCTTTTTTAGTTTCTAAATGCTCACCAATGAAATTCATTGCATAATCTGTATAGGCATCCGAGCTATAGTAATCTTTTGGCGGAACGATCGCCTCATTGTCCAAGGCTATCGTTAATGTTTGATTGGGACGATAAGGCCGGTTTTCAAAGTAGCTGTTTGCTCCATCAATTAGCCCATAGTAGCGCTGAAATCCACGCTGCCGGGGCCAATTTTCCTTTTCCTGTCCAACATGCCATTTCCCAGCCATATAGGTTCCATAACCTGCGCTTTTCAATAGTTCGGCCAATGTGACCGAATTTCTGTTCAAATAACCCTGATAGGCTGAAAAAGGACGCTTATTCATCATATCACCGACTCCTGCCTGATGCGGATATAATCCGGTCAATAGGGAAGCACGCGATGGACAACAACGCGAAGCATTATAAAAATTAGTCATCTTAATCCCTTCCTTGGCCATTTTATCTAGATTTGGAGTCTGAATTTCAGAACCAAAGCAACCCAAATCAGCATAGCCCATATCATCGGCCAGAATCAACACAATATTGGGCCGTTGTTGTGCATGCACTTTAAATAGTGTCAACAGAAAAAAGATCGCCAGAGGAAAGGTAGATTTCTTCATACTACATAAATTTCTTTAATCCGATTTTGGTTTGTTTTTTCAATTGCTCAGCAACGAGTTTAGCATTCAGCAAAGCACCGGCTTTAATTGGATGGGTCGCATCTTTAGGATCAAAAAATTCCGTTTCTACTTTCTTTTTTCCCAATATTTCATACTGTGCAATCACTTGATCCTGTAATGGGATAAAAAATGCATTGGCCTGTTCAGCAGCCTCTTTCGCCCATATTGCATAATCCGATTTACGAACCTGATTACCATCCCAAGCATTGCGTGGAATGGGTGAACAGATAATTGCTATCGCTCCCTTATCCTGGATATTCTTTACAAACCTACGCAAGTAAAAACCATAGCTATAGACTACTTCATGCTGCTTCAGCAATGGATTATACACTTCTTGGTAATCATCACCATTTCCCTTTATCGTTCCGCGAGCGCGTAACGTGTCCACAATGGGACTTGAATCATTATGCCCAAATTGCATAAGTACAAAATCTCCAGGCTGTATGCTATCCAGTACCTTCTGCCAAAGCTTTGGATTGTTATAAAATGTTCTTGTACTCGTTCCTCCCAATGCGCGATTCTTCACATTAATTTTATCCGATTTAAAATACTGACCAATCAAACTTCCCCAGCCCCACTGTCCGTTCGAGCCATTTCCCTGTCCATTTTTTACCGTGGAATCGCCAATAATAAACAAGCTCGGTTTGTGCTGCTTTTCCAAAAAAGACATGCAAATTATAGCGAAAAGGACCGCAGCCCAAGGCAACAATTTCAATTTCATCTTCGTTACTATTTAATATATTGTATTAACTGGCTTTTAATCCTACGGAATCCTTCGATAACAGACCATGCATTTTCTCTCGCTCCATCTTTATTCGTATGGGTATGGTCACCTGGGAAATAATTGGATTTTACCCGCTCAGCGCCAAGCTTATCATATTTATCTGCCGTAATACTGTTAAGATCCAAAAAAGCGATTCCTTGTTCTTCGGCAATCTGCTTAGCCCACAAGCCAAAGTCTTTGTCGGCCCGCTTCACTTTACCTTGATCATCCCATTGGTTGCGCGGAATCATGGACAACAAAATCGGTGTTACCCCCTTTTTCTTTGCTTCAATCACAAAACGACGCAGGTTTTCACCATAAGTGTGCACGGTTTCCTTCTTTCCATTCCCCCAGTCCAACACAATAGAATCCTGACCGATACCCCTTAGCACACCTCGATAGCCTTGTTTGCTGGTATCAGGCTTACTTCCCTCGTTATGACCAAACTGAATCAATAAAAAATCTCCAGGCTTGAACAAAGAATCAACTTTTCTCCATCTTCCCTCTTTGACGAATGTACGTGTACTCCGACCCGCCATCGCATGATTGTCCACACGCACTCGTGTCGTATCCAATAATTCAGGAAGCAAGGTACCCCAGCCCCAATATTCCTTATTGCTGTTCTTAACTGTCGAATCACCGATAAGATAAATCGTGGGTCTATTTTGCTGCTTTGCAAAGGATATTAAAACAACCGCTACCAATGCCATCCCTATCCATTTTATTGTATGCTTCATTTGCTAACTTATCTATTTCTTTTAATCAAACAATTCCAATTGTACACGTCTAAATTTCTATTTTGTGCGGACAGGCTTCACCAACTGAATATTAGGTTTGACCGGACGATCCATACCTACACCAAGGTAATATCCCGTATGCGGCGGTTGATTATAGGCCACATTCTGCCATGCTATACTCAAGCGATATTGTGGATCATGCATGAGTGTATATACACGCTTTTCCGTCGGGATCGTTGTTGTATAGATACGCAGATATTGATTATCATCTGAACGTAGGATCAATTCTTCCCGCCAATCCCCCAAGATATCCGCACTTAGGTTGGGCGTACTTTTAGTTCCATTAATCGATGATGCTCCCACCGCCGTAAAGATTCGTTCTGTTTTTCCATTTTTATATTTTTCAATATAGTTGCTGTTTAAAAGTTCACGGCTCAAATCAGCATCCCACCAAATCAGAAAATTGGTCGATCTCGGAGCCGGTCCTACACGATTACCTTTGGTATCGTACATATCTCTAGATCCCAGCCACCACAGATACGCCCCTTTATGATCGGGATCTATATTTCCGGCAACACCGCGAGGAATATCTTGGTCTATTGCACTTTTAAACAAAATTGCCCCGGTTTTGGCATCCAATAAAGCCACACCAGTCCCTTTCCGCCCACCTTTCAGTTCATGGATTCCAAAGATCTCCAAGCCTGGCCTATCCGGATCCAAATCGCTAACATGTAATGCATCGCCATGTCCCAGTCCGGTACTGTACAGCCCTTTGCCATTATCGTCAATAACCATCGAACCAAAGACAATTTCATCTTTGCCATCTTGATCTACGTCAGCAACCGTAAGATTATGATAACCCTGACCAGAATAAGGATCTTTACGAACTTTGCTATCAAATACCCAACGGCTTACTAATTTTTTATCCTTGAAATCCCATGCTGCCAGTGCCGTACGCTCATAATATCCTCTAGTCATGACAACACTTGGGTGTACGCCATCCAAATATGCTACACAAGCTAAAAATCGATCGCTGCGATTGGCATTCGTATCTCCCCATGAACTTAACTCTCCACGTTGTGGCAGATAATCCACAGTGCTCAGGGCTTTTCCCGTCAATCCATCAAATACCGTTAAGTATTCAGGACCTTTCAATATGCGACCAACTGTCCGCGAATTTAATACGGTGTCACGCCAATCGGCCTGTGCATCACCAATAACATTTCCCAGTCCATCTTTAGTACCGTCGGCCGTTTTACAGACTAACTCCGCACGGCCATCACTATCGAGGTCATAAACCATAAATTGGGTATAATGTGCTCCCTCTCGGATATTTTTACCCAAATTGATTTCCCAGAGAAAAGTACCATCTAGTTTATATGCTTGAAAAATAGGTTCCGAAGTAATCCCATTGTGTGCATTGTCATGTCCAACACCAGTCTGATGAACAATAAGTTCATAGGTTCCATCTCCATCCAGATCGCCCACAGAAACATCCCCAGGCATATATCCTGCAGGAGTACGTAATGGAATATTTAAGTACTGCTGTACTTTTTGATCTTTCGATAAGGTCAGTTTAGCAACTTCTTTTTCTTTACCTCCGGCTACTATATCCAAAATGTAAGTCACATCTTGATTCAAATCGACATGATCGTCCAAAAAATTAGTCCCTTTGATCAATGGTGAAGTATTCAGTTTTTTCTGTTTGCCATTCCCTTCTTTTCTATAAATTGCAAAGGCCGTATCAAAATCGTCGGTACCAAGCAAACGCCAGCTTAAAAAAACGGAGTTGTCCGTCGTTTTTACACCAACCATCCCCCGATCTAAAAACTCCATTTTACGTTGGCCTGAAGCAGCTAAGCAACCGATCAGCGCCCCTGTCAAAAGAATAAGTTTCATCTTCATAATTCAAGGTCTAAGTCACAGCAATATGCCGGTACATATTACTATTGCTTTTTATTATTAACAGTTACATTATTTAGGACAAAGTTTTTAATATATTCCTTGTGAATCACAGGATCTTTGGCTGCACGGACGTTCATATTTTGAAATGTAAAGTCCGACAGTACATATTGTTCCGACTTGAGCACATCAAATACGATATCGCAATCTAGATCAATATTGCGCAAAACAATATTTCTTGCATACGACATTTTAATACCTTTCTCACCCTTCAAATCAAAAAACTGGGTCCAAGGCTTAATAAACAACATACTATTGACATTCCCCTTTACATTTTCGATCAAAATGTTTTCATATTCCTGTGGCGTATCCGGGCGCATCTTTAACTGCAATAGCTTGCGTGCTTTATCTAACGTATTGTTCCGAAAAATCACATTGTAGCTATGAATAGATTCACTGCCGCAAGTGAGTGCGCTATGACAAAAACCAAAAAAACAATTTTCAATAATAATATTTGAATTAGGCCCGTTGTTAGGATCCTTATCGGACTTCGGTCCTTTACCGCCTTTTAGTGCAATGGCATCATCGTTAACGGATAAGTAACAATCTTTAATCAATACATTACGGCAGACATCCAAATCGATCGCATCGGAACTAGGTGCTTTCACAGGTTCCTTTGGTGCTGAAATATGTAAACCGATCAATTTGAGATTTTCACATTTATAATAATGCGAGGTCCAAAAAGGTGAATTGATCAAGCGAATGCCTGAAACCTGTACATCCTTGCTATTGGACACATAAAGTAAACGTGGACGCATCTCGTCCATATTTGTGCATTGTGGATTAAACTGTCTCCTAAGCCAGAAGGATCGCCAGTAGCGTAACCCGTTTCCATCGAGTGTGCCTTTGCCCGAAATTGTAAATCCATCCACCTGGTCTGCATTGACAAGCGCCAAAAAATACTTCACTGTTTGACCTTCCATACGAGTCTCCGCTAGCGCAAAATCTGCAATGTCATCACTTCCTTTCAGTACAGCCCCTTCTTCTAAGTGTAAATGTGTCTTCGGTTTAAAAAATAATGATCCGCTCAGATAGACACCTTTAGGCACTATGACTACACCTCCTCCGCTGGTATAGGCCTTATCAATAGCCTGTTGAATTTTGGCCGTTTGCACGATGGTGCTATCTGACGCAACACCAAAATCCGTGATGAGAAATTTCTTTCCGAGCGTTTCGATCTCAGTCGATTTTACAGTCTCGAACCATTTTGAAATTGCTGTTCCGTCCGGAAACTTTCCTTGCGCATGTACATTGGACAAAATCGCAATTGATGTAAGCAGATGTAAAAATCGAAAGAATTTTTTCATAATATTAAGTTTTATTAAGTCTTGTTTTCCCGCTTGTCTATAGCTTAATTAAAACGTGCAGACAATACCGTCAAATTGATCAGCGTATTTAAGGATGCCTAAATAAGTAGCTAGTTTTAAAAGTATCAACATTTTTAACAAGAGCCGTCCTGTAGTATCCTGAACAAGCTCGATTACACAGTCAACACATCTTCATTTTCATTGATAATAAACCCAATAACAAGGATTCAAAGCTATTCGTAATATATTTGTTATAGAATTCCCAACACCAACTCCATACCAACTTATGGCCAACCCCTAACTGTAACCACTGTGAGTCCACAGTGAGTCCACGTTGAGTCCACCTTTTAATAGTGCATTCACTATGCAGACATCGTTTTAACAATCCGCTTGCAGTCAGGAGTTGGTATGGATTTGGTGATACCACCTTGTACTGTCCTGCTTGGTAAAATTAGGTTCCACCTTGATTGTTCCTTATTTTTAGCCTTTATTGTTTTAATCAATTGCTTAGGATTTCCTTCGAAACACTGTACTGATCAATTATGAAATGTCCACGATTGCATAACACAAGCACCGATGAAAAAACTGGATATTCCATATGGCCTCAAAAAAACAAACCGAGCTTGCGAGCTCATGAAATAATTATTAACATGAAATATAAATTAATTTTCACCTTTATGTTGCTATCAATCGCTTTTACTCGATTGAGCTTCGCGCAGATCAGCAAGATCAGCCAAGACGATATTAACATCAAAGCTCCTTTTAAAATTCCAGTATTTAAAGTCCCAAATTTCGAGCATTGTAAAAATTACGATATCCGCGATTTTGGTGCACGTCAGGGCGACAAAGAAAGTACTACCACAGCAATCGCGACTGCAATTGCTCTAGCGACAACATCAGGTGGCAATATCATCATTCCTCCAGGTGAATGGTCAACAAAGGCAATACATTTAAAGAGCAATGTCAACTTACATGTCAGTGCAGGGGCGACCTTATTATTTTCGGGCGACCCGAAAGACTATTTACCTGCTGTTCACAGTAGCTGGGAAGGACTAGAATGCTATAACTACTCCCCACTGATCTACGCATATGAAGCAACAAATGTTGCCATTACTGGTAAAGGAATCCTAAAAGCAGATCTGACTGTTTGGGAAAAATGGTTTCCAAGACCAAAACCGCATATGGAAAGCATCAAAAATCTCTATAACTGGGCGCAAGAAGGACTACCTGTCGAACAACGCCTCATGGTCAACGACACGTCCAATCTTAGACCGCAGTTTATTCAATTTAACCGTTGCCAACATGTTAGGGTCGAAGACATTAAGATCCGTAACAGCCCTTTTTGGACCTTACATCTCTATTTAACAAAAGATGCGCTTATACGCGGAATCGACATCTACGCCCATGGCCATAACAATGATGGAATTGACCCTGAAATGAGTCAGAATGTATTGATTGAAAATTGCGTGTTTGACCAAGGGGATGATGCCATCGCACTGAAGTCCGGCAGAAATCCCGAAGGCTGGCGACTAAAAACGCCAACAAAAAATATTGTGATCCGCAATTGCGAGATCCGTGACGGGCACCAACTCCTGGCTGTTGGGAGCGAACTCTCTGGTGGAATCGAGAATATCTATGTGGACAATTGCACTGTACTGCCCAATGAGAAACTCATGCATCTACTCTTCATCAAAACCAACGAACGTATGGGCGGTTACGTAAAAAACATTTATTTTTCAAATATCAAAGCCCAAAACGTAAAAGAAGGTATACTCGGAATTGATACCGACGTGCTCTATCAATGGCGATACCTGGTACCTACCAAGGTAAAAAAACTAACGCCAATAACGAATGTCTATCTTTCTCACATTCAAGCGGAAGTAGGTCAGTTTGTATCCAAGATCAACGGTAATCCGGAACTTCCCATTCACACAGTTCAATTACAGGATGTACAACTTAAGAAAGTTACCTCAACGGCAATCCAAAATCAAAATGTCAAAGACTTTATCATCAAATAATAATACGCAGCTTAATTGAGAAAAGCTTCTTTCCGTTAAAGAAACTTGGCTTATAAGCATTTGAACAGCATCAAAAAAACAGCGTCTCACTCAAAAAAATAGGCTTTTCAATTGAATTGAAAAGCCTATTTTTCGTTTAACCAATTTATATATAAAGCATCCGATTAATCTGTCAATACATTTACTTTAGGCATCACAAATTGCGTATTTTCTTTTTCGCCCTTCGGTGTACCAAAGTAAAAATAGAGTGTCCGATTAATCTTTTTATCCATTTGATTAAGCTCACCTGCAGGCCCATTCACCGCAGCATTTCCATTGATTCCCAACGCCAGTTTTGTTCCAATAGGAGGAATAGCATCCAAAAAGGAAATATCCCCCGTCGGCAACTGCGGATAACCTTTGGGACCGGAAATTCCGTAGAACTCGAATAATCGCACAAATAAATCTTCCTGATCCGTTGCAACCAAAAACTTCCCTTGCACTGTATTGAATTGTATCCAACTAACATCCGAGAAGTAGCCTTTAAACTCAGGAAATGTCCATGGCCCAATACCTGCTTTTCCGTCATTATACATTTTTTCCCATGTATTTAGTGTGACACCTTGCATCCTATTCTTCCATATGCGATAAGGGCCATTACCAAGCCATTTGGCCCCAATAATATAGTTTTCAGGAAAGTTGAAGCTTACTCCGGCATAAGGCACCGTTTTTGCCATATTATAAGCATAATCAAGTTTTAACCACCCGTCTGGGCGCATCGTCCAACGGATAAAACTTAGGTTACCATCAAACATAAACTCAACAGCTTCATTTTTTCCGTCTTTCCAACGTTTAGCACTTTTCAGCTCCGACTGTCCATCAATAAGCACCGGACCATTATTGAAAGCCAATTTCATGCTATAATCATTGGCCAGATCAACCAATAATCCTGTTTTTTTGGAAATCATAGCTGTTATTCCGTTTGCCTTAAGGATATAATTCGTACTGTCTTCTTTCACTTCAACATCGGTAGAAGATTTCAAAGGCAGAATTTCCGCAGTAAGCATTTGATTGTATTTTACACGCCAGGTCCAAGTATAAATTTCCTCCCCATGTGGATCAATCGCAGTCAATATCAGCGCATCATATTGTTTCCAGTCACTCGGTAAATTCAACTGCAAGTTTCCCTTTTGTGTTGGAGGCAATATGGGACTATCGACGTGTAGATGTAGCACTGAATCCACACCCGATTCATCCGCATAGGGTTGTTGATACGTAATCAGTTTACCCTCAAATCGACAGTTTTTCAGATCGGTAAAATGATAACGATTTTCCACCGAAATAGTTCCGTTGAAGTCAACAGGTAATTTCTTCATCGTAATATGTACAGGTGCATAGATCTCCCGAATGGCATAGAAACTGCCCTCTTTTTCGCGATGTGGCCCAAGAATTCCATCAGGGGCATTTACGCGGTTGACATCAATCACATTATTGAAATCTGTACGTACGATACCTTCATCTGCAAAATCCCAAATAAATCCGCCGGCACCTAATTTGGCATTCCAGTGCAGCTCCCATATATCCGCCAATCCTGCTGCAGCACCGCCATCATCCTGTGCGTGGAGAAATTCGGTTGGCATATAAATATTTGGTCCTTCCAGAATTTTTTTTGTCGAATAAAAATCTTCATAATGGTTACAGTCGATTCCATTGATTGCATTTCCCGGTCTATGATGTGCATGAATTACTGTTCTCGCCGAAAGATCATATTTCTTGTACTCGTCTACAAGTTCTTTATTATGTCCACCTTCATTGCCGTTGCTCCAAAGTATAATGGAAGGATGGTTAGCATCTCGAATAACCATTTCTTGCACCAACTTTTTACCCACAACGGTACTGTATGCTTTTTGCCAGCCAGCCAATTCATCCAAAACATATAAGCCCAATGAATCGCAATATGCCAAAAAAGATCTATCTGGAGGATAATGCGAACAGCGGACCGCATTCATATTCATTTCTTTGATCAATTTAACATCGTTCAGATCCAATTGCGCGTTTACCGACCGTCCGGTTTCGGGCCACCATACATGACGATTAACACCTTTCATCTTCACTTTTACACCATTGACATAAATGCCGTCTCCTTCGCGAACTTCAATTGTTCTGAAACCAAAGCGATCTTGATATTGATATTCTTTATTCTTCCCATTCCACAAGGTATAGATGGCCTGATATAGGTTTGGTGTCTCGGCGGTCCATAATAAAGGGTTTTCTACTTTCATTTCGACCAATTTCACTGAGTCTTTCGCAGTAATTGGAAACTGTTGAATAGCGATTACATTACCCTTCAGATCTTTGATCTCTACCGATAGTTTATTGGCCTTAGAGAGTCCCTCTAAGTGCACATTGCTTCGAAAAGCTCCGTCTGCCTTTGCATCGATAGCCGTCCAGCTGATGTGTTCCTGTGCTGTCGCTTCAAGGTATACGGGCCTATAAATACCGCCTAAAATCCAATAATCCGCAAGGCGCTCTGCATTGTTAACGGATTTATCGGAGGACATTTTTGACACAGTAGCCTCCAATATATTGACCTTGCCAAAGGTGATCTTGTCGGTAACATCGTATTTAAACTGATAAAAAGCACCCTGATGGATATCTCCGGCTAGCTTCCCGTTGATCTTGACTTCAGTATCGGTCATTGAACCTTCAAAAACGAGGTTTATTTTTTTACCTTTCCAATTTTTTGGAACAGTAAATTGATGCCGATACAAACCTTTTTCATCGTGAAAGATGAAATTCTTACCGTAGGTCACATAATCCCGTCCATAATTGTAAGCCCCAAAACCCTGTTGTTCCCAGTGACTGGGAACTGCGATCTTATCCCATTTTCCAGCCTTGCGCCCACCAGTTACCCAGAAGTCCCAATTGACCGTATGAACATTGTCCGTTCCCGAGAGATAATATATTTCTTTCACCACTTGCGCCGAAGCAATATGTACCATGATAGTGTATATCAAAGCAAAGAAGACAATTCGAAATTTAAGCATAGGTTTATTCATTGTATTAGCAAACCTCTAAAATAAAAAGTTCAAGACACTTAAGCATCCTGAACTTACCTGAATAGCTTTGTTCTTCAACATCTATACCCAGGCAGACCATCCCGTTGGTACAGAACAGCACAGGATGACAAATCAATTCGGTATACTTAAACTTGTCTTACTAAATTGGCTATTCCCAAATTTAGTTGGTAAGTACGTAAATTATAATTTAGATAAAACCAGATGAGGTTTATCAAAGGAACACCAATAAAATAGCATCATATTTTTTATCATAAATTTAGGATTAATTGGTTATTTTAAAGGTTTTCATTCTCCCCGTTTGAAAACCTTTTTTTATAACAATTGCTATGATCAGGTGGCAACAACAATTCGATCATTATAAAAGGGTAAAATATTTCAAAAGAAAAACCTCAAAAAGATACTACTCCGTTCTAAAAGGTAATGCAGGTAGTCCTTCCTTATTAAAAAAATTGGGACGCGCTGTTTCGTGCCAACCAAAGCGAACCTGTTTTGGAGACCTTACCGATGCTGCAGATACAATAACACGATCACCCTCGATCTTCGCTTCAGCAGATACAAACCTGCCATCCGCCCCAGCAATTTCAAACCAGGTCAATTGATCGCCTTTACATTGCAATCCGCTGCCAACATGTTTAAAATTCAGTACTATGCTATTATTGACTATCTTTTTGCTTTTATATTGTGGGCCTGAAAAAACAATATTCTTTTGACCATAATCAAATGCCAGTGGCCATAATGCCAAACGACGTCCTACTTCCCATTTATAGGATGGATGTATGTCAGAAAGGTCGTCGACCAAATCAGTGACGACAGCCATTCCCGAATTTTTAATGTCCATGCATTTTGTCTGAATCTCCCAAAACCACGGCAACGCCTCTACATTATGCTGTGTTTTATCCTTTCTTTTACTATAATAATAAGGGGCAATCTGTACATAGTAAAAAGGCATATTTTTGTCCTTCCAGTTTTTACGCCAGGTATCAATCAGCAATTTTTGTTTTGCATAGTAACGTGCATCCTCAAACATAAGATTGCTTTCACCTTGATACCAGATAAATCCTTTCATCGCAAAAGGCGCTAATGGACGAATCATGGCTTCATACATTTCCCCCGCGACAGCATTTTCAATTTTCGTTTCACCATTTCGGGTTTCCTGTTTAAAAGTGCTGGAGTTTTGATAGGCCTCCAAAGGTGTCCATGGCTCTATCCTACTGCCACCCCAGGATGAACTGATCAATCCCACGGGAACATTCAGCTGTTGTTGCAGGGTCTTTCCAAAGAAATAACCCGGAGCGGAAAATTGCGCGAGTGAATTCGGATCGGCTACTTCCCATCCCTTCGTTTCCACATCGTCCTGCTGCCCTTTCTTTTTGGCAACAAGGAATAAGCGAATTTTTGGATTTTCAGGTTGTCGCAATTCTTCCTCCGCCCGATCAACGCCTACAGCAGGCTTTTTATAGCCCTTATGTAACAGCATCGTATACTCCATATTAGACTGCCCCGAGCATAGCCAAACTTCACCAACAACAACATTTTTCAGCAAAATTGTATTATCTCCCTTTACTTCCATACTAAATGCGTCGAAACTTGCTTTTTGAGCTGTAAAGGTAACGCTCCATGCTCCCTTTTGATCGGCCACTGTTTTTCTTGTCAAACCTTTCAATCTGACTTCAATCTTTTCCTGAGGATCCGCATGCCCCCATACCACCACTGGTTTTCCTTGCTGAAGTACCATATTCGATCCAAAAACATGTGGTAATGTGACTTTAGCCTGTGTGCTGAACGCAATGCCTGCCAAAATAAAGGAAAAGAGGATTTTCTTCATGTTAAAAAAGCTATCAGTTTACTTTTAATAAAGTTGACAAAACCGTTTGATTGACCGTAAAAGCTGTTCCATGACGTACTCCCTTCGGAAAGCTCACCAGATCAGAAACATCTTCCCAGTTGATACCATCTTTGCTTCTTACAGCTCCATACTTATGGTCGCGGTATTTATCGAAATATACATATATATACTCCCCTACTTGCAGCGGAGCAGGACCCTCCGCCCAATAATCGCCTGTGATTGGTTTAGAGACAGTAGTCGGAAATCCTTTGGCTAAACTCTTTGTTGTCGTGATTCGGATATTTTTCTCCGGCGGATTAGAATTTTCATTTTTCAGCACCATCATATATTCCTTATTGGCCCGTTGTATAATGGCCGCATCGATGACACTAAATTCAGGGTCAAAAAATAACTTGGTTTTTGAAAAACCTTTAAAATCCTTTGTCGTCACACTATACATCCGGTGGTTTAAGCCTTTTTCACTATCGCTTGTCTGCACCTCCTTATGTCGACCAGGAATTGTCGTGGCCCAAATGATATAATATTCTTTTGTGTCTTTGTCGTAAAAAAGCTCCGGAGCCCATGCATTTTTAGCATCAGGCTCATCTACCATGACTGGTATTGCTTTTTGATCGGTCCAATGCATCAAGTCTTTGGAAGAGGAATATCCGATAATTTTATCCCACCAGCCTGTTGTCCACACAAGGTGAAAGGTACCGTCAGGGCCCTGGCAAATACTAGGATCACGCATCAGTCTATCTTTTCCTACCGTTGGTACTAAGAAAGCTTTTCCCTGATTCAATGGTTCCCATTTCAAACCGTCTAAACTATAAGCAAGATGTAACCCATCGGCGCCATTGCCTACAAAATAGGAGAAAAGGTATACCGGAGATTGTGCCTTAACGAGACAGGTCAAAATAACCAAGAGCGTGACTAGAAATTGTTTTTTCATTTATACAATCTTATGAATAAGTTTATAACGAGTTTCCATTACACAGTAGGAAACGAATACTTTAATCCAAATATAGTGTTACTTCATCAATCACTACGCCCTCATCAAGCGCTTTGATACGCAATATGTCCTGTTGCAATGAAGCTACCTTAAATTTAATCGTTCGAATAGCCTGGTTGCGCAAGACATTCTCTTTCCACTCTTCACTTCGTCCGATTGTTTTATAGGAAATGGCAGGCGAATGCTGTTGCCCCAAGGAAACTTCAAAACGTAAATCATCTGAAGAGACCGGGTGTGTAGGCAGCAAGTGGACGACAATGGTAACAGAATCACCCTTTAATCCCTTGAGTCTATAACTAGCTTCTACACCCAATGGGATCGCTGCGGCCTGCCCTTGATAGCCCACCCCTTCATATCCGATTGAGCCTTTTAAATCTTTACCAGGAATCCTCTTGGCGGGCTGATCATCATTGACCATCGGAACAACAGCGTTTTCTTCTACAATCTTATCGAAAACAGCAAGGTTTCTTGGTTTATAATCCATCATACCCTTCCACTTACCTTTATTCAAGGCATTGTATTGCGCAGTTAAGGAAGCGATTTTATCATAGGCATCGTGGCTTTTTTGCCATTCAGCTTTGCCATGACGTGCCAACTGTGCATAAAGGTGTTTTTCATTCATCTTTGCCGCTGCAACAACCGGATACAGGACTAATTCAAAATATGCATCCTTTCGATCCAACGGAACTGATGCCTCAATTGCGGTGGCTGCATCTTGAATATGTTTATACTGTAATAATCGCTTTCGAATCTGTTGTTCGGACCAAGGTAGGTCTTTAACAATTTTATAGGCTGGATCTTTCTCTTCCGTACGTGTATTTCCCATAAACTCAGGCTTTCGAATATGAGCCAACCGATAATGTTCCTGCATAATCGGCACGATCTTCTTCGCCAAACGATGTCCAAACTCCCGTTGCAAAAATTGGCTCATATGCTGATAGATGCCTATTTTCTCTACCTGATCCATATTCCATGCCATATCCATCAGGAGTTCAATTTGGTATTCAGCAGGCTTAATATCCCCAACATTGACAATCCACATTTTTTTAACATCATGTTGATAAGCTGTATAGAGCTGCTGATAGATCAGCGCCGGACTCATCGTCGACAACCAAAGATAGTCATGCGGCCTACCCCAGTAGGAAACATGATAATAAAGTCCGTTACCGCCTGTTCTTTTTCTTTCTTTCTGATCTGGAAAATGAGTAATATAGCCATAATTATCGTCACACCACATCAATGTAGCATAGTCAGGAATAGCTATACCGGCGCGGTAGACGTCCAATACCTCCTTATAGGGTATAACGACTTGGGGAATTTTCGTTGGATCTAAATTGACATATTGTTTTAATAGATCCGTCTGATCCTTGAGAACCTCATTGAACGCATCTTTATATGCGGCTATTGTTTTGACACCCTCCATTGCTCCATCGTGTTTCCCACGCATACCAAGTGTAAATATATGATGAGATTGACCGAGTGTTTTAAGCCGATTGGACCAATAATTAATAATTTCATTTTTATTTGTCAAATAGTTATAGGGCCCCTGACCTACAATATCCCATTCCGTCGCACTATTTCGAGCGAGGGGCTCACAATGCGATGAGCCGATATATATTCCATATTTTTCGGCCATTTCCCGATTTCCTTGGACAAAATAGAAAGGGACAGTTACTTCATGCATTGCTGGCCAGATCGAGTTGGCTCGAAGGCGTAACAATAATTCAAAAATACGGGCATACGTCTTAGGCCCGACCGTAGCCATTTTTTTTGTTTTC
The DNA here is from genome assembly GCA_022712315.1 of Sphingobacterium sp. Taxonomy (GTDB): domain Bacteria; phylum Bacteroidota; class Bacteroidia; order Sphingobacteriales; family Sphingobacteriaceae; genus Sphingobacterium. The sequence continues at coordinate 127,525 of JALAGS010000116.1, read as the reverse complement.
GTCGGATCAATTCCTGCATCCAACTTTGCTTCGGGCTCATAGGTTTTGTTGCTCCAAGGCGTCAATCCCCAGTCCTCGTCATTTATAAAAATCCCCCGGAATTGCACTTTAGGAAATTGCTTGTCTTCAAAATCGGCAGGCAAAGAAATCGTTGATTTTTTACGGGGAACCACATCTGCCCACCAACTCCATGGAGAAACACCTAATTTTCTGGAAATTTCCATAACACCGTATGCCGTACCTCTAGCATCAGACCCGATAATCAACAGAGTTGGTACTTTTTCCATTTGAATCACTTTCAGATAAAAAGCCTCCCATTTATCTTTGATATCTGAGAGAGAAATGTGATGATCCTTTATCAATTTGTCGATAATTGGATCATTTAATTCCCCAATTATAATCGCTCCGGCATCTGCATTGTCGATTCGTTTAAAAGCAGATTGGCCAACCTGCTGTGCGTCTGCAGCCAACAGTTCCAATGTGGTTTCAACCACAGGGTTACTGCCTCCATAATAGATATTCGCAGCCCGATTATTTTTGATCAGATTGAATCCTGAATTGGCAAACAACGGCACAATTGCCAAACAGAGATTAATAAAAACTAAAATAGACTTTTTCTTCAAAGCTGGATGTATCATATGAGTTGAATTGGGCTATTTTGCACCCGATTGAATTCGGATAATGGTTAACGAATAAGGCGGCAATTGTTGTTTTTTGAGTTTTTCAACGGCCATGGTCTTTTCTTCGGGTTTTGCCGTTTTACTTTCCAGTTTTCCTGTCAACTGAGAAACAAGGGCCGTATCAGCTTTCAGATTAAGCTGATCTAATTCCAATTCGATCTTGATGGCAACAGGTAAGATATTAACCAGTTTTATAATGAGCGATTGATCTTTCGGATCTTTAACAATAGAAAATGCCACACGCTTCTGTACCTCAACGGCAGCATTAGAATAAACTGCTTCTACCGGAATATATTCTGTTCCGTTATTACGCCCAAATAATTGCTGTACATAATAGGATGGTGTTAAATTTACATCGGTATTGGAGAAATAAATAAGATCGGGACGCCATTGTGTATAACCATCTTTGGCTAACAGTGGCGCATAAGAGGCCATCTTAACGACATCACCATTTCTTTCCAATGCTGTGAGATATGCCGCTTCAGCCAATGCCACTTCCAAGGTACTCGCACGTCCATGAATATGAGCAGCATATTCGCCCAAATACACCTGTGCTTTACTCCGATCATATTTATCATAGAAATCTTGATTATGAATAAACCAGCCTGGTGTCTGATAGTAGTGTTCGTCCATAATAGGTACGTTCAATTTATTAGCAATTTTCCAGCCCTCTACATAGTCGGTTCCTTCAAAAAATGGCCCTGCAGTTCCAATAACTTGTATTTCGGGATATTTTGCACGGATAGCATTGTAAATCATGGTAAAACGTTCCTCGAAAACATTCGATATTAAATCTTCGTTACCTACACCAATATATTTTAGATGAAATGGTTCGGGGTGCCCCGCTGCTGCACGTACCTTTCCCCAGGTACTATTTTTATCCCCATTGGCCCATTCAATCAGATTAAGTACTTCCTGGATATAGTCATCCATATCTTCCATTGGAATACCACATTGTTGTCCGCCCAATGGATGACCATGAGCGCCCGAATTTTGACAGGGTACCCCAGCCGCCACTACCGGGACAGCATAGGCACCTATATCTTCACAAAATTGAAAATACTCATAATATCCTAAGCCAACAGTTTGGTGATATCCCCACATATTTCGTTGTGGCACACGGCTTTCTAAAGGTCCTACAGTATTGGACCAATGATAGATATTTTCGATACCATCGCCATGTGCTAAACAACCCCCCGGAAAACGGACAAAACGCGGATTCAAAGCCGCAATAGCCTCGGCCAGATCCTTCCGTAATCCATTCTTACGTCCTTTAAATGTATGCTGAGGAAATAAAGAAATCAGATCCAAATCCAATTGTTGTCGATCTGTAAATACAAATTCCAATACGGCATCCTTACTAGTTGCATTGGCTGTCAATACCAATTGATATTTTTTCCAGTTTTTACTGTCAACAATTAAGGATTTCTCGTCGAGGACCTTTCCGTCTTTTGTACTTATCCGGATTTTTAGTTGACGCCCTTTAACCGCAGCGCCCCGTCCAAAAAATGAAAGATCATAGCGTTCGTTCTTATTCAAGGCAATCCCATCGTAGCCTATATTTCTTAGAATACCTTCACCTTGCAGCCTGGCATAATGTTTATTATTTGGATGAATGGGATTTATACTGTCAACATGAAATTGTCCCGAGCCATCCATACGCCAAGCTGTTTTCTCGTTCCAATTTTTGTCATGCCCTTGTTTATCGCTCAATTTATATTCAAAATCTCTATTTTGAATCAATTCCGCATATAGACCTCCGTCTGCGGCATAATTAATATCTTCAAAAAACACGCCCACCAACATATCACTGATAGACTTACTATGGCCTATATTCGGTGTCAGTTTAACATCCAATGGTTTGAGACCCGGGAAACGGACCTCATCGTCAACACTTCGTTCGGACCATTGCTTTTGCTTAAGCAATGCGAGATCATAATGCTTGATTAATTCTTTAATAACAGACCATGAAACTTTCAGCTTTGTTCCACGTAAACTTTCGCCATTAATGGAAATATTCTCACGGCCCAACAAACTGTTTCTTACAAGCGCCTCTGTTGATTTATCCAAATCTTTTAATGAGACATAATAATCTTGCCGGCCCCAATTAAAAAAATCAGTGGTAAAGGTATATGCATAAGAGCCATTACTTTCAGGACTTAATTGCCACGCACAGGACCAGCCACCACCATTTCGAGGAAACAATACAGGATTTATCATCCGTTTTTCTGATCCCCAACGTCCATAATCTGATTTTACAAAGGCAAGATCTGTCCCGATGGAATTCCATTGTTTTCCGTCCAAACTCCAGGCATATAATAGCCCTTCTCTGCCAGCATTCTTTTCTTTTGCGTAAGCAAAAAAATAGGCTGAATCTGGTTCAGAAATCGTGCTTCTATAGGCATATGCGGGCGTACTGAAAATCCAAAATAGACAAAAAAAGCAAATTGCTTTTGCAAGAAAAAAATAGTGGGCCCGTAATTTGAAATTAGCTTGTTCCATTGGTTATAATTAATCAGAAATATCTATAAATGTAAAACTTACATTTATAAAACGCAAATGGCATTATCAAAAGATTGCACTGTCATTGACATGTTACGATTATACACGCTTTTACCGACCACCACTAGTTTTGCATAAGTGTTGATAGAAGTTCATAAATTATCGATTATCGCCAACAACCGCTATCTCCACACAATGATATTAAACAGTTTCGAATTCACTATCCTGCAGTCTCATGTTCAACATCAAAGAAAAAGAAAAAGGCCTGCACAAAGCAGACCCTTAACCATTAAATCAATAATCCAAACTTATCGCAGTTTTACCGTAATTTAAAAGGCAAATACCAATTGTTCATATCCATCAACTTGCTACGTACTGCTCCAGCTTTGGGGTTATTCGCTTTCACCAATTTCTCATAGACTTTATCGGCTAGGAAAGCTGGATCATGACGGCGTTTTGCTATACGCATCAGATCGGACCAACGTTCGCCTTCGAAGGCTAACTCAAGAGCAGATTCTTCTACGATCTTATCTTCCAGATCAGCTTGCGGCACATTAAAAGCGGTCATCATGCTTCCGTAACCACTTACTGTACCTGGTCCATATTCAATGCCTGGGAATTGCCAACGCGGCATAGTAGCCCGTCCACGGATTCCCGAATTCCGATACCACACCCCACGTACGATACTCGCATTGTCGCGTGCGTCAAAATAATAGGGCGAGGATTCGGCAAAAGTGGTTCTATTCGTCCCAAATCCTTCATGGGTTATCTCCGACTCCAATTCAAAAAAATTGCCAGGTATAATACCACCGTCTTTCGTAAAAGCGCCATAATAGAAGGTACTGATCAGCCCCCAGTTTGCCAATGCATAGGCCAAACGGCCCTGACCATCACGATTAGCAGCTTCTGCAAAGCGAAGATGCGCCCCTGCGGCTCGATTGATATTCCAACGACCGCCTTTATTTAACAAGCTCAATAAATCCCCTGAATTATCCGTAAATTTTGTAATCACAGGATCACCATTTGCAGCAACTTCATAAGATAGCTTACTCCGGGGATCCCAGGGAATACCCGCATTATTGGTCTGTGAATTCCATAAATCAATCACCTTTTGAGAGGGCTTAAGTGCATATTTTCCTGACTTAGAAAATAGATCTATAAAAGGATTTCCAGGAGCAAAAGAGTTATGGTATGGAATAGACCAGTTCCATTCGGAATTCCATTCCCGTACCGTATTCGATAGCGCAAACATACTTCGCCAGCCTGCTGTTAAAGAATTTACCAAAGATGCCCCCTCCTGTGCTCTTGCAAAACTTACATTAAAGTAGCTCCAGCCAATACGATTGAAATTGAACAGATAATCAATATTACTGTTATTGTCTTCGGCAGACAGCAATCTTTTATAAGTCTTTGCCGCTTCATAATAGTTTCCTTTCCAAAGATAGAGTTCGCCGAGGACATGGGCCTTGCTGATGAACACCTTCTGTGTGCTCGCGCCATCTGTCGTAAAAACCAATGTGCTGCCTGTCGGATAGGCATAAGGGTCTTGATATGGCAAATCTTTTGTGTCATTGATCAGAGAATCGACCAAATGATCAAAAGTTGTTTTCGGATAGTTTTCCAAACTTTTAATCTCATCAACACTTTCTATTGTATTTTTGATATAGGGAACATCTCCAAAGTGGATCCCTAATTGTAAATACAACCATGCACGCAGCATAGCGAGGTCAGAATAACGCTGATTAAATTCGGTATTGCTCAGCTTACCCTGCCGCTCCATCACCTTGAAGTTCTTCAAGGCATCATTGCAATTGAAGATAATTTTATAAAAAGCAGATGGATCGGCATAAGGATTATCTTCTGCTACTTCATGGTTGGAAACTTGCTGCAAATAGGGATTTGCATTTTGTGTGACGTCCATGAGATCGGCCCTTAATTCGTTCAGGACAATATAACGTTCACCTAATCCTGCTACTTGCCCATAAATCCCGAGCACCACCGCATCAGCATCGGCAAGCGTATTGTACATTTTTGAACTGTCCAATTTATCTTCGGGAGAGAAATCCAATGCTTTCTTACAAGATGTAAAAGAAAGGCTACAGGCCAATATGGCCCAAAGCGAATATTTCGAATATTTTCTGTATGTGATAAACATAGTATATTAAATTTTTATAGACCGATCCTCAATCCCAGCTGCACAGAGCGAACGATGGGTTCCAGCGTCACATCAACCCCTTGATGAAAAACATCAGCAGACTGAGCAAATTCAGGATCATAACCTAAATACTTACTAAAAGTCAACAAGTTATTGGCAGTACCATATAGACGGACGTATTTGATGATTCGTTTATTTACCGGAATGCCGTACTCAACGGAAAGCTGACGAAGCCGAACATATGAACCGTCTTCTATCCACCGATTTGAAAATCGACTATTTCCCATTGGATCGTTGAGCGCAACGCGAGGTACATCGGTTTCCTGGCCCTCCGCCCGCCATCTATTTTGTAAGAGTTCTGTCTGATTATAAAATGTACTTCCCGACTCTAGTTGCGCCCGTGTATAGTTATAAATATCATTGCCTAAGCTGAATGTCACCAATGCACCGAATTTCCAATTTTTATAGGTCAGGCTGTTATTAAATCCGCCCACCAGATCTGGATTAGGATCACCTATGATCATGCGATCACGATCATCAATGATCTTGTCGCCGTTGCGGTCCGTAAACTTCGCATCGCCTGCCTGGAAAAGTATTTTATTGCCTGTTGCATCCAAAATTGCTAGTCCAGAAGCGGTAGCTTCGGCACTGGTACGATAAACACCGTTGAACTGGTACCCATAAAAGGCATTTGGTGCGCCGCCTTTCTCGCTCACAAAAGTTCCACCGGCATATTGTGTATAGGATGTTTCGGGAAGATCTGTGATCTTGCTTTTATAGTGACTTAGCGTCAATGAGGCATCCCATTTGACGGAGCCGGTCAGAATACGTCCAAACAAGGAGAAGTCAATACCGCGTGTACGCATTGAGCCATTATTATAGAGGTAGTAACTAATTCCAGACACAGTATTCCCCGAATTATAGGCTAGCATATCACTTGTCTTGTTTTGGTAGATATCTACGCCTAAATTGATGCGTTCATTCAACAACGAAAGATCTGTCCCAACGTTTATTTTTTCAACTTTCTCCCATTTTAGATAAGGATTGGCAACACCATCGCGCACAAGCCCTTGGACACCTAAGAAGTTCTGGGAGATGTAATTCTGCCGCGCATCATAATTTCCAATATCATCGTTGCCTGTAATCCCATAACTCGCCCGAAGTTTCCATAATGACACCACACTATTTCCTTTCAAAAAATCCTCATTGGACAATAACCAGGCAGCTCCAACTGCCGGAAACACTGCATACACCTTATCTGCAAGCTTCAAGCCTCCTTTTGCTTTATCTCCAAAGCGGGAAGATCCATCCATCGATATGGATGCATTTAAGATATAAGTATTCTTCCAGCTAAAATTACCCATAGCATAGGCCGTCATATTTGCCCATTTACCGATATGGCCGCCATAAACCCGGGACGCAGGTGTTGAGTTACCAATACTAACCAGCTGGTCGGTCGCCGAATTATAGCCTAGTGCATAATCTTGTTCCGAATCATGCTTGTGGTACCGGACTCCACCAATAGCTTCCAAGCGGCCCTGAGTTCCTAGATCCTGATTATATTGCAGACGCAAATCATTTGAAATTGAATAATAACGAGCCACCTGCGTACCGAGACGACTATAAACTTCCATATTATTTACCGTGTCCTTTGCGACTCCTTTTTTAGGAATAAAGAAATCCTCTTGCGCTTTATCATAGGTCACGGTAGACAGGTTACTTAACTTAAAATTTGTATTGAACGCATAGTTGAACACCAAAGAACCTAAAAACCGATAGGCCTTTTTATTATTAATCCCATTTTGTGTGATTTGCATCGGATTGGAATAGCCGAAATAATCAGCTTCGGCATAATTCGGTGAAATGCTGCCGTCTGGAGCAATATCATGCGTATTTAAAAATGGAGACTTAATCAACGAAAGAAACAAAGGGTTGGTCTTTGGTGATAAGCCCTGATCCTTCAAGCTTTGCTGCCCATAACCCATGGAGATATTGGTCTGAGCAGTTAATTTCTTGGTCAAGTTCATGTCGCCATTAAAACGTGCCGTATAGCGATTTTGCTTTGTGTTATCCAAAACACCCTGTTCATTGTTATAACCTACTGACAAAGCATACCGTGCTATATTGTCTCCCCCTGTAACCCGAAGAAAATAATTCTGGTCGACTGTATTATTAAGCACATCTTTCTGCCAATCCGTTTCATTATGATACTTCGCATATTCATCGAATTTTGGATTATCATTATTGAAAGGCATATTCGCAATTTCCTCACCACTGTAGGTGCTCGTTGCCAACAAATCATTCAAATAACTTCGGTAGGCATAAGACTTCATGACGGGAATACGTTTTGGACGGAAATTATATCCTGTTGTCGCCTGCAGATCGATCTGCGTAGCCAGCTCTTTTGAATGGTTCGTATTAATGACCACAACTCCATTCGATGATTTGGCGCCATAAATATTAGCGGAGACAGCGTCTTTCAATACCGTAATATCTTGAATATCGCGCACATCAATGTGCTGCAATGCATTATTGAGATGTCCTGTGGTTATAGAGGGACTCAAATGCTCGGCATTATACACAATACCGTCTACAATATATAAGGGCTGGTTATTGGAATACAAGGATTGCAGGCCTCGAATATTGAGATTTCCGCCAATAGAAGGTGTGCCTGAATGTCGAGTTACTTGTACTCCAGCCAGCTTCCCTTGCAGGTAGCTATTGACTGTTTCAGAATTCTGTTCCCAAGCATTAAGTTCCAACTTTTCGACTGCGCCTGTATTATTTAAAACTCCATTATCACCAAATACTGTCTCCGTCTTTTTATAGAAAGAACGATACCCCTCAGGGTATAAGACCACCTTCATCGATTTATCTAGCAACACCGGTACCTGCTTAGCTATATATCCATCTAAAGAAACTTCAACAATTGCATTGGAAACCGGTAGTTCTAAACGGAAATTACCTTTACTATCGGTCAATTTTGCTACGTTACTGCCATAGGTTATACGAGCACCTGCAATAGGCTTATTGGTTTGGCTGTCATAGACAGTACCTTTAACGGAATAAGCAGAAGTAACTTGTTGCTGTATAGTGCGGGCGGCAGTATCTTGTTGCGCCCAACTGCGGTGCGCTCCCAAGGTAGAAATAAACAAGATAACACCTAATTTATAATTTATTTTGATCGAACTCATTTCGTTTTACTTTATTATTGAATAATCGGTACGAATCGGAGGTATTCTAAAATAATAGGTCCAGTACCATTGCTCATAACAAGCAAAGGCAGATTACCATATTGGTCTTGTGTCACCTCACCTAAATAAACTTCTCCATGATTAAGCGGCTGTACATCAAATGTCATTCGGGTATCGTTTGCTCCCAGGTTATTGACGACTGGACGTCTGTATAAATCCGCCTCGGTAACCGATATAAGTTTCGGGTCAAAAAAGTAGACATATTGGAGAAATGCCGCTGTTTGCGGATCACCAGCCAGTCCCATAATTGCTCGTCCATATACTTTATATTTAGCAACGTTCATACCTGTAGCGCGATACTTCACATAAAAGGAAGTAACCTTATGATCATATACTTCAATGTCATTGTATAAATTTCCTTCATTATCTCGCTTTTCCCTGAAAAAGGTATTTGATCGCTTATCCGTTTGTTTGTAACCGATGGGTCTTGCCCCCAATACCTTAATTTCCTTGATCTGATCCGCTAGTGCAAACTCAAGTCGCTTCACACGATAAACAACTCCATTACTGGCCTTTGTCCGCGAGATAATATTTGTGGGGTCAACACTAAATTTGGTTCCCGCTATCGAAATCAGATTATTTGTAAGTTGATCCGTAGCCAATTCTCCCGCTACAATAAAATCGCGCAACAAAGCCTTTTTAGTAAAAAAAGTAGTCGTACTGTCAGGATGAAGTGTATTCCCTTCCTCATAGGCTGTCGCATAGAAAGGTCTTAACTTAGCATACTCGGTCTCAAAATTTTCGTCGTCTACTACGAAATAGGTGTGTTTCTTATTTTCAGTAGTCATATTGCGACGTACCTCCGTATACCATACCGGGCTATACCTGTAATATATAATATCACCCTCTGTGGACACTGTATCAAAGGAATTCACAGCCTCAATTTGCTTGGTATCGGCAAAAAAGGTGCGTACTAGATTAAATATATTCTGAAGAGGCTTTAAGGGACGACCTACCACATGATAAAGTCCATTGCTCGCCACCAGATTCCCCTGAAGAGGTTCAACACCGTCAAATGTGCCATGCGTAAACTCCACATATTTATTTCGGAAGTTTAATGCCTTTACGGTATCAGCTCCTGAATTCACATTATAGACCGAATTGATAATATGGTAGCCAACGAAGCTCTTGATAACCGCAGTATCGGAAAAATTATATTGATCCTGCACTGCGGCAATTGCTTCATTGGTTGGTACTATCAAGGTATAGTTTTTCGACGCCTTCAACGATTCACCATAGCCCGATTTATTGAGCAGGTCCATAAAAGTTGAAAACTCAGCATGCTCGGAAATAATTGTATATAAGTTTTTTTGAGCATCGGCATCACCTCCTCCAAAATGATCCTCCCAATTTTTGGAACAAGCAGACAGTAAACACATGCCCAATACGAGTAGGTAAATTTTATAAATTATAGCTTTCATAGTTGTGTATCCTGTTATTTTGGTCTATAAAAAAGTTCACCTGAAATTTGATGAAATCTAGGGTAGTTCTGCTCAAGATCATCTGCGGGTATAAATTGGATCATATCCAGATAGACGGTATTGTTACCACATTTTTTATCTTTGATCGCTTCAAAACGGATGACATGTCGATCAGTTGTCTCCACATTGATAATACCGGCCAAACGGCCAACATTCAAAGGCGCTTCACTACCTGATTTTGCTTTGAGTCCACCGGTAATATTATTTGCATTGTAATCGCCTACTGTTGCCATGTAACGTTTGTAGCCCTGTGCCAACATCAGATTATCCGCGTTTGCATTCGCGAGGTCGCTAACACCCGAAGCGGTCAGACTTTGATTCAGTATGATCGTATTGGGCAAGATTTGTTCATCTCCTTTTCCAGGATTAAATGTTGCCTGAATCTCTGGGGCATCCCCATGCTGGGCATAACAGATCCAGACTTTATACCGTCCTTTTACGAGATATGGAGTCTTAAATTCAATCCATTTTGCCCGCGCACTATTATTCGCACAAAGCGAAAGGCTTAAGAGGTCTCCATTTGCATAGGGGCGCTTCGTTTCTAAGGCTTTATAATAATAATATCCGTTCGTGCCAATGGTTGAAACCGTTAAACTATTAAAGCCAAAAGAATTGGCAATGGTTGCACCATTTGCCACCAATGCCTTGGAACTATTAAAATAGGCGCTCCCCAGTGCATTGACTAATTCGGGCGAGGTTGCTATATCAAAATACACCGGTACCTGCTGGCGAACTTTGATCTTAAAGGTTTGTTTTGTCTCATGCAGCACGCCATTGGATGCCAACACATCGCTCTGTGATCTGTTTATTTCAGCACCCACTTCATGAACCCCATTAAACACATCATCATTCAATAAGATCTGTGCACCTAATAATTTGGTCGAAATAATCTCTTTTGAGGCCAAAGTATAGATCGTATTTGCAGCAACGATGTCTTCCAAAAATTTGATATCGTTGCTTAAATGATAGGCCATATATAACCACAAGCTATCTTTATGGCTTTTCACATCACCCGTCTGTGAATAGGCTGCTTTCATATCCCCATAACTTTTGATCCCCTGCAGCTGCAGAACAGAGTCGGACTCAACAATAGCGGTCTGAAAACGTTTAGCATCCGCCACCGCTACACCGCGTTGATAATATAAAGTATCATAAAACCCAGTCTCTTTTAAAGCCTCGGCAAAAATGGAATAACGAGGATTATTCCCTATCAATTCAGCAAGACTCTGTGCTGGTGGAACTAATACTTTATTTATGGAATGAATGATACCGTTACCACAGATAATATTCGATCTGATAATTTTTGCAGACTTATTAATTCGGTAAATCCCATTTTGCACATCTGTGTATAAATATTCACCTAATAAGCTCGCAGTTTTGATTTTCCCATCTGTAAAACGCGTGCTGCCTACTGTATCCCTAACCACATGGTACTTGACAAAATCCAATAGCTGCGCATCTGTAAAATCACTCAATGCAGTTTTTCCATTGTCTTTGATCCAGGCATTAATGCTCTCATTATTAGGAGCAAAAAGTGTGTAAGTACCATACGCACCAAGATAGCCTGCAGTTTTCGAACGATATAAGATTTCGGTCAATAAGGAATAATCAGTTTCATGTGCTTCCAAATAACCTGTAATATTGACTTCATCTGAGGTTGAAATTCGATATTTCTCTTTTTGACAGGAAAATATAAGCGCAACTAACAGGACAAACCATGTCCCTATCAGCCAATATTGTTTTCTAAAATTTCTTTTCATAACGATCTATTTTAGGTAAAATGGGTTTTGCTTCAACTGTTTGTCTTTGAAGAGTTCAGTTTCCAAAATGGGAAGATAATGGCTGTCCACATCGCGCACTTTATTAATTGCCGATTGGCGTACATTAGCGTCTACAACTTTCGTTACAAGATCTACTAGGACATTGATGTTTGCATAATTATCTTTCTTTGCCAAGCGCAAAAGGTCAAACCAACGTTTACCTTCGAAAGTCAGTTCACGTGCACGCTCAGCGAAGACGAATAAGATGATTCCCTCTAAATCAGTCGCTTCAATATTCGGATCCGTAGCTTTTATGGCTTTACGCTTGGTTCGCAAATCCTCAAGAAGTGCCAATGCTTCCGTCCCTCGCCCCAGCTCTGCCAAAGCTTCAGCACGCATCAACATGACGTCAGATACGCGATAGAGCTGAAAATTGTAGTAGTCGGGGGATTCGGTACCGTATTTTCTCAGATCTCCCGACATACCATACAGAATTCCTTCTCCACGACTATCGAATAAATCTATATCTGTTCCTTCGTTCGATGGAAAGATCTCATTATTCAAGATATCCACATTGGCTGTGAATGGTCTACGGGCAATCACACCAATATTATACATCGGATTTTCACTGGAGTTTTTATGGCTCAACTCCCAAATCGTTTCTATCGTGCCACCATCAAAAATTTCAGGCAATGCTGCGCCAATTAGACTATATCGTCCAGTTTCTAAAATTTTTGCGGTCTGCTCTTCCACTTTATCATATTGTTCCAGCCATAGATATACGTCAGCCAACATCGCCCGTACCGCGGGTCTTGTCACCCGACCGGCATTTGTCGCATTGTAACCCGAGGTATTGACATGGTACTCGGGTATCCAATCCAAAGCCTGCAAGAGATCTTTCTCGATTTGCTTGAGCACTGCATCGCCAGTGGACTGCCCTACGGAAACAATATCGGTGTCTTTTGAGGTTCCTTTTAATTTTAAAGGGATATCCCGAAACGTGCGTACTAAATAGAAATACAAAAAGCTGCGGACAGCTAAGGCTTCCCCCAAATCTGTATTGTATTCGGCCTCTGTAAAAGTAGGATCGGCCTGTTTTGCCTGACCTGCATAATCAATCAGCAGATTACAATTATTTATCGCAGTATAAATAGCACTCCAGTCCGCAATTACATTTGTGCTTAAGATATTATAATTCTTTACCAAGCGGTTGTCGTCACTTGCATAACTGGTCAACCCAACTAGATCGGCCCTAAGTTCGCCCCAAGTAAACAATTGTTGTTCTACAGGTCCCGAATTAAGGGAAGAATAGATACCAATTAAGGCAGCATGGACATCCTCCTTTGTTTTCCAAAATTCTGCACGGGTTATTCCATCCTGCGGCTGTAAATCCAGCCATTTATTACAAGAATTGAGTAAAATGCTTCCCGCAGCAACTAAACTCCATAAGATTGTTCTTTTCATAACCTTGTTTTAAAAACGTGCTGTAATACCTAGTGTAACTGTTTTTAATGGCGGTGTCATTGAATTATCCATTAACACAGTAAATGCATCCTTTAACTTTACGGCCACATCAGGGTCTTGACCGGTATACTTTGTCAGCGTAAAAATATTTTCTACGGTCAGATAAGCGCCAAGTCCATCTATATGAAACCGTTGCAAGAATTCTTTTGCAAAATCATACTTTAGGGTGACTGTACGCAAACGTAAAAAGGATGCATCCTCGACATAGCGGCTTGATCCCAAAGAATTATATCCGGTTCCATATAAGGCACGTGGAATATCTGTCACATCGCCATCTTTACGCCATCTGCGTAACACGGCTGTACTTTGGTTGTTATACCCAAGCATATCAGTCGTATTCATTTTGGTTCCATTAATAATTTGAGACCCTTGTCTATAGTTAAAGAAGGCACTTAATTTCAAACGTTTATTATATCCCACATTAAATCCAAACCCGCCCGTAAGCTTCGGATTGCTATTGCCCAAATACACAATATCCTTTTGATCAATCACACCATCATGGTTGATATCTTCGTACATCGCATCGCCCGCTTGGAAAACATAATCGACTGTAGGATAATTAAAACGCATATAGATTGTCTCACCATCGGGACTCACAATGGCATTCCCCTGTGCGTCTTTTGCAATTGTGGCTTCCTGATCTTTGTAAACGCCCAAGTAACGAAACCCATAGAAAGATCCATAAGGATTATTCTCCTGGAAATAGGTGAAAAATGTTTTATTCTTTAAAGATGATCTGGCATTTTCGCGGGGATAAAGTGGTGATATCTCGCGGATCACATTTTGATTGTGCGCAATATTGAAAGTAAAACTAACATCCCATTTTTTATTACGAATGGGCACCACGGTAAAATTTGCTTCCCAGCCATCATTATCCATTGTACCAACATTCATAGCCAGTCCACTGTATCCAGTATAGGTTGGAATCTGAATATTGTCCATCATCAGATCTGTTGTTCTATTTTTATAAATCTCTCCACCAAACATCAAACGGTAGTCGAACATCTCGACATCCATACCCAAATTCTGCTGTGTCACCGTTTCCCATTTTAAATCTGACAACTCTATATTTTTTGAATAGACCCCGTTCTCATCCAAATAAGCATAATCATTGGTGCTATAGACATTGATATAGGTATAATCACGTCGAGGAGCATTGCCGCTGCGCCCCCAGCTCGCTCTTAGCTTGATATCTTTTATGGCTTTAACATCTTTTAAGAAATTTTCCCTTCCGATCTGCCAAGCGGCAGAAAAAGCAGGAAATAGTCCATATCGATTATCAGGACCAAATTTTGAGTTGCCATCACCACGCAGACTTGCGGCAAAAACATATTTCTTGTTGAGCATATAATTCGCTTGGATTAAGGCTCCGATTGAACGAGATTGCGATGCAACTGATTGTGCATATCCAGTCAAGGTCCGCGACGGCACACTTGGATCCTGCAGATAAGACGATGCGGTATTAGTTGAAAGAAGTCCTTGGATCGTATAACGATAATCAGAAGTCAAGAAAGATAAATTGGCAGTCAGCAGGTGGTTGTCTCCCAATGCAGGTGTAAACAAAAGTCGGGTATTTGTACTCAGTGAAAATTCGTCCAAATCTGAGTCTGCTGCCGTATTCACTGTATTTTCGGTAAAGGGCCGACCTGTTGCCAACTGAGGCAGAAAGAGTTTGGTCTTGTTGTTTTTAATATTTAACGCCAGCGTACTTACAAATCGCAAGGTATTAGGTATCAATTTATAATCCACATTAAACCGAGTCTGTAGAATGTCTCCCAATTGCTTCGCAATCGAATTTTTAACCATGGATAAGGGATTGTATGTTCCCGGATAGTATCCCTGCGCTGAAGAAGAAGGGTTAAATAGATTTCCAGTTAGGTTACCATATTCATCATATTCCCAAATGGCCTGATTTGGCATCTTGCGATATGCTATATCGCGTACATTCTTATGGTATAGATTATCATTGTCAACATGGGTATAAGAGACGTCAGATTGGAAACCAATGCGCTCTGAAACCACATAATCCAAATTGATCCGGGCAGATAGACGGTTTAGACCTGTTCCAATAGTTGTTCCTTCTTGATTAAAGTAACCGATTGAAGCTAAATAACGTGCTTTTTCACCGCCACCACGTACCTGCAAATTATGATCTTGAAAATAGCCCAATTGCGTAATGGCATCTACCCAGTTGGAATTATTACTATAATTGTGGTAAATATAGGTATTGTTTGGATCGTACTGGAACTGCTGGGCATTGTCTGTCGTAGAAAAAACCTTTCCTGCATTGTAGAATTCTTCGGACAATAAGGTCGAGTACTGATCACCATTCAATAATGGAATAGATTCAGGTTGCCTTGAAATAGATCCTTTGAAGGTATATCCCAATGTAGGGGCGCTTACGGTTCCACGCTTCGTCGTAATAACTAAGACCCCATTTGCTCCACGAGATCCCCAAACAGCAGTCGCAGCAGCATCTTTCAATACCGAGATATCCTGTATATCAGATGGTGCGATATTTAACAATTGCCCATAGGCATTATCATCAGAAGTCGCGAAGTTGAAATCGTCCGGAATAGTAATATCATAAGGCATTCCATCAACCACAATTAATGGGTCGGTTGCTCCATTTAAAGAAGATGTACCGCGAATCCGGATCTGCATCCCAGCCCCGGGATCGCCTGATACTGTTGTGATATCAACTCCTGGCAACCTTCCCTGCAACGCTTGATCGACAGATACAGATTGCATTTCGGAAAGCTCATCCATACTAATCGTTGAAATCGCTGCTGTATTACGTTCTTTCGAAATCCCCATGCCTGTTCCGTCATTGATAGGTTTAGACTTTGAGATAACAACCTCATCAATCACATTATTTGTTGATTCAATCTGCACATTGATCGTTTTCCGATCTCCTACTGCAATCGCACCCGAAGATTTATACCCCGTGTAGGAGACCGCTAGTTTCAAGCCTTGCATCCTAGCTCTGAGACTATAGTTGCCCTCAACGTCTGTGGTCGTTCCCACAATTGTGCGGTTATCATTATCTTTTAAGACAACCGTTGCACCAACGATAGGCTGTTTTGTTCCTTTTTCGGTCACCTTTCCGGTGAGCAAAGCCGCATTATTTTGCGCGTAAACTCCTCCCCCCCAGAAAGTCATCCATACTATGCACCCTATTAAAATCAAATAGTTTATCTGTTTCATCATGTTTTCGGTTAGATTACAGGCCATGCTTTAAATATCCTTTGAGAGAATGTATCAATACGCGCTGTCCAAGTTGATTACTCTGCACCACATCTGCTTCAACGGTTCGGTTGAGGTTATCCATTACCTGCAACTTATTAACCTGGTTGACAGCAACCTGTATTGATTGGGCATCCCCGTCTACATTTTTACAAAGCGACTGAAAGAACCCTGTCTTCTTTCCATCGATTGCAAATGAATTGCGCGCAATATGATATTGAATAAACCGGGTTATTTTATCTATTGACGCTTGATCTGCTGGAGCGGTTGATGCTGGCAAATCGTTGTTTGCAACCGCATTGGCTATAGCGTCATTGTTAGGAATAAGTAGGGTATAGTTCAATCCGAGTTCTATTCCTTTGACGACTCCATCTGTAGCCGAATAGACTGTGCTTGCAATTAAATATTTATAAAATGAATTGAATGGAGAGGAGGCCTGATCCGCTCCAATATTTTTGAGGAAGAATCCAATATTGGTATTCGATGAAGTCAACCCCCCATTCAGATAGACAGCAACTCCATTTAACGGACCTGAAAGGTTATTTCCAATACTGATCGAATCAATGCGGATTTGCTGTGTTTCTGTTGGGCCATCCAAAGTTCCACTAGAAGACATTTTCATCTGGCTAAACTTTACATACTCTCCTGCATAGCTTTCCAATATTCCTTTTCCCGATAAATCAGGCAAGGGATCATTTCCTAATGGAATAATATGAGCCATAAGCACCTCTCGCATTTCCGGTGTACCGTTTCCGCCATTAAAACGGATCGGGTCAGAGGTATTATAAGCATCATAATCAAAGCCCATTTCATATAACTTTTGATCCGATACAAGGATCAGCATATAACGAATGGTTGGAATCTTTAATGTCAAATTCATACTCATGCGTTCCAATGCGCGACGCATGAAGCTATATTTAGGATCCAATAAAACGTTACCATAGACGGAATGGAAAACATTGGCCTGTTGACAAGCATCTATACCATAAAATGCGCCATTGCTCAACAATTTTGTCTCTTTGATATTAGCCTTTGTCACCTTGGGCAGTTCACCAACAAAGTTTTGCGCTTGAGTGAACTGTGATGGCCACACCTGTGTATTGTATAGATGAGAATTTACAAATTCTGTTAAGACAGTAGGATTTGTATAAAAAAGATCTTTTAACGTGGTACCTTGGGGGTAATATTTTAACAATACACGTTTAGCGTAATTACTTACAGCCTCATTGGTAGGTACCGTGATCGAAAAATTATTGGTTTGGGCGTCGTTGGGATCTTCCTTTGCATAATTTTCATTGTTGAGCGCCAAACCAATCCCCGCATAGCCCTTAACAAATACAGAATCCTTTTCTCCGGTGAGCACCTCATTCTTCCGTGTTATTTCTGCATTATATGTATAAGAAGCAAAGAAATCCAGAATCGATTTAAATGCGGAATAACTTGTATTATCGCGAAGGTATTGATCGATACTCTTCTCTGCAACCAAAACTTTATTCACAACATGGATATAGCCATTCTCTGCGGAGATATTGCTTCGTACAGGATCAATTTCAGCTGGCCCAACGTTTAAGCCCGTATAGCTACTGTTAGGATAAAATGACTGATAGTCTATAGCCCCTAAACCACGCTGGCTCATGTAAGCATCAAAAAAATAGCTAATGTGTTTATTATTGTTATCCGTAGCTGCATAAGTCACATTAGGACCACGATTTGTCGAGACAAACCGTCTAATTTTGCCAGTCCCCAAATCCTCTTTTTCAACAAAGTCATAGTATACAGATCGGCGCCGGAAAGCAAAACCTTGCTGCCAACCTTTGGCTGAAAAATAATCGTTTAACTTTTCAAGCCGCTCGCCATCATAAATCATCGAAGAACGTACAATTTTCTCGGCCAGTTTTGCATCAATCTTTGATACATCACTAATACCATTTTCCTTCATAAATTGATCAAAGGCCTGATCAGTGGGGGCAAATACAGTCCAAGAACCCGCAGTTCCAAGTGTATTCTTATAGCCGGACAATTCAATGCAGCTCAGGTACTTCTTAAAGTCACCCATTGAATCGAGCTGCTGGTAAATTGGACTTGCCAGCCAATCGGGTCTACCATAGTAGGCGTCAAAGGCTTCTTTCCTACATGACACTACCGTAATCAATAGTGCAATCCAAAATAGGTTAAATTTGGATGATAACATAGTAAATGTATTAGGTCAATAATTTGATTAATAATAAATTACGGCAAGTGCTCGCAGAGGTACTTCAAATAATACGTTTTATGAAGCGAAAGTTTGTGCTTTATTACGGTTCATAATTGGTGTAACAAATATATGTCTAAAAGACATTTGCACCAACCTGCACTATCCTGTCTACATGAGCAAATAGAACATAAAAAAGGTCGGACAAATACTGCCCGACCTTCACATTATATCAATACAAAACTAATTGCCATCTGGCTTAACAACACTATTAATTAGACTTGGCGGCCAATACCAAGTTTTAAAATCATCTGGTTGCTGTGGATCAAAGCCCTGAAAATCGATGATATGTCCCGCAATCGCCAATTGATTTTCTTTAATTCCAGTTAGTACCATCTTTGCAATTTCATAAGCACCGTAAGGATTAAAATGGGTATTATCAGCCAGTGCATTTTCCTGATTTGGGAAAGTATGCGCAGGATAGTGGACAAATGCCCGTTTGGACTCCTCAACGCCTAGTGCCATATAAAACAAACTTGTTTTCTTATTGAGATCTATCAAGGGGACTTGAAGTTCTGCCGCAACTTTGCGAGCTGCATCAGGAAAGTCACCTAAAGTATGAACCAAATGTCCTTGTTCATCAAATGAGCGTCGTGCTGTCGAAGTGAGAATAACTGGAATACCACCTTTCGCTCGAAATTCACGAACAAAATAACGCAATCGCTCACTGTATCCTTTATATGCACCTGCATTTTCTCCCTTTTCTTTTTGATCATTGTGCCCAAATTCGATAAATAAATAGTCTCCTGGTTTGGTGACAGAGAGAATTTTTTCCAATCTTTTTGAGGACAAAAATGAACTTAATGCTAAGCCAGATTCAGCATGATTAGCAATGGCTACGCCTGCATCAAAAAAACGAGGAATCATTTGTCCCCAGGATGCCCAGGGCTCATCTTCTTGATTCACGACCGTAGAATTCCCCGCTAAAAATACCGTTGGAACATTGCTTATCGATTCAATACGAATAGCCGAAATACAATTAGTTTGTTGAAACTCCAAGGTCAGCTTATCATCCCAATCCAACTTTTGCTGCTCCCGCGGTTTCTTCAACTCTACCATTCCGCCCAAAGCAATCTTAGGATTTTTAATATGTACAACAAAAGCTTTGTCTACGGATCTATTTGGTATAACTTCCTGATTTTCTATTTGCAACCTCCGTGATTCCGACCGTACTGTAGTGTGGTAAAGTTTATCGCTTAAGCCATGATAGGTAATCGTAACTTTATAATTTCCTTCAGGAACTTTTACACAGAAATAAAATGGTTTGTCACTTAACAGCATTTTATTCTTTTGATCAATAGTCACGTTCTTTTCCGTTGAAAACGCAAATCCATACCCCTGCGTATCGCTATAAGCCTGTGCTTCTCTTAAAGAAATTGCAGTCTGGTATTTTTTAACATCACCAAAGCGAAATTCCCAAACAATCTGTTCGGCAAATAAAATATGGCTACAGAGCTGTATAAAAAATCCAATCGTTAAGATTAATCTCTTCATCTTTAAGTTCTATTAATTTAGGACACTCAAATATAATTTTTCAAATTGATCAGACCACCCTGCGCTTTCCTGTCCTTTAAAAACACAAAGTACGCTATCAACAGTTCAGGACAGCCGAACCATTAAAATTCAACACTTTTACATATCATATAATAATTGGTATAATTATTCATAATTTTAGGTTTTTAATAAAGGTTTCCTTACGCCCGTTTGGAAACCTTTTATCTTATAATTCCCAACGAGGTCTATATAATCCATCAAAAAAACAGGCCAGACAACAAGTTGCCTGACCTCTCACGATAACTAATAAAAAAACTAGATTCTTATTTACACAAACTCTATTTTATACCTGCGGTTGCTGTTTGGTCCTAAAATAGCGCAACTCAATGATATCATTTGGCATTGCCTGCGTATTCCAGTGATCATGGATGACCAATGCAGCCCCCAATGCCGTAGCCTGGGCCATTGATGCTCCAAAAACTTCACTATTTGGAAAGGCTTGTGCCAATAACGTCATATAAATAACATTACGGCTAAAACCACCATCTACAAATATGCGTTGCACGCCCTTATTCTTTAAGACTAAAGAGGTCGCTTTTACCTGTGCTTTTACCAAATGCATCATGAAAACATGATAAGCTTCGGTATAATCATTAAAATGACTCAAATCAATGGATGAAAAAGCTGACAACTCATCCGAAATATCTAATGCTTGGTATTTTTCAATGATATTCCATTGCAAACCAATCTGTTTGAACCTGCCGGTTGAGACCTGAAAGAAATTTGCAATACGTTTCACTTGTTCTTCATGCTCGTAGCCGGCAAATAGCCGCGAAGCTTTAACAGGTTTCCCTGTGTAAGTCATGTATTGCAGACAATCTTCATTCAGTTCATCTTTTGTCAATGGATCATCATTAAATGGATTGAATGAAATACACCAAGTCCCCGTTGAGATTAATATAAAGGGTTCATGAAAATTCAGTAAGTAAGGAATCAAAGCCGAAGAGCTGTCATGTAAACCGCTCCCTACAAGATAACCACTTCCAGGAAACGTTGCCCTGAACAACTGATCTCCCTGCATAATAGGCGCCATTTTTTGGATGATACCTGTATCATGCACCCATTGATGGTAATTATTTTGCTTAAAATCCCAAAGTGCAGTATGACAGCCTATACTTGTCATATCAGAATATGCTTGACCTGAAATCAGATAACTCAAATATTGTGGTAAATGTAGCGCCCACTTCACTTCCTTAAATATAGCTGGTTTAAGTTTTGACAAGCGGTAGACCTGTAGTCCTGAATTCAGACTCCCCAAGCTTGGAGAGGAGGTTTCTAATGCGAATTTATCCTTTCCACCGTATTGTGCATAAAAAGATTCCAGCAATTTTTTAGGGTATTCTTTTAAATAATTATATAATGGCGTCAAAGGTCTACCATCTTTATCAATATAGACAAAACTTGCTCCATATGACGTGAAATTAATCGCTTTGATTTCAAACTCACCTTTTCGAAACACTTCATGCAACGAGTCAAAAACTGACAGACGTAAACTCTCCAAATTCTCACAATGATCGCCATCTTCATCTACAGTTTCCAAAAAACGAGCCGACCGTTCAAATACGATTTGGTACTGCTCGTTAAAGAGAAATAATTTCTTGTTCGTCTTCCCAACGTCGAATATGGCGACTACTGGTATTGGTTTCCCCTTCATTCTTTTTTCCCTAATTACAAACCTGTAGCTACAGAATTTACTCCGCGTTCCTCGATAAGTTTATTCCGTAAATTTTCTTCGTCGAATAATTGAACTGGATTTAAGGCCGCGCCGCTTCTCAGTCTTGCTTCTGCAACAAGCGGTCTAACATCGGTACGAAACGCATCCTGCAGGATTTCCTGTGCTTTGACGATATCGTTTGCTTGCTGTGCTTGTTTTAATGCTTCACGATCGACTAATAAAGCCTGAGCATAAGCAATCTTTATTGCCTCAACGGATTGTAGAAGGTCTATCAATGGATCTTTCAGATTATGAGAGGCATCAATCATCCACCCTAGTCCGCTCGCATGGTCAATACCCTTTACATCCATACCGTCTATCAATTCATTGAAGATCAAGAACAATTGATATGGTTTGATACTTCCAGCTGTCAGATCGTCGTCAGCATACTTGCTATCATTGAAATGGAATCCACCTAGTTTTCCTTCCATCAACAATAAAGAAACAATTTGTTCAATATTTGCATTTGGCAAATGGTGTCCCAAATCAACCAATGTATATGCTTTGGGTCCTAGTTTATTTGCTAACAAAAGGGATTGTCCCCAGTCACCAATTGTCATGGAGTAGAAATAGGGTTCAAATGCTTTGTACTCAACAAAGAGTTTCCAATCTTCCGGCAGGTGCTTGTATATTTCTTGTAAACTTGATAACGTATTTTGGAAAGCTTCTCTAAAATTCAATTGCCCAGGAAAAGATGATCCATCGGCCAACCAAACGGTCAAAGCTTTAGAACCCAAAGCTTTGCCATAGTTAATAACTTCAATATTATGATCCACCGCTTGCTGACGAACTTTTGGATCGACATGGTGCAATGAACCAAACTTATAACTGTGCACCTGTCCCGCCTGATCTTGAAAAGTATTAGAATTTACGGCATCAAATCCAATTTCCAGGGAGGATGCCAATGCTTTAATTTTTTCTGCATCCGAAGGAATATCCCAAGGGATGTGCAAAGAAATTGCTCCGCTTGATTTGTTCAGTGCATGCAGCAACCCAACATCTTCGAGCTTTTGCTCTAAAGTGCCTGGTTCACCTGCACCAGAAAAACGGCCAAAGCGAGTTCCGCCCGTACCTAATGCCCAGCTTGGTATAGCAATTTGAAAATTTTGAAGTTTATTCAGAATTTCACCAACCTGTGGAACATCTGCCGAAACATAGTCAAACGACCTTTTATGCTTATCTTTTAATTGGTTATTGTGCTGATCTATAATTTTCTTATCTAGAATCATGATTTAATGGTTATCGTGTAAAAATGCTAGGTGTCGCGTACATTTTTCCCTTTCCGAACGCGACACCTAAGATATTAAAATTAGCGTACAAACGCCATAGCAACGCCACCATCAACGTTTAAAACGTTTCCAGTAGATTTATGCAATAGTCCGCCGACAAAAGCAAAACACGCGTTTGCAATGTCTTCTGGTAGGATGATCTGATTCAATAGCGTCCGTTTTGCATAGTAAGCAGGCAATTCGGCAACAGTGATGCCATAGGCTTTCGCACGACCTTCAGCCCATCCACCGGCCCAGATATTACTATCTGAAATAACTGCATCAGGGTTGACAACGTTTACACGTACTCCTGCCGGCCCTAGTTCTGCTGCGCATAATCGGCTCAAATGCAACTGGGCACCTTTTGCACTTCCATACCCTGTATTGTTGGGACCGCTAACCAAAGCATTTTTGCTGACAATATTTATGATATCGCCACCGATTGCCTGCCCTTTTAATATTGAAGTCGCTCCCTGAGTAACCAAGAACTGCCCTTTTACCAATACATCGTACAATAAATCCCAATCTTTCTCCGTGTGGTCTTCGATTGTTTTTGAAATCGATAGTCCGGCATTGTTTACAATAATATCAATACCGCCAAATGCTAAAGCAGCATCTTTCAAGGCATCCTTAATGGACTCGGCATTGGTTACATCGAGGATCGTAGCGATGACTGAATCTTTTCCAAACTCGGCAACAAATTCGGCTTTACTGGATTCCAATCGTTCCGTATTGATATCATTTAAGACAATAACAGCGCCTTCCTGAGCCATCTTCTTTGCGATCGCTTTCCCGATACCGCCACCGCTTCCAGTAACCAAAGCAATTTTTCCAGATAAAGCTTTTGGCTTTGGCATACGTTGAAGCTTAGCCTCTTCCAATAACCAATATTCAATATCGAATGCTTCCTGACGAGGTAAAGCAGTATATTCACTTACAGCTTCGGCTCCTTTCATTACATTAATTGCATTGGTGTAGAATTCTGCCGCTACACGTGCCGTTTGTTTGTCTTTGGCAAAAGCAAACATACCAACACCCGGATATAATACGATGACTGGGTTTTTATCCCGTACAGCTGGACTGTTTTCATGTTTGCAGCTTTCGTAGTATTGTGCATACATTTCACGGTAATCTTCAAACAATGGAGTCAATTTCGCTTTTAATTCTTCAACGTTGTCCAAATTTTCGGATTTGTCCAAATTTAATACCAACGGCTGAATTTTAGTTCTTAAAAAGTGATCCGGACAGCTGGTACCAAGCGGGGCCAAACGTTCTAAATCATGTGAATTGATAAATTCCAATACACGCTCATCATCCGTGAAGTGTCCGATCATATGACGTTCACTGGAACAGAAACCCCTTAAAACAGGAGCGAGTTTGGCTGCCTGTGACGTTCTTTCCTCCTTGCTCAAGCTAGTTACTTTCTGCCCACCAAATACAGGTGCTTTTTTACCATAGTTTTGCTCAAGATATTCCGCGCAAGCTTCGATTACATCCAAGGAATTGATATAACATTCATATGCTGTATCTCCCCAAGTAAACAAGCCATGTGAGCCCAGCATAATACCACGGATACCTGGATTTTCTTCCAAGCAGGCACGCAATTGCAGCCCAAGATCGAATCCAGGACGTTGCCAATCAACCCAGCCTATGGTTCCATTAAACAATTCCTGTGTTATCTTTTTTCCATCTTTTGCCGCGGCAATCGCAATTGCAGCATCTGGATGTAAATGATCAATATGCTTAAATGGTAGGAACCCATGTAAAGGCGTATCGATAGACGGGGCTTTTGACGCTAAATCATAGATACAATGGTTAAATAACTCAACCATTTCATCTTCATGTTCAAGACCACGATAAACATTTTCCAAATTGCGAAGACGTTGTAAATAAAGCGCCGCAAGACCTGATTTTTTCAATGTTCCAATATCTCCACCAGACCCTTTAATCCACATTACCTCAACTTCCTCCCCCGTCAAAGGATCTTTTTCCACAACTTTACAAGACGTATTACCACCGCCATAATTTGTGATTCTTAAATCTGCACCTAGAATATTTGAACGATATAACAACAAAGCTACCTCATCACCACGAAGTGCTTGAGCCTTCTGATCGTCCCATAAATAATTGACATGTTTGTACGTTTTCACTTCTTCTATATTTTGTTTTAATATTAATTTTCTAATGTTTTCGCAAATCCTACGATACAAATGGAAATGATGATTGTCACGATGCCAGCTATGATGGAACGATAGGTAGGCCGATCTACTCCTTTCCATTCTTTGAGCGCAACACCCCAGGCATTTGATATCAAGATAATAAACGCCATATGCAATATCCAAGAACTGGCTCCGTTTCCAAGTCGGCTCTCTCCCATACCGTAAAAGAAAAATTGCAGATACCAGGTCGTTCCTGCTAAAGCACATAAAAGGAAATTCTTGGCTTTCGGTGTTTCTGATTTCGTATAATCCGAAAACGTTTTGTTTTTAATCAAGAGGTAAAGACACCATAAGAAATTGGTCGTAAAACCACCCCACAGGATCACGATATAGGTGACATTATTTTGGTAAAGAAATTCGCCTTGATTAGGATTAGCAGTCTTCCACAATGTATTTGCAACATCAGCCATGGGCTTTCCTGCTTCAATACCGAAATTGAAACAAGCACTTAATATTCCTGAAACAATTGCCACAACGATCCCCAGCCCAAAATTATAATCGGATTTGCTTTCTGAGGATAATGAGGATAAGTGTTTTTCTTTTGAAACACCAGCTTTACCACATAGATAGACACCAATCACACAGACTAAAAGTCCAAGAAGGATACAGATGCCAGATTGGGTGGTAAAAAAATAATCTATTCCATGTTTGCCCTCGGCCTTATTGAAAAAATAATAGATGCTGGGCATCAAAGAACCAAAGACCATGCTAAGCCCTAAAATGATGCTACTTCCCAACGAAACACCGAGGTAACGTACACCAAGCCCATATGTTAATCCACCTATCCCCCAAAGCAGCCCAAACAGAAATGTATAACCTAATATGGAGTTATCCGCGTTTTTAATAATCTCGACAAAATTGGGTATTGTTAACATCGCTGCTATAGGCGGAACAATAATCCACGAAAAAAGTCCCCCTAAAATCCACATGGATTCCCAGGACCATCCTTTTACTTTTTTGTACGGCACATAAAAACTTCCCGAGGCGAATCCGCCTATGAAATGAAATATAACTCCGAAAACTGCATTCATATAAACGTTATTTAGGTTCTTAGCAACTAAGTTAATTCTTTGGTTTTTTAGAACTGTTATGCACTGTTATGACCGACTCGATTTTTTGTACAAAAAAGTCAAAAGGGCTACCCATTCTTGTGGATAGCCCCGTTATTATTCTTTTTTGGCATCGTGTTTATTAGCCTCGAAATCAAGAATTCAAGCTCCTAGTATGTTATATTCCAGATCCAAATTTGATGCTTAAAATTCAATGATACGCCATGTTGTTTCGCTAACAATTTCAAATGGTTATTGCAATAGATTGACAATTGCAGCTTCCCTTTCTTTTGGAAAAACTTTTAGTTCCAATAATTTACCCTCTTTTAATCTGCCTTCGACCGTGGTCTGCCCAGGTGCATGCAACTTAAAATCCACATCCCAATCTTTGGGCCAGGCCGGAAAAAGGTAAATTTTATCATCAGCTACCTGCAAAAGCATTTCCTGTAAACCGATCATGCCCGAACCACCCCAGTTATGATCCGGAACCCAATCAAAGCCCGGCCCCCAAAAAGTCGGGAATCGCCGTTCCGCATTTTTGAGTTTCAAAATCGTCAATTGCTTCGCCTCGTCCGTTAATCCCAACCGTGCCGCAAAGATATTATGCTGCTTCCAGCCGATATGACTTTTGAATTTAAGCACATCGGGATCATATGTGTAGGTATTAATGGCAATATCTATATCGGGTTTACCAATACCGTAAATTCCCCAAGGATAGACGGGATAGAGCTGTGGCGATTCGGTGTTGTTGACCCGGGCCCACAGTTCCGCCGGAGCCAACATCTTCTTGCCCCCAAGTTCGCGCTGCGGCAAAGGTGGGATTCTGGTCAATAATCCCTGAAAATAACGACGCGATTCAGTATTGATATAGCCCTCAGGTAATGCCAACAATCCTTTAGTTACCTGCTGTAAAGCTGCAATTGTGCTAGCCGAATTATAGGCCATTTTATAAGTTTCCGCAGATGAACCAGGATATAAGACAAGATGACCTGCATCATCCAATATCTTGCTGCCCCGTTGCCGTGCCCGGTACTGATAATGCTCATCAAAAAAACGCAGGCAGCTTTCTATGAGGGGGATATAAGTCTGAATATCGGAATTATTGTAACGTTCGGTTTCTAGTATCATCATGCAGAACTCCAGCACAGTATCCCACTCGTATTCCAGCCAAGCATTATATTCGAGGCCTTTATCAAAATCTCTTGGCCGCTTCCAATTGTATTCTGCTGGATTGGGTAAACCAAAATTTTCAATCTGCTCCGTAAAGCTTGCACCGGAATGCCCCCAATAAAATTTGGATCGCCATTCGGCGTTCCCTAAAAGGCGTTGGTAAAACTTAAATTGTGCCGGCATTAGATCGAAATCGCCGCTCTTCAATAATGGCCAATAGACCAAACGCTGATTTTGTGCCGTATGGGTTCCCCCACCCCAATTACGAAAATCCGGTGTGAACGTAAATGTACTATCAATCGTGACAGGGTCATAGGTGAATAAACCGCCATTAAATTTCGTTGGATAATCGCCAAAAGCGTTACACGCTAACATAAACCGAAACAGCTGATAGTTTCGGCCAACTTGCCAAGCTTCATTATTAGGATCTGTTAAGCCAGGCCGGATGACGATATGACTTCTATCCCAAAAAGCTTTCCACCAGGATTCTGTCGCTCGTTTGGGCGATACAAATGTAGCCTTGGGCATAGCCAGATTCTCCAGTGCTGTTTTCCAGTGTTGCAGGTTTGCTTGTTGCCCTACATGTAAAGTCACTTGAAGTGCATGATTGGTCTTTGCCACTTTACTTTTGAGTATCCAAGATTGGTACGGCGTATCCATATAAGTCCCTGCACGCTGGCCAACGTATTCAAAATCCTTACCTTTTAAAACACCACCTGAAATCCTGTTTTTCAATGGGTTGTACAACGAATCTTTAATGGTTGTCAGGCCTTGTTGATCGACGACAAGGTCAAACGCGGTAGTCGCTTGATTTTGATGATAGAAAATAATATTGTTTGCTTCTGCCACAATCTGATCTTTATGCGTCACCACCGGTTTTGGCGGTGCCCACTTCCAAGAATTCGCATTATTTTCCTTCTTCTTAGGAAACAGATCCTGAAAACGCCAGCTCTCGTAAGCTGCTTCCACTTTGATCTTCTGATTGGCACTTACTTCGAGATGTACATTCGGATTAAACACATCTACCCAAACCAGTACTTCGGCCTTGACGCCTTTGCTTTCGCCCCTCAGGACAATATGACCTTTGTCCAACTGCAATTCCTGATGGAATTTTCCATCGGCAAAGGGATTGGGATATAGATGGAGGCGAACGCGACCTAGCTTCAACAAGGTATTGTTCTCGTCAAATGCACCTGTCTTACCCAAGTACAAAAGTAATTCGCCATTTTCCACCCAAACATTCAGGCCAATATCTCCACCTCCTACAGGCATGGATTCAGATGAGTTTTTGCTCTGGGTTGTCCAAGAGACATTGTAGTCCTTCAAATTGAACTCCTGCGCCTCGACAGGGCTTAAGAAAGCAATTATCAGAATTAGAAGACCTATAATACGTTTTTCAATCATCATTTCTTTTTACCAATCATCCGTGCGGAAGGAGCTTAAGGGCAGGCCATTTGCACCGAACACCTCTCCGACCACGAAATCTTTAAATGCATAACGAACAGCCACCGGCTCCTCAACTTTGAGCGACGCGACAATAATGGTCTTTCCTTTCAAAACAGCATCTGCAGGATAAAAAACCTGATCTTTACCCGCAATTTCAAAAGTCTTTATTTCTTTACCATATGACGTCAGCCCCAGCGGAGCATCCTTAAAAGAAAGTACCGCTGTACTGCCTTTAATCTCTAATTTTTCATACAGGGGACTTTTGAGATTTAGCGTCCCAAAACCATAGTTATCATGCAATGCAACGTAGGCCAATCGTTCACCACTTTGCTGTTTATGTGATGGGTGGATACAATTCTGTTCGCCCAAATCCAAGGTAACAGCCATCCCGGAATACGGAATTTTATCCAATGATTTACGCTGTGCATCCCGTAAATAGGCCGAATTGTATTTTCCCCCTACATGATAAGGAGGCAATGAAGCGTAATCAAATGGCGCAATTTGCATAAAATAAAATGGAAGTTCATTATTTCCCCATAACGCACGGTACTTCTCGACCATCCGGGGGAATAAGACTTCATATTGATCTGGACGTTCGTAATTAGACTCCCCTTGGTACCAAATGATACCACGAATGCCGTAACCGGCAATGGGATGGATCATACCATTGTATAACATAGTCGCAACACGGTTTTTGTCCTTCAAACCTTCCTCCTGTTTGGGGATCTTAAGATCTTTCTGATCCGCTAGCCAAGATGCCTCCATCCAGGCTTCGATATTTGAACCGCCATAGCTACTATGGATCAAACCGACAGGGACACCCAAAGTCTTGCGCAATTGCCGTCCAAAGTAATAGGCTGTTGCACTGAAACCGACTACTGACTGGGGCTCAGCTTTTTTCCAAACACTTGGTTTACTGTTAGATGCGGGCTGTAACAGTGGATTTCGGGGGACAGTATAGATACGTAATTGATCGTCTTTGGAATTCATGATCGCTTCTGTACTACCCAAGATGGGCTGTCCTGGGTAGCCTTTCAAAGGCATTTCCATATTCGACTGGCCCGAACAGAGCCAAACTTCACCGATTAAAATATCGTGCAGTTCAATCACATTTTTTTCTGAGATCTTGATCTGATAAGCTCCACCTGCTGCCGGTGTTTGCACTACAATTTTCCATTGGCCAAGCTTGTCCACTTTCGCTTGATATTTCTGCCCATTCCAGGAGGTCTGTAAAGTTACTGTTGTCTGGGGGTCTGCCCAGCCCCAAACAGGGACTTTACTTTTTTGCTGCAGCACCATTCCATCGGTAAAGAGCGCCGATAAACTTACATTCGCCTGGCTACTCAATTGGACCAACAGTAACGCGATCGCAAAAAAACAAGTTTTCATCGTCATAAATTTATCGCTTTAAAAAACTGGCATCCAAACGCTCATATCACCAAATGTACGGTTTCCCCAAGCAAAATAGGGTACTAGACGTACAGGAATGGCCTCCTGCTTCCCATCAGATGTTTTACGGTACAGTGAATTCCATTTCGTGCCATTTGTCCGGTAGGCTTTTCCTTCCAGCAGGACAATATTCTGGCCCAGTATATTTTCATGTCTTGGCTCGAACTGTTCACCTTGTTTCATCTTCAAATCAAAGATATTGATATCCGCAGCCACATCCTGCTTTTCCAGACAATACACGATTGGTCCACGCATGACCGCAACCTGGTTACGCGTTTCTTCTACCAATGGATTTGACTCCATCAAAGAAACCTCCATCGGTAGTCTAATTTCGATACGATCACCTTTTTTAAGTGATCCTGCTAAAAGGGCATAGCCTTTCTCGATCGGTACTTCTACTTTTACATTATTTTTCCATATTTCTGCCTTTCCAGCCCAACCCGGCACCCGTAGTTTCAACGTATAATCGGAAGGAAACTCTTTTAAGGTGAAGGTGGCGGCTCCTTCCCATGGATAGCTGGATTCTTGTACAATGTTGATATGTTTGCCTTGGTATGTCGTATTCAATTCATTTCCACCATACAGGTTGACCGCGACAGCCTCTTCGGATAGTCCGTAAGCATAGTTGGCTACTTCTGCAATCGTACGAACGATATTGGGTGGACAGCAATTAGATAATGAGATATAAGGAACCCGCTTTTTCGACCAGCGCTGCTGGAATGGAAGATCGGAAGAGTAACTCAATGGATTGGTATACAAAAATTTGTCGCCATCCAAACTGATTCCCGACAGCACACTGTTATAGAGTGCCAGCTCCAATACATCGATGTATTTTGCTTCGCCCGTAAAATTAGCCATGCGCCAGTTCCACAACATATTGCCAATATTTGCACAGCTCTCATTGTGCGCAGTTAAGTTGGGCAATTGATAATCGCGCCCAAATGCCTGATGGATTTTCTGTACCTCACTGGGATTATAGGAAGTTCCGTCGGGTGAGGTACCATCATACAGCGATCCCAGACCACCTGTAATGTACATCTTGTGCTTAGTGACATCATCCCAAATTTCAAAAAGACGATTGCTCAATGTCGTATCTGCAATCTCGGCACATAAATCTGCGACACCTGCATAAAGATAGCTTGCCCGTACGGCATGTCCTGTAGCCTTATGTTGCTGACGGAAAGGGATACGGTCTTGGTTGTCGTCTGTTCCGTCTTCTATTTCACCTTTAATTTCAATTAGATGCCTGGCCAATTCTAAATATTTCGGGTCTTTGGTCGTCCGATAAAGCTCGACCGTTCCCATATAATGGGAAGGACAAATAGCATTGCGCGCCAGGGTCGGATTGGATTTTTTATAAAATCCATACAGGTAGTCGGCTGCTTTGATCGCGATATCCAACAACTCACGTTGTCCGGTCGCCCGATAATGAATACATCCTGCAGTCATCAAATGCCCGATATTATAGGATTCAAAGCTCAGCCGATCTTGAAACTCAATATTTTGTCCCGATCGCTGCTGGTCAATCGTTGCTTTGGTGTATATATATCCGTCAGCACGTTGCGCTTTGCGGATAACGGGAATAACTTCATCCAGCATGCGAAGCAGTTTTTTATCTTTTGTCTGGGCATATAGTGCACAGACTGCTTCCAATGTTTTGTAGAAGTCGCCGTCATGAAAGGATGGTCCTGTATGTTCTCCTTTCTCCAAGCCCGCCGCAATTTCGAAATTCCGATAGGCGTGACTGATGGAAGCATCTGTATAAACGTGCCAGAGTTGTGGCACCATCTGCTCATAGCACGACTTTGTACGATCGGCCCAAAAACCTTTGGTCCATTGCACATCCCCCATATCGACCGCTTGCTGAACGGCATAAGGGCTTGCACCGGTATTTGTAATAGACTTTTCCTGGGCCTGGACCTGCCCGCCCGTCGCGAAGAAGAGCCCCAGGATCATTAGTTTGTGCTTGGTATTCATGATTTCTTTATTTTGCATCTAACCACAGTAAGTCAACTTTCCCTTGTAATCCGGAAGGTAATAAGCCTTTGAGGAACTTGTCTGACGCTGTTGTCTGTATTTTCTTTTCTACTGTTGCATTCTCTTTTTCATAAAGGAAACGGTTCCCCCATGTATTATAGACCTTGACCTGTACTTTATTATCACCTTGCCGGATAAAATCAGTTACATCGATCTGATAAGGTTTGGTCCAGACAACCCCAGCAGACTGTTCATTAACAAAAATTTCAGCCATGGATTCGATCTCTGAAAATTGCAAATAAGCACGCTGTTTTTTACCAATTTCATGAACACGCAACGTTGTCTCATAGCTTCCCGATCCAGCATGATATTTAATGTCATCGTCTGCACTGGCTGTCCAAAACTGAGGCTCTTGCTGTTTAATTGTTTGCTTGCCGGACAGCCCATCGGCCGTAAATGACCAGGGTCCTGTCAAAGCTGTTTTTCCAGAGTATTGATAGGTCGGTATATCGATTTTTTTATCGCTGGTCAATACAAAGCCAGATTGATAAGCATCAAACGATAGTTCAGCCACTGTCCTATCGTGGATCACTTTAAACGGTAAAACCGCTAGTTTGTCGCTTACAGGATCGTAATGGTAGGCATATTTTTCTTTTGTCCGTAAAGATAAAGTTGCGTTTTGCGCTAAACTATCTTGATTGGCTATAAAAAACAAATCACCACCATCGAAACGGCGATGGTTCCAGGAAATATGTGGATTGTGACCTTCGTTGATCAGCACATCGGGAGCAATATTTAATGGACTAAAATCCTTGGCGTTATAGTTTCCCACAAGTACGCGCCCTTTGCCGAATTGCTTAACTTGTACTGTTGTATTTGTCAATGGTTTGAGGTCGCTGAATAAATCTGCGAGCAAAGCGCGATACTGTTGTGCTTTTTCGTCCGTCAGTTTGCCACGCCATGTCTGTGGGATATCTTGGAAGAGCACCGTAGCCCCCGCATGAACAAGTTTACACAAGCTTTCTAAGGTACGAAGGGAATATTGGCTGCCATTCGGATTCATCGCAGTTTTGCCTGGCATCACTAGAATAGAATAAGCAATATGATCCGCAAAAATCACCTTACCGTCTAGCACCCTAGTCTGGTTCCAAAGTGCATCGGGATTGAAGGAGTCGTAGGCATAGCCGCTTAGTGGATCGACCCAATCTTCGGGTCTATACATATTGGCTCCTGTAGTCACACCCGCAACTTTTTGTAAGGGTAGGCCGACATTGGCCAACAAAGAATCTGTCCGATGGACACGGCCATCACCAATAATACCAGGTAACACATCGACCAAAGCACTGGGGAGTACAGACCTTCGTGGAATCTCCTCACCAATAAACACAGCTATATCACGTACGGGTACCCCATATTGCAGTAGCTGCTGTGAACGGATTGCATAATTGACCCATTCCTTACCAGGTTTCCACCAGGTTTGATCGCGTTGAAAATAGGTGCCAATACCATCCATGGTCATGCCGGGTTTGCGGTCTATCCAGGGATTATGGACATACACATGGTAGACCAGGTTGTTGATCCCCAAGGCATAATTACGATCCTGAAGACTTTTCAGGAGCCGTGGATGTTCGTCCCATTGGGCTCGAATCTGGGTAAAGGCTTCGGACATAGTCACCTGTTTGCCATAAATATGGCTTCCTGAGATGGCATCCAAGATATCCGCAGGTTTATCGTGCGAAGGGCTTCTGAGCCAAAACTCACCCATTGGACGATCGGTTGAAGCAAAATGGGCTAGCCCGTCACCGACCATCACAGGAGCCGTGGCTTCGGCCGTAAATTCGACACCGTATTCATCCGCTTTCTGACGTAGTGTAGCATAGCCTTTCTCCTGCAACAGCTCACTGATGGTCTGTCTGTAATCTTGCAAAAAGGCTTCGGAATCTTCTACACTATTGACGAAACAACCCGCTAAAACTGGTAAATAGTCAGTCAGGTCATAACCCCGGCGTTTTAAAAACTCATCCGGAAAACTACGGGTCCAGTTTTGACTACCGCATTCCCAAGAATCAATATGAAATACCGTGAGGACTTCTTTAGATAACTGTGGATCCACATGCTTTTTGGCTGCTCCAAACCACTGATCAAATTGAAAAGCAACTGTAGTAGCGTCCAATTTATCACATTCCAGCCCCTTTCCAGCCCCAGCAGTTTCATTTTTATGACCTGTGGAGGTATGTCCAAGACGCAATATTTTCCACTTTCCTGCTGGTAATGTTAAGTCTACACGACCTGCTTGGTCTGGCCTAGGCAAACGGATAAGCTGCTGTTGTCCGAAAACAGCTTCCTTGGCAACAGCGCTTGGGTCGGATTTTTTCCCAACACGCCAGATCTCTCCTGTCTTGCCTTCGATCTGATTAACCTGCGCTTCTTCAAACAGACTGATTCCATTTAATTTTAGGGAAGGTTTCCATTTGCCGGAATCAAGGTCTTCGGCTCCGGGTTCACTACCGACAGGATCGTAGACAAAACGAAAATATTTCGCTTTGGTATACGGAATCAGGTGTGTGACTCCATTGTCCCAATCCAACCAGCCCATTCTGGGGGATTCTAATTGTGTAACCTTCCGAAAATTTACGCCATCATCGCTGGCCCAAACTTGCAAACGATTCGCCTGGTAGTTGGATGTTGTCCATTCAATTTTCAATGAATTGCAGGGGAAGGGCTGATCAAACGCATATTGTATCCACCCAGGCGCAGTCGTCGCAAAATTTTGTTTGTTGCCTCTTTCAGCCAATCGTTTTAGATCTTCGCCATAGCTACTGGATACGTGGACCTTCTCCGTAAGACTCTTTCGCGGCGAATGCGCCAGTGGCATTGCAAATAACGCAATATCCTCGTAATAGCCTTGTTGGACTTGTGGTTGCGGCAACTGAATATTCCGCAACCGCTTCCCCTTGCTATCGATTATGGTATCGGCATACACGACTTTCTGCATCGACTTCTCGGGACTGATCCACGGTCCCCCCGCGGTTGCAAATCCATCATTGGGCAATAAAGCTATTTTTACTCCATATTTTTTTGCTTCACGGACGATATATTTGAACATATCCCACCATGCTGGTGTCAACGTCTCTGTCGGCGGATCGAAAAGAGGCGGATTAGTTTTGCCCTTGATCGGTGCTAGATAGGCTCCTGCGATCTTATTTTCTGCCATCGCTTTCAGATCCGCAGTAATCCCTTCCTTGGAATAGCTGGCATGCATAAAGTACCAAAATACCCAAGGTTTTGCTCGTTCAAACGAATGTTGATCCAAAGGAACTAATTCCGTTGGAATACCTTTAATCTGCGCATTGCTGCTCAAACAGCCCAAAAGAAGACTTGTTCCTAATAGCAACTTAATCCTCGTCATATCTTATCTTGTTCTTTAAAGCTATCCAAAAAGGTTGGACAGCTTATTTCTTTCAATTTTGAATGTATCTCCCTTATCGCGTCATTTCAACTAGTCGACGCCTACAGGGCTTAACTTTACTTACTGGATATCTTCCTGCTAATCTTCATTTATTTAATTAGATTTTACAAAATCCTCGATCGGTTGTTTCAAATCTGTCGGAATCAAATAAAAGGAGTAATTGTAGTCTTTTGCCGGAATTTGATATTTTCCCAATGGCTGCGATACATCTGTCCAAGTATCATTTCCGCCAACACCCATCTGTTTTAAGTCGACATTTAA
The DNA here is from genome assembly GCA_022712315.1 of Sphingobacterium sp. GTDB lineage: Bacteria > Bacteroidota > Bacteroidia > Sphingobacteriales > Sphingobacteriaceae > Sphingobacterium. Next base: position 91,096 of record JALAGS010000116.1, on the reverse strand, counting down.
GGTAATCTTATCTTCCTTTTTCAATTTAAACCAGTGTTTTGCTTCGACGATTGCTTTTTGTGAATAAGGCCATGCACTCATAAACAGCGGCAGCTCGCCGACAACCAAAAGACCTGCATTTTTATTTCGAAGGTGCATCCAACGAACACCCATCCGATTTCCATTCTCCTGCGGATAAAGATAGTGCTCCATGAATTGATCAATATTCATGTGATAAACACCGAGATCAAATCCATAAGTACGATCAGGGTAGTTTTCCATTGGCCCTAGGCCATAATATTGGATATCTTCAAATGTAGGATTGATCCCCATTTGAAGCCCTACTTTCGGGATATTAGGTAACCCAGCCTTCACCTGAAGCTGGTAGTTTACCGATACAATACCTGGATTTTTCACCGTATAGATCACTTTTACCTGTGCAGAATCAGCTGCAAGGGCATACAGTGTCTGTATTTCATACCCTTGATCTTTTTCCTGCGCGTTTACCGACACTACTTTTGGTGTACCATACCAGTATTTTAGTTTTTTCTCCGGTTTCCAGCCGCGGCGGTCATTGTCCGTAGCCGGCCGCGTAAAGTTTGGGCGAATGGCATCTTTGATTATTTCCTGTCCCTTGTAATTAAACGCAGTCAAACTTCCAGTCGATTTGTCAAAGCTAACCTGAAAGTTTTTGCCTGCGATCTGATACTTATCAGCAGTTTCTGTTTTGATCAATTGACCTCCTTTGTATGATAAAGGTCGTAGGACATTGGATTGTTCCTGCAATCGAACCTGCGATGAAGAGACTACAAATCCTGCTGGTCCCCATGCTGTCGCTTCCCGTAAACGAAACTGAATATCGAGCTGATATTCCTGATCTGCGGCAGGCTTGAAAGGTAAATATTTGGCAAAGCTTACCTGAGCAGAATCGCCTGCGGCCAGATTCATGGCCGATATCGGCACTTCTTTCACCAGCATCCCATTTCTGCGGAATAATAAGACAGCATCATAATGATTTAGGTTGAGCTCCGCTGATCTATTTTTGACTTGTACCGTGGCCTTTTCTGGATCAACCAAAGTGACCTCTGCAGGCTGATAGATTCGTTTATTCTCATACATCGCCGCTTTCGGTCGCCCCCAGGCATCGGTGATACCATTCAAACTAAAAGCGCCATTGTGTACTTTTTCGCCAAAATCACCACCATAGGCCAATACTTTACCATAAACGGAATCTTTGCGAATCAAGGCCTGATCCTTATAGTCCCAGATAAAACCACCGATCAAACGGGGATGTGCACGAAAGATATCCCAGAAATCGCGAATGTTACCAGTAGAATTGCCCATGGAATGGGTATATTCAACAAAGAGGATCGGGCGATGGTCGCCATTGTCCTGATTTAAGAGTAATGAAGGAGTAAAAATACCGGGATAGAACCGCGATACCATATCAACATAATACTGATCCTTCACATTTTGAATCCGGTGCGAGTGATCGTTGGATTTTGGATAACGTGGGTCCGAAGGATCGATATAACCCGGTAGTTGGTGGCTTCCCATTGCCGGTTCGTAATGTACAGGACGTGTGATGTCGAAATCATGGATCCAGGCAGCCATCGCGGCTGTATTCGGACCTCTTCCAGATTCATTTCCCAACGACCAGATGATAATGGAAGGATGATTCTTGTCCCGTTCCACCATCCGTGTGACACGTTCCTGAAGTGCCGCCAGCCAGGAGGGATCGTTCATGAGTTTTCCACCAAGTCCATGGGTCTCCATATTAGCTTCATCCATCACCATAATACCATAACGGTCACAGAGCTCATAGATGTAGGGATCATTCGGATAATGAGAAGTCCGGATAGCATTAAAATTAAATTGTTTGATTTGGCGAATATCCGCTTCCATATCTTCCCGTGTCAGTGCCTTCCCGCGTTCAGGATGGTGATCATGACGGTTGACACCATAGAGGTAGGTCGTTTTTCCATTGATCAGGAGTTTGCTATCGTTTGGAGAGAAAGCGATGCTCCGAAACCCTACTTGACAGGTCTTCGCTTCGAGCAAACGATTTTCTTTGTCGTAAAGCGTCAGTACCAAACGGTAGAGATTAGGTTCTTCCGGCGACCATTTCTTTGGATTTTTGATCGTCGTTTCCAATAGTCCAAACTTCACATTATCCAATCTCGGATAGATTTCATCAAAGATAACCGAAGCATCTTTTTCCAATGGTTTGTCGAGAATAGGCTTATTATTGCTATCATACAACTGTGCTTTTAGCGTAAAACCGTTGATACTGTCGCCTGAAAAATTATCAACTTTTGGACGAAGCGAGAATTTGGCATCTTGATAATCAGCATCTAAAGTTGCCTGCCAATGAAAATCAGCAATACGCACTTTTGGCTCGGCCATCAAAAACACCTCCCGGTGAATACCGCTCATGCGCCAATGATCCTGATCTTCTAGATAGGAAGCATCACTCCAACGCAAGACTTGGATAGAGATGCGATTTTTACCTTTTTTAAGATAGGGTGTGGCATTAAATTCAGATGGCAAGCAGGAGTCTTCCGCATAACCTACGTATTTGTCATTAATCCACAACTGATAGGCAGAGATAACACCACCAAAATGTAAGGTAATATTCATTCCATCCCATGATTCGGGCAATTCGAATGTTTTTTGATAAGACCCTACACCATTGTAATCTTTGGGAATGCGCGGCGGATCAATTGGGCTAAATGGATAGACTGCCGAACGGTAAATGGGAATATCATAACCTTTCATCTCCCAATTGGAAGGCACCTGGATTTTGTCCCATCCCTTGACCTCGGATAATTGAAAATCTTGCGGTGCATCGGCCGGTTTGAAGGCAAATTTAAAATCCCATTCGCCATTCAAAAAGAGCATCCGTTTGTTTGTTTCTCTTTCATTCTTCAAGGCTTCTTCAAGTGTGGCATAGGAATATCCTGTCGCACGTGAGGGGTCTCTATTGATGGAAGTAATCATCGGATTTTCCCAAGGCGCGGCAATCTGACCATTTGGTACCGGTGGGATGACCGCTGGCTTACCGTCTACCGTTTGCGCCTGTACTGAAACCGCAAACATCGACAGCAACAAGGCAACACTCAGCTTGGACACGACTATTTTTTTATATAACCTAGTATTTGTAATCGACTTCATATGCTATTCCTTTTTCCAAAACGAGCTCATAGTCGTTTCCTGAGATATGTTTTGCTTGACCGTGTTTCACGCGTGGAACAACCTTGCTCCGCAGTTTTAATGTCCCTGTTCCAACAGGTGATTTTACCTTGATCTTGTTTTTCGACACGTAAAGTTCAATCTCACCCTTTGGTGTTGGTATTTTTCCCTCCATCCACGCTAAGGATGCCAAATAGGGCTTGATTTCGTACTGCGAATAACCCGCAGCCGTTGGTTGTACACCAAGATAATACTTGCCCAACAAATAGATCGGGCTTGCTCCCCACGAATGACAAAGGCTCTTACCAAAATCTCTTCCATACATCGCATAGTGCTCGGCTCCTTTTTTCGCTGGATTAAATTCTTCCCAGAAGGTCGTCGCACCCAATTTCAGCATACCGCCCCAATAGTCTTTCATCTCTTTCATCACATAGTCCTTTTCACCAAGTGCACACAAGGCTTCAAGTTCGTAGTAACGCATATAAGGTGTGGTAATCTGTTGTATCTGATCATTTAACAACACATTAGCCTTCACGCCTGCCTGTTGCTGTTCGTTCAGATAATTAAAGAAAATCGCAAACATATTGCTGTAGCGTGTCACGTTATCGGTTTGCTTACCATCAATACGACTATGTGCAAATGCTTTTTTCTGATCGTTCCAATAATAGGCAAATAGCTTATCTTTGAGTTGTTGAGCTTTTTGTTGATAGTGTTGGTTGTCTTTCGGCTCGCCAACCAAATCGGCACACATCGCCATGGTTTCGAGACTGCGGCACAGCAATAATTGTTCAAAGCTCACTTCCCCTTGCTTGCTGAGACCTTCGGCCCAGTCAATAAATACCCAATCGCCAGCTAAACCTTTCATCAAACCATCGCTATTTCTTCTATCCAAACAAAACTGCATCAGACTTTTCATACGTGGATAGATGCCTGCTATAAATTCTTTATCACCGGTATAACGGTAATAATCTGCGATACTCAAAAACCAATAGAAGGTATAATCCATAATGGTATTGATATGGCTGATTGTAGGCTCTTTACCCCGTAAGGCTAAAATCGTTCTCTTGACGGCTTCGGAATCAAAACCCAAATAGTAATTCATGGCATACGATTGATAGGCGTCACCGCTCCAGATCCATCGATCACGTTTGATACCATCAATAAAAAACTCACGTGTGGTTAGTTCCATGGTATATTTGGCAACATCCCATATCTTGTTTAATTCATTATCGGAACTACGAAAGAATCCGCGATCAGCCACTGGTAAGTATTCATATTCCATGGATATTTGATCAAACTTTACCGATCCTTCCGGTTCTAAATAAACAAAGCGGAAAGCTTTGGATAGATCAAGAGTACTATCCTGTGGCTGTTGATTATGTATCTGAAGAAGATCAATGGTCTCGCTGGTTTTCGTCGAAAGTGCTTCCTCTCGGGATTCGCCATAATAGATGTTCAGGCGACCTGTCCCCACCAGCTTATGCAGGGTTAGAAAACCAAATGTATTTTTTCCGAAATCGACCAAAATACCATTACCTTGTTTTTCTTGCGAAAGCGCTTGTTGTGGTTTCACGGGCAATTTAAACGTAGATGGTCGAGCTGTTGGTCCGTTAAAGTTCCATTTACCGGCCTTAACATAGCTTGTTCCAGATTGATCAGACGCTTTACCTGTCTCGTCAATCCATTCCTTATCTTCATAGGTTGCGTTCCAATCGCTATCTGTCGTTACGTTTTTTCCTGCAACATACAGCGCGGGAACATTTCCTTGATTGTAAACTTTAATATTGATTTTTTGCTTTCCCTTTTGAAGATGCACTTTAGCAGGTGTCCCTGGAAGCATTTTCCCGTTGATCTTGACATTATATTTGCCTTCGGCATAAATACTGATTTCTTCATCAGCAGGCAAATCAAATTCTTTACTGAACTCGACAAGAACATAGTGACTATCCATCTTCCAAAACGGTGGAAAGAAGGTTCCTCTGTCCGTACGGCGATTTTGCATGTTGTTGCTCAACCACACTTCATAATCTCCAGGATACCAGATCCAGGTACTTACCTGTTGAGCAAATGCTGTCGTTGTTGCAATTAAACAACCTATAATTAAAATAATTTTATTCATATTCGAATCATTGTTAATCAATTCACTAACACCAAAACCAACGTTAACTTCGGCGGTATATGTGTTTTTCACTAGTAAAACACGCGCTATATTTTTTTCAGTTGCTCACTAAAAAATAAGATGAGACACAACTTAGGCTTTTGCCGGTTTATATCCTTTCAGTGCAAACCATAAAATAACAAGATAACAGACCAAAGGTACACTATAACCAATCTGCGTATTATCATCCAGCGCATCAATAATATTTCCGGTCACAAAGGGAAATACGGCTCCACCAACAATTGACATAATCAACCAGGAAGAGGCTTGTTTCGTCTCGTTTCCGAGTCCAGCAATACCCAAAGAAAAAATCGTAGGAAACATAATTGACATAAAGAAACCAAGTCCACCTAGCGCATACAAGATGACCATACCTGTACCCGAAATGGCTACAGTTGCCAATATAGCGCAACAAACAGCATAAATAGCTAATAAACGCTGGGCTGTCGTATAACGCAACAATAGGGTACCGACGAAACGTCCGCCCATAAAGAGCAAACCATATACACCTAGAAAATACCCCGCAGTCTTCTCATCGACACCTGCTCCCTGCTGTGCCATACGAATAAAAAAACTGGTTACACAAACCTGTGCTCCAACATAGAAAAACTGCGCGATCACAGAAAAACTCAAATGCTTGTGTCGAAGTACAGCAAATAATCCCGACTTTTCACCCGTCTCTCTTTCTGCCTTTTCACTTTGAATTTCAGGAAGTTTTATAAACAAAAAGACAAATGCTACAACTAACAGGATTAAACCTAATATCAAATAAGGCATTTTTACGGAAGACGCTTCATGGAGCAGATATGCCAGGCGATTGCTTTCTGTCATAGCCGACAATTCCGTTTCTGAATAGCTCGTACCCGACAAAATAAAGGTCGTACCTACCACTGGAGCGACCATTGCCGCCAAGCCATTAAAGGAGGCCGCCAAATTAAGGCGGTGTGTTGCTGCTTCGGGCTTACCCAAAACTGCAGCATAAGGATTAGCCGCTGTTTCTAATAAAGCTAGTCCACAACCAATAATAAATAAAGCCAGTAAAAAGAGCTCATACATCCGGTGATCTGCCGCAGGGATAAATAAAAATGCGCCGACGGAAAAAGTAAGCAGCCCGAGAATAATAGACAACTTATATCCCCACTTGCGTAATATATAACCTGCGGGTAGAGCCATAATGAAGTAAGCGAAGAATACGGATGTATCAACCAGTGCCGATTGGCTGTTATTCAACTGACAGGCTTTTTTCAAATGCGGGATCAGCACACCATTTAAATTATGGGCCATACCCCATAAGAAAAACAGGCTGACAATCAGAATAAATGGAAGGAGATAGCCCTTATTAGACGATGCCTCTGTTAGCTTGATTGATGATTTTGTACCAATTTCCATGTGATGATAGGTTAAATTGAAACTTCCTTACGTTTTGCTAGCAGGATATGGTCTGCGACCAACACCACTTCACCATGTTGATTGATAATTTCAACATGCTCAACTACAGTACCGAATTCAGGCTTTTTTGCATCGGATCTTTCAGAAATAGTCACCTCAGCGTGGATGGTATCGCCAATAAACACGGGCTTGACAAAACGAAGGCGATCGTAGCCTTTGGAAAATGCTTCCGGATTAATAACTGAGGCCGTCAGTCCGATACCAATCGCAAAGATCATTGTTCCGTGCGCGATGCGCTGTCCAAAAGGTTGGGTCTTGCACCATTCCGCATCGAGATGATGTGGAAAAAAGTCGCCTGTATGTCCAGCATGAACAACAAAGTCTGTTTCGGTAATCGTACGGCCCAATGTTGTCCGTTTGTCGTTTAATATATAGTCTTCAAAAAAAATGGATTCAAAATGCATCTTATTTATTTTATGTTTATAACCTCTAGTTCCTATTCGCTGATCTCCAATCTTTATTTTCCAGTCTCTACAATAGGTACACCGCCCTGAGCACTGCTTTGATAAGCAGCCTCCACGACAGCCATGGTCTCGATCACATCCTCCACTGCCGCCGGTAACACAGCAATTTCGCCCAGTTTAAAGCGCATCAAGCTACCCATGCTACCGATAAAGGCATCTGGAAACCAAGTCCCTTCGATCGGGAATTGTACCCACTGCGGCTTACTACCGTCGGTCGGTTTGATGCAATATTCAAATACATCGGGTACGCCGTGCGGATAATCCATCAATAAGCCCATCGTAGCTTTGATCGCTCCTTTAGTCCCTTCCCATTTGATGTAACTTTCTTCGTTATGCGGTCCAAATTCATGGTCGTGATTGGTATTAACCACCGCGTGCATAGTATCCCCATAATCAAATAACAAGGTTGTCCGGCTCGAAGATAGTTCTTTGGCTGGATGCTTCAAGGTCTTGGCATAAACCGATGCCGGTGTACCCAAAAAAGAACGGATCAGGTCTATATAATGCACGCTATGGTACAGTATTTCCAAACGCGGATGCACCATCACGTGTGGAAAAAGCTGCCAAGGGGTATGCACAGCTACGCGCACCTCCATATCGTAGAGTTCGCCGATGTAGCCCTGATCGATCAGCCAACGAGCCGCATTGACAAAAGGCGCCTGACGCAACTGACAATTGATCGCAGCCACCAAACCCTTGCGCTTGCAGACCTCCAAGATTGCCTGGCTATCGACATAGTAATCGCCCATCGGCTTTTGGATCAACACCGCTGCTCCATCGGGTAAAGTCTCTAAGGTTTCGACATAGATATTCGGCATAGTCGTAATATCATACACCGCATTTTCGGGTGCCTGCGCAACGGCATCCGCCACCGTATCGTACACATTCGGAATACCGAACTCCTGTGCCAATGCTTCTGCTTTCGTCTTTGTACGATTGACAATACCATGCACATGAAAGCCTGCCTTACGATAAGCAGGGAGATGTGCATCTTTCACTATACCGCCCGCTCCGATAATAATAATGGGCAAAGACGTTTGGGATAATATGGTTTTATATTGAATATCTATCCTATCCATGTATTTAGTTTTTTCTGTGCTTTGGTCAATAATGAAAGACTACTCTCCTCGGAATTAATCGCTGCTATGACGGTCTCATCAATGATATGTGCAATCTGCGGCCAGTTGGCCAAGCGCGGTAATGTACGTGCATTATCATGCAATTCAGCCAATTTATTATAAAAGGGTATCATCTGATTGATTTCGGAATCATACCAGGTGGAGTAACGACAGCCTACTCCTCCTTCGACAGTAAGCAGCTTATCTTGTTGGCATCCGACTGCAAAACGTATAAAGTCATAAGCCAACTGCTTATGACGACTACCTTCTGGGATTGCATACAACCAATACACATTTAATGAAGGGGACATTCCCCCTTCTGCCGAAGGAATGGCTGCTACATCTACCTTACCTTGCACTGCCGACGCCGCATCAATTTGTGCCCAGGATGCAAATCCAAACCAATTGACCATCATGGCTACTTCTCCCCGCGCAAAGGCGGCACCGGCCTGCACGGATTCATAATTGGCCGATTCGGGGTGTAATCCCCTACTCTCTTTAAATAACCCTCTATAAAAATCCAATGCTTCTACAGCCAATGGCTGATCCAGCTTAACAGGTATCTCTCCTTGCTGCAAATCGCCTCCACGGGACCAAAGTTGAATACAGAAATCGAATACCGCATTGTGTCCATCCGGATAACCGGCAAACACGGTTCCGTACAGGTTATCTTCCGGACGGGTAAAAAATGTGGCAACGGTTAAAAAATCAGTCCAGGTTGTTGGAACAGCCAAAGGCTTTCCGTAAAGCGCGTGAAAACGGCTCTGCTCCTGTGGATCATCGAACAGATCTTTCCGAAAGACCAAGCATTCGGGACCATCATGAAAAGGTAAACCAAACACCTGTCCATCAAAACGTTGTAAAGCCTGTAAACTTTCGGGCCATGCACACTCCACTTCTTCGGGTGGATATTGATCGAGCATAAGATCGAGATTAGCTAAACCTTTCGTTTCGTAAGCACGTGCGATCCAATCGGTATTGATATGGACAATATCCCAATCACCATTATAAAGGCCTTGGTTTTCAAAGAAGGCTGCTGTCAATTCCTCTAAATCTAATGGAACAAACTCTATCTTCATATCCGATGGATATAGCTCCTGATAAGCCGCCCAACATTTCTCCATGGCACGCTCAAAAGGTTCAAATTTCCGCACAGCAAAACGTAATTTATCCATACAGTTCCCCCAGTATTTTAGCGGTGTGCTCACCTAGTTTGGGCGAGCCCTTTGTCGCGGTCAACCGCTCGCCATCGATGCGAATCGGACAACGGGTGGTCTCATAACGGAAGCCGTCACCCATCGTTACTTCCTGTAGCATGTCTAGCACTTTAAAAGCATCGTGGTCGGTCAAACGGCGCCAATCCAATACATCTGCACACCAGATGTCAGCTGCTTCCAAGATCGCTAACCAATGCTCCGTAGATGCTGTTGCCAAGTGTACCGCTAATATCTCTTTAATGGTATCTCTTTCGCGGAAAGCCTGTTCACCGTCCGCGAAGCCTTCCAGCGCTGTGCAATCTAATAATTTGCTGAGAAAAGGAATAGAGCCCATAGCAAGCGCCAGAAAACCATTTTGGGTACGATACACGCCATATGGCGCCGCCAAATAAGCATGCGCATTGCTCACCTCGCTACGTTGGGGTAACAATTTACCATCACGAAAATAGGTTGTGACGGCCTCAAATTGTATATCCACAGCAGAATCCAACATGCTGACATGAACGTGTGCCCCCGTCTGTTGCATCGCACGACGATACAGGCAAGCCAATACGGCACTACATAGGTTAGAGCCGGCAAACATGTCCACAATGGAAAGTCCCATGGCCACTGGACCATTATTGGCATCGCCGCTCAACCAGGTCATCCCAGTAAGCGATTGCAATAATAGATCCTGACCAGGTCGCTTAACCCAGGGACCTTCTTTTCCATATCCCGAGATCTCTCCATAAATCACTGTCGGATTGATCTCTCGGACACCTGCATAGTCAAAGCCCAAACGTTCCATGACACCTGGACGAAAATTGTGCAGCACCACATCTGCCCGCGCGATTAAATCACGTATGATCTGTTTGTCGGATTCGCTTTTCAAATCCAAAACCATACTTTCTTTATTCCGATTAATGGCATGAAAAACTGTTGAAGTACCATTCAATATCGTATCAGAGGTATATAATTGCCTGCAAATATCACCCGTCTCCGGTTTTTCTATTTTTATAACCCGCGCGCCTAAGTCGGCTAGCCGTAAACTTGCTAATGGGCCGGATAAAAATTGACTAAAGTCGACTACAGTATAACCTGCTAATGGTAACATATTAATTTTCTAAATAATCGTGAACAATTGATGCGGTATGCTGACCCACTTTTGGTGCAGGTTTGTCCGCATATAAACGCTTTCCATCAATCTGGTAAACACTACGGGTGGTGGTTAGTGCGGTACCGTCTTGTAAACTGACTTCCTGCAACATCCCTGTCTCCTTAAAACCTTCCTCCTCAAAAAAACGATGGTAATCGTTGACTGCACCACACCAGATCCCTTCCGATTCCAAACGGGATACCCATTCGCTAGTGGTCTTCTGGCACAATACCGTAGCAAAGGCCTCCAATATTTCATCACGTCGCGAAAACCAGGTTGAAGCATCTTGATAAGGCTTACTAGACAGACCTATTGTTTCTGCAATATGTCCTACGTTGCCCATAGCCAAAGCTAGATAACCATCTAGCGTCTTATAAAGTCCATAGGGTGCACTTAAATAGGCATGGCCTGCTCCTCTGACAGCCGAGCGCTGTGGCAACTTACGTCCATCATTGACATGTGTGGTCAGCATTTCAAACTGCATATCCAACACAGATTCAAGCAAACTGACTTCAACAAGAGCGCCCTGTTGGGTACGGGCACGTTTCAACAATGCCGCCAATATACCTTGTGTCAGATGTGTCGCGCAATACATATCGACCACAGCCAATCCAAAAGGTACTGGTCCATCCTGCGCACAGCCTGATAACCAAGAAAGTCCCGAAAGCGACTGCACAAGTAAATCCTGCCCTGGTTTTTTTGCCCAGGGACCTTCATTCCCGTAGCCCGTTACTGTGGCATAGATCATCTTTGGATTGATTTTCCGTACGTTCTCATAATCCAAACCGATCTTTTCCATCACCCCGGGACGGAAGTTATGTGTCATTACATCCGCCTGACGGATTAATTTCTTAATATTTTCCAGATCATTTTCGTCTTTCAAATTGGCCGCATACGATTCTTTATTTCTATTAATGGTATGAAACACCAGGCTGCTCTCATCTACAAAAATATTTTTAATCGCAATCTGTCGTCCGCCTTCTCCGGCGCCGGGACGCTCAATTTTGACAACTCGGGCACCGAGATCAGCCAACCGCAGTCCAGCGGTTGGCCCTGCCATAAATTGTGAAAACTCGAGAACTAAAAGTCCTTCCAGTGGTTTATTATCCATTGTCTTCTCTGTCCACTAATGATTCCCTATACATCTTGTTCATCTTTTCTAATACGGCAATTTCATCCCCGCCCTGTCTGAGATAGTCAACTACAATATCACCGGCATGATCCTGAAAATACAGATGACCATCATAACGCGGGCGCAGGTAGGCACGCTCCAATGTAGGCAGGGTATTTTTAAAATAGTCGGCCGTATAGGCGTTGACTTGCTCATCTTCCCAGGCACCTAAATGTCCCGGCTGACCACCATTTTCGACATATAATGTTGCCTGAATTTCTGGTGAAGCAACAAATCGGGCGTAATCCATACCCACAGCAATATGTTTGCTCTGAGAGGATACTGCCAATCCCGCACCACCCAGTGTGCTAATCATTGGCGTACCGTTTAACGACACTAAATCATGAAAATGCAATACTTTACGGGCATAACCAGTTCGCGAATAATTGGAATAACCATACGCAAATGGACAATAAGCAATTTCATCCCGCTGCGTCATTTCTTCGAACACTTTGAATGGATTTTTCTCATAAAATCCAGCATCCAATTCATCCGCAAGTGATTTGAATAATTTTAAGACCTGTACCCCGACAACTTCGCTGATTACTTTTTCGTCGTTTTGGCAAGGTTCTTCGCCCAAAGAACAACAAAGACCATAAAAGTGCATCAAAGAATCAATCGGCAACAGCGAAAATCCAACCCGTCCTGCTTTAGCTAAGGCCAAGACTTCTTCAAAGGTACGAGGGAGCGCCACACCTAGAGAACGTAAAATATCAGGGCGGCTTGCAGCTACTGGTGTCGCCGCATCTGTAGCCAAGGCCCATTGCTTGCCTAGAAAGTTGTAGCTTTCATAAGACTTCCCAACACTATTCGCCTGTTGACCGGCCAAAAACTCCGTGGACAGATAATCATCAAATGGAGCCAGCATCCCCTTAGCAGCGGCATGTCCCGTCCACGGATGATCGATCACCAACAGGTCATATTCCTTGGCTAAATCCGTTACTGACTTATCAGCGAATTCCTGCAAAGTACGTTTTGTCCAAACAATCTCTACTTCCGGATGTAATTCTTCATAACGTTGTGCCGTTGAAACCATTGGCACAAAACCTCGCGTATGCCCCCAGGTAATCCCCTTTAACCGGATTTTCTCTGTCATTGTATTTATATATTATTTTATGTAGTCTTGTTGAGATCCTTATCAACCATTTGATTACCAAACTTCAAATTATTCCAATCTCCAAAAAACAGTAAAACATAACATTGTAGTTGTAGCTATTTTTATCCTATTCTTCTTGACTATCCAGGCACGATAATATAGCCTAAGCAGCGCAATACTCTAATCTAATGTTGGTATTAAATATGTTTATAATCTTTTTCCCTTCTAATGCTTTTTCGCAATGAAAAAAGCGGTCTATAATATTCAAATATAAATACAATATTTGAATATAAAAATTTAACCTGTTTTTTTGAGGAGCTAAAACGCCGCTTCAAATACTTTTTCTATCTTTAGCCCGATCATTTGTAAGCAAAACATTTATGACATCAAATAGCTCCGACAAATATAAAGCGCCAGCGCTCGAAAAGGGATTACAGATTCTGGAATTTCTGGCCTTACAACCCACTGCACAATCACAATCCGAGATCGCCTTGGGTTTACATCGAAGTCCCAATGAGATCTATCGGATGCTTGCATCGCTGGAGTCCAACGGTTATATTCATCGTGACCCAATTTCATCCAAATATTCGCTTTCACTGAAATTGTACTATCTTTCGCACCGTCATTCCTTTATAGAGAAATTAAGGGCAACGTCTTTATTGCCAATGCAGGAGAGCTCCAACGAAATTAAGGATCCATGTCACCTCTGTGTGATTTACGACAATCAAGTCATGGTAATTGCCTATGCCAAAGGATCTTCCCCCATCAGCATCGTTGTTGAAGAGGGGAAGTTATACAATAGTTCACAAACAGCTTCAGGCAAGCTCCTTCTAAGTTTTTCCGAGTCCGAAAAAAGAAAATCCATTTTAGAGGCTGATCCTTATTACCGGAGTTTGAAGAAAGCAGATCGCCAACAATTCGACCGTGATTTGGACGATATTAGAATTAAGGGATTTTATGAGATGCCTAGTGCTTACGCAGAGGGCATCATCGATATTTCTGTACCTATAGGAACCAGCGAAACAGGCACCATCGCCTGTCTCACTGTTTCAAAACTCATCCGACGTCAAACTGAGCATACCGTGTCTACGGAGGACATTGTAACAAGCCTAAAAAAATGCAGATCACAAATTGAATCCAATCTCGGGTTGAGGTGAAAAGGCTACTTAAATACGGTGTACAACAATACCATGACGACAAACAGCATTCCCCAAGCAATTTTGACCCAATTACTCGGTGTTTCCATCCTGATATCAACCATATCTTGATGTGCTAATTCGTAAGCTGATTTTGGGACGAGCAACGATACACCAATTCCAATAAGCAACAATAGAACAAACAAACCGAATGAAAGCATCAAGTAATGCGGCCAAAAAGTATAGACATCTTTAGGAAATATCCAAAGATAACATATTCCTGTACCCAAACTTAGTAAGGCTCCAAAGGTTAAAATGGTATTGATAGCCGTTCGATTAGTCCGTTTCCATAATACAGCCATCAGGAAAGCGACCGCTAAGGGGGGCGCGATAAATCCAAGGATAGATTGGAACACATCAAAAAGATTAAGTCCTTTAATCTGATCAATCGCCAGTGCGACGAAAACCGAAGTTAAACAGCCCACAATAACTGTATATCGCCCTATCTGCGTAATCTGCTGATTGTTTGCTTTTGGTCGAATATGCTTGAGGTAAATGTCCATGGTGAACACCGTACTCAAGGAATTAAGCGACGAACCAATGGTTCCCACCAATACAGCAATTAACACCACGATTACCAATCCATTCAGGCCTGTAGGAAACAGGTTAGTCACCATCGTCATATAAGCAAGTGATGGGTCTTTAAGTCCCGGAAATAAAACCGAACAGATGATACCGGTTAGTATAAACAGTGGCAGAGAGAGTATCTTTAGCCAGGCGATAAAATTAATTCCTAGTTGACCTTGTTCAAGATTTTTGGCTCCCAAGACGGATTGTACCATGGCTTGATCCGTACAGAAAAAAGCGATCGCTGCCACTGGATATCCTAAGGCGATGGCGTACCAGGGGTAATCTGGATCACTCGCAGGTCTAATCAATGACCAATAGCTAGTGGGAGTCTGCTGCGCCAAAGCACTTAACCCTCCGATTTTGGACAGTCCCAGAAAAGTCAAAAATGCCGACACGGCGATCAGCAAGATCATCTGAAAGATATTGATTTTAGCAACTGTCTTTAATCCCCCCGTATACGCAAACAGACCAGCTAGGGAGACTAAAACAGTAACCGATTGCCACATTGGAATACCTAAAATCTGCCGCACTAAAAATCCGCCAGCAAACAGTCCCAACGACAACCATGAAATAAGCATTTTTACCAATGAATACCAAGCCAGAATAGTCTGCGTATTTGGACCAAACCGCTTGCCCATAAACTCGGGTAAGGTACGTACTCCAGTAGCAATATAGCGGGGTGCGAACACCACCGCTAACAAAAATAAATAGATAAAAGCATACCAATCAAAATTGACTGCGACGATACCTGTTGTATAACCTACTGTAGCGAAAGCGAGCAGCATAGATGGTCCAACATTGGTCGCCCACATATTGAAGCCAATACTGTACCAGCTTAAGGATTTGCTAGCTAGGAAGTGTTCTGCCCCTTCTACCTTTTTACGAGATGACAAGAGGCCGATTGTCAGTAATGCTAACAAATAGGCTACGACGATGCAATAGTCGTAAATGGTTAACTTGTCTAAGATACTGTTCATCTTCCTAAGCTCAAGTCGACACCATATCTTTCCAGCAGTTCCTGTGGACGGACAGGCTTTCCTGTTGACAATGATTCATCCATAGCTTGCAATAAAGCTATGGTCCCGATACCTTCTTTCATATCTGGATAGGCTTCCTCTCCAGTACGTATGGCTTTTGCAAAATGCTCTAGGTAATTTTGATACTCACCAGCGTGATGGCTTTTTCCTTCAAAACGGAAATAGTGTTTTAGTTTATGCTCCCAAGTCAACATGCGTTCTTCACCGGTTTTATCTGTGATCGCATAACGAAGGTCCATATAGTCAGCCTGGCTCGCCCCCTCTGTCCCTCTTAGAATACAGCTCATTTCGCTATCTCGTGTAACAGGCTGTACAGGACCCGTATACGCCCCGCTCACACGGGCGACCCGTCCATCTTCGGCTTTAAAAATAAAATGCATCGTATCAACATTTTGAAGCCCCCCTTTTTTCCCATTAGCACTCAACATACCATAGCCCATCACCTCTTCAATATTGGGGAGGTACCAGCGGATGAAATCAACTGGATGGCTCAATCCTCCATACAGCCATTTGAAAGAAGACTGCAAAGACCAAGGTTTATCCAAAAACCAGCGGTGATCAGCATGATAATAACCTTCGATCGTAATTAAGTCACCAATAAGTCCAGCGTCAAAATCTTCTCTTTGCTTTTTTACCGGTTCAAAAAAACGGGAACTCTGTCCGACAAAAACACGTTTATTTTTCTGAGTTGCGAGTTCCAATAAAGCGTTGGCATCGGCAAGATTATCGATAAAAGGTTTGGTACAGATGACGTGTTTGTCATGCGCCAATGCTAGCTCGATGTGCTTCGCATGTAGATGATCCGGAGTATATATGGCAATGGCTTCAATATTCTCGTCATCGAGCATGACCTGATAATCATTGGTATAAGCATGAAAGTCAAACTCTTTCATCCTCTTGCGCCCAAGCTCTTCATTCAGATCGCAAATCTTGACCAATTCGATGTGAGGGCTTTGCAATGCGGCTGACATCGTACTGCGCCCCTCACCTAATCCTAAAATTCCTAATTTTAACTGCTGTATATTTTCCATTTTACTGTTTATAAAAAATCCATGTTTCATTTTTTTGGGTTCCGGGAATACCTTCCTGATAGGAACTCATGAGTTTGTTCCACTCCACAACTCGTGGATTATCCTTGGTTGTCAACGGATCAATTGTTTTAAAATCCTGTCCTTTTGGAAAAGAAATATATAACATCAGCTGACGCCCATTGCGATAGACGAGCACTTCTTCAAATCCAGCGTTACAGAAACCTGCCGCAACCTCGGGCCATTCTTTAAATTGTGTTTTATGTGCGTTGTAATAGGCCTCCTGTTCTTTCTTATCATCGATCAATTGGGCGGTCAGTAGCACAAAATCGGTATCAATCTCTTTTTTACCAGCACAGCGGCTTCGGTCAAAGTCGTAGAACAGATCGGTAAACAACTTGTATTCAACCTCAGGATAATGAGCAATCCACGCACTCGCTAATTTTCTACCAATCTCATCACTCGTCATCACTAGCGTGTAATCGTTCCATCGATATATCTGTTCAGCACCCACTCCTTCTTTTGCCAAAAATCCTTTGATTGCTTGTGTTGTCAATTTCTGTTGCGGATCATAGATTTGGAAAAAAACAGGTTTGGTAAAAGGAATATAGGCATTGAAAGATGCATTTTTAGGAATTGATCGTTTTTCAGGCAACAAATAGGTATAACGCAGACCAATGCCTGCTTCGTCTTTGACCCGGGCATCCGCATCGGGACCATTTTTTATCCACTCAACACTCGGCCCATTGGCATTTTGCAATATTTTATTAGATGGGAACCAGTTGTTGCTGACATTCATATAGGCAGAACCCTCATCGGTATAGAGATAAAACCAATGCTCAGGAATATGCGCATAAGGTGACACATAGATGCTATCGATATAATTTTCCTGAATTTTTGTTCCGGGTTGTGCCGATAAGGTGTAAATACCAGCTACATCATACATGTATTTGCCATAACGTGTGATCTTATTTTTTAAAACACGATTATTTCGCATAGCATTGACTGTAGGTGTCCAGCCCCAGCCCAAGCTGATTCCTGTATACGGAAGATCCAGCAATTCATTGTTCGTAATAGCTACATTGCGGACAAATCCAGCGCCAATCCCCACCGTTCCCCAATCCTCATTTCCAATATCTTGGATTAGATTGTTGCTGACGACAACACCATCGGTCAAGATACGCTCGTTGTTGGGCTGAAAAGGCAAATGTGCTTCCATTTGTTCGTCTGAGAACTGACCGAGCAATATTCCGGATCCGCCAATATCCTGAAATAGATTTCCATTTAAACTATCTTTTAAATTGCCCGCCCGATAGTCTATGCCTGTCGCGGCCAAATGGGCAAAATCGCAGGCAGAAATTTTCGTAAACGCGGTATGACTAAGTAGAACCGCAGCTTGCGGCCGACCCAACCAAGCCTGATTTTCCAGCCCAGCTTTATCAACAGTCCCCGGCTTAGCTAATTTATACGCATCCAAAAAATACATACCTGCCTGTAAAGCAACATGACCGTAATAATGAGGTCTTAACCAGGCACTATGCTGAAATTTCAACCCTTCGATATACACATGGCTAACAGGCGTCTCTAATGTACCTTGCATTGTCAGAATTGTCTCCAGGTAAGGAGCCACAACATCTAACTGGTCTAAATTTTCATCAGGTCTTTTGTAATAATATACCTGATGATTTTCTTCATCTAAATACCATTCTCCGGGTTGATCCAAGAATTCAAGCGCATTCACTAAGCGAAAAGCAGAGTTGCCATGTTCTTTGGATAGCCATGGCTTTGGCCAAGGATGTTCGTTCTGAATTTTCCCTTCCGGTTCATGAAAAAATAGTGTGATACTATCTCTAGTAACAATCGTCTCACGAATGCGAAGCTGTGCTATTGCCCACCATTGATGGATAAAAAATTCCATTCCGGCTTTATAGTGAAATTTTTCAGGAAATACGTTAGGAATAATAGCAGCCTGCTTCTTAAAATCCCAATTAATAATCCGTGGCAAATGGGCATCATCATGACTTTCTGCACGAATCGCCTTACGTGAGCCAACCCACAATTGGCGGAAAGAAAGGTATTTGCCACCGACCTGGGGTGCATTTGCCACCATAACATATTTGGCAATAGCAGGATCCAATCGCTTGTCATTTTTTACTGGCTGCCAACCTTCAATAGTAACCCCTCCGGACAATATAGCTTCTCTGCCCACTGATTTTATCCATGTGGGACTTTGGGCAGTCCCACTATCTTCAGGTCGGATAAAAATTGTTTGGGAAGGCACATACTGTCCGTCTTGAATCCAGATTGTGATGCCCTGATGCATGCGTGGATCGTTTAATCGTCGCCATTCCCTAGCCTCACGTAGAGCATCCTCCAAACATGAAAATGGAGCTCCCCGGGTGCCATCCCGTTGTTCCTTGTTGCTTTGTTTACCCACATAGATCTCTCCTCCCTGAGCTGAGAATGCAACTAGCGAAAAAACTATAAGAACCCATATGAGAATTGTCTGCTTCATCTTTAAATAATTTTAAAATATCATACTATTTCGTTTCTGCTTGGCTTATAACCATATAAGAATACTATTAATAGCCATTATTCTGAAGAAATTCACCGGGGTTACTAATGGCGTCCATCTGCCCTTGCGGAATTGGCCGAAGGCCGTGTACACCATCCTTAAAATATTGTCCGACATCAGGATTGACCGCCATCAAATAAGACCGGTTCAATTTGCCCATGCGTTTCAGGTCATACCAACGTGTATACTCGCCGCACAGTTCACGAGCACGCTCATCAAGTATAAACTGGGCAGTGATATCTCCAGCAGTAATCTGCTTGGCCCCTACCCGGTCGCGTAATACATTGATGTAGTTAGCGGCTGTTCCATTTGCACCATTTAAGTGAAAGGAGGCTTCGGCGGCAATGAGGTATACTTCTCCCAAACGCATAACAGTAGCATAAGCATCGCTGGTAAAGCTGTTTGCCTTAGGACTGATTAACGAGCCTGAATTAAATTTCACCAAGGATGGATAGAAACCAATGAACGGGTTGTCCACCTGCCCAGTCTGCTGATTAGTCCTTGTATACTTCATTTTCACCTTGTTATCAGCACCATATACATCTTCCAGGTCAAGCCAAATGTAATGTTGTTGAAATTGCATCTTTTTTTCTTCCGCATAACCAGTCTCACCCTCACGGGAAACTTTGAGCGCTAAGGCTCCTTTTGGGAGATTAGCTCCTACCGCAACAGCATTTGCATCACGATCGAACTGCACAATAGCATCCCTGCTCCAATTGTAATCAGCATTGGAAAGCCACTGCGTCTGGAAAGAAATCGCATATCTTGGATCTAAAGTATTATCATCATTTTTAAATACATCAAGCAGGTATTTAGTCGGCATAAATGTTCCTCCGGACCATCGGCCAATTTCGGTTTGAAATCCAGCGGACTGGATCGCTCCAAATGTTGTCGGCGTACAATAGAACCGTTTAAAATCATTGTTGTGATCGTATACGTTGGTGGACCCATACTCCTGAGAATAAGGAATCTGGTAAAGTGCTTCGGCGTTTTTCTTATTATTTACCGCATTAAAATTGTCTATAAAGGAGGCATACAAACGCACATTATAACTCGCTTGATTATCAATCAATTTTTTTGCCGTATGCAAAGCTTCCTCTAGGTACTGATTGGTATTATATTCTTTTGTCTGCAAACAAACCTTTGCCAATAGACCCAATGCAGCTTTCTGACTTGGTCGCCCGGCTTCTGTAGGTCCTACAGGCAAGTGCTCTGCCGCAAATCTCAGATCGGGCAGGATACATTTTTCATAAATTTCCAACACAGGTGTACGTATGGCGGCAGTATTGGCTGTAGAAGTCTCCGTGAG
Source organism: Sphingobacterium sp. (assembly GCA_022712315.1). Taxonomy (GTDB): domain Bacteria; phylum Bacteroidota; class Bacteroidia; order Sphingobacteriales; family Sphingobacteriaceae; genus Sphingobacterium. The sequence continues at coordinate 70,402 of JALAGS010000116.1, read as the reverse complement.
ATTGAGCGGACAAGGACCAAACTGTTCGACCAAATGGAAATAATACAATCCTCTTAAAAAATAAGCTTGGGCAACTTTTTCCAGTTTTTCCTGCTCACTAGAAAAATCTTTGACCTGATCTACCCTACCGATGACAATGTTGCAGTAATTGATGGCATCATAAGCACCATTCCAGTAATCCTTAGCCATGTCTATGGACATGGAGCCACCGGAAGCATATTTTAAATAATTTTGGTTGTTATTTGAATTGAGATCGGAAGTCCATAAATCTGTTCCTCCTTCGGTAACAAGTAAGAAGTTTCGCCCGTAGAAATAACGTGGCAAATCAAAATAACAGCTATTGATTAGTTTATCGAAACCGGCCTTATTTTCTGCGACTTTATCCACAGTGACCCCTGAGGGATTATATTCATCAAGACCACAGGAATTTAGAAAAAGGCCAGCACATAACAGTATATTAAAATAGTTGATTTTCATAACATATTGGCATTAAAAAGTAACATTCAATCCGACAACAAACTGCTTGGTCAAAGGAAAATTATCCGAACCGTTGGATTCGGGATCCTGATACTTTAACAAGTCGCTTTTCGTAAAGATGAACGGATTGTTAGCGGTTGCATAAAAACGGAAACGTTCCATGGAAAGCCGCTTAATAAATGTTTTCGGCAAACTATAGCCCAAGGTGATATTTCGAATCTTGAAATAGGATCCATCCACGTATTTCAACGCATCAAACCCGATATAACCACTGGTCGAGGAATGTAATCCTGGTCTTGGCAAATAAGCGCCTGGATTTTCTGGTGTCCAATAATCTATATCGTCGGGACTATTTCCGACACCTGTTGTCGGATCGTAACGTGTGATCAAGTTATTGGACAGCATCTGTCCCCATCTTGCCGTTAAAAAGACCGAAAGGTCCCAGTTTTGATACTTGAAGTTATTCTGAAATCCACCGGTCCATTTCGGAACCGCAGATCCAAGAATACGTTTATCTTTGGCTCCGTAGGCATGCATACCTTCCTCATCGAAGGTACCATCGGTGGCTAACTTGATATCACCAGGTTTGGAATTGAATAAGGCCGCCTGCTCCGCTTCACTTTCCTGCCAGATACCGAGGTATTGATAATCAAAAAACGTTTTGATCGGCTGATTTAGAAATAGGTTATTTGAAATCAGGTCTTTTCCCCCAGGTAGTGAGGTCACACGTTCTTTATTCGCCGCAAAAGTCAATGTTGAATTCCAGATAAAACTATCTCCCTGAATATTTTTTGTATTTAATGCGAGTTCAAAGCCCCTATTGTTTGTTGCACCAATATTCTGCCACATCTTGAAAGGGGCACCCCAGGAGCCGCCCAATGAAGCTGGCATATCTCTCAGAAAGAGTAGATCCTTCGTTTCAGTATTATACCAATCAATGGTCAGGTTGGCTCGTTGGTTCAAAAATTGTGCATCGAGACCAATATTGGTCGTATACGACTTCTCCCAGCCCAGGTCCCTATTCGCCAGTTGTTGATTCAGAATAAAGGCCGGGCCGAGCGTACTTTCACCAAAACCTACCGGTTTAGGTGCATTATATCCCCCTGCTTGCGTACCGTAAGCCCCTACACCACCAGAATTACCGGTGATACCATAACCAGCGCGTAGCTTTAACTCCGATATTTTGCTTTTCAATGGCGCAAAGAACTGCTCGTCGCTCACACGCCAGGCAAAAGCTCCTGCTGGAAATACATCCCATTTGTTGCCTTCGGATAATCGAGAAACACCATCCCAACGGCTGGAAATGGATAGCAGGTACCGGCCTTGATAGTTATAGTTGATCCGACCTACATAAGACATTGACTGTGAACCAATATAAGAAGAGCGGATTACAGACGTTGTGGCCGCACTCAGGTTGTGGAAAGAATAGGAGTCAAGGTCGAATCCCGATCCGCCCGCATAGGCCTGCTCTGCTTGGTTTTTTGACCATGATGTGACTCCAGTAAGCGCAAAATGATGATCTTCACGTAGGTTAAATTCATAATTCAGGATATTTTCCCAACGGTAGTTGTAATTTCTGTCATTGATGATAACAGCTGCAGGCAATTTGAATCCAGCCTCCGGATTTGCAATTGACTGCGAGCCAAAATATCTTCCCGTCCGTTGAGAGCCAATTGTCGCACCAAAAATTGAACGAAAGGAAAATCCTTTGACCGGCGTAAAATCAAGATAGGCATTGCCCGCAAAATAATTGTTCAGGATATTATTTTTATACTGATCCTTAATCTGATCGGATAAAGGGTTGGTGACTCCGTCCACTGGAATATGATTGATATTACCGTCGGCATCAAAAGCATCACCTAAAGGCAAAAAGGTCAAACTGTTACCGAATACATTTTGTGCAGCCTGGTTATTATCCTTATACGTATACTGTAAATTCGTACCTACTTTAAACAGGTCAGAGAGTTTATGATCAATATTTGCTCTTACTGCGTACTTTTTACTATTATCATTTTTGATAAGGCCTTCTTCATCGTTATAGTTGAGCGACAAAAAAGCTTTTGTTTTTTCATTCCCCCCATTCACTGAAAAGCTATAGTTCTGTTGGATTCCGTCTTTTAAAACCAGATCCATCCAGTCTACCCATTTGCCATTTTCATAAGCCTCTAGCTGTGCAGGATTTTTAAAAATATTATTGGCAAATTCCGGATAGTTACCATGCTCACCCCGATAGGCTTCCCTTTTAAGTTTCATATAATCGTCTCCCAGCAATCCATGGGGATATTTGGGGAATCCATTATACCCAAAATAGGAATCAAAATTCACAATCGCTTTACCGGCTTTGCCCTGTTTTGTCGTAATAATAATTACACCATTTGAACCTGCTGAACCATAGATTGCCGTCGACGAGGCATCTTTCAGAATGTCTATGGATTCGATATCGCTGGGATTTAAACTCGTAAAATCCCCTGGAATACCATCAATAATATAGAGCGGATTATTATCACCACTGAAAGACCTATTGCCCCGTAGGCTCGCACCGACATTGGCTCCTGCACGTCCGGATGATTTAGTGATATCTAGGCCGGAGACCTTTCCCTGAAGGGCGTCCATCACATTGGCTGTTGGCGTCATCATAATCTCTTCGGATTTAACGGAAGCTACGGCGCCGGTTAGATCCCGACGTTTGGCTGTTCCATAACCGATGACAACGACTTCCTCCAGTGCTTGTTCATCTTTTCTTAATACAACATTGGCACTATTCCCAACTCTTACTGTTAATAAATTTTCCGAATAGCCCATCGAAGTGATTTTGATGGTGCCACTATCCCCTGTTATTTTAAGTGTAAATTCTCCCATCGCGTTGGAAGAGGTAGACTGCGTCGAGTTGACCACTGTTACAGTAGCGCCAACAATAGGATTTCCCTGCTCATCCGTAACTCTACCTTTTATTTCTTTTTCCTGATCTACCGTGACTTTATAAATCGTAGTGGCATGTAACGCAGCATTGGAAATCAATGGACTTCCGAGTATAAAACTGCTGCAAAAGAGCATTAACATCGGATACTTTGAACCGGAAGCAGGGGCCCCCAATGTCATTTTTCCGAAATTAATCTTGTTTTTGTTCATAGTTGAGTTATTAGATTTAATTTGTTTAATATGGTTATTATTTTACTGTCTATTTAGCTGTTCATTCGTGAAAAATATCTAAGTGTGCTTAGATCATAATTTGTTGGTCTCCCAAAGCCGAACGGATTATTACAGTGCAAGGCGTATCTGCTATTTTTTGAATAATTCCTAATGCTTTCCCTTTAAATGTTTTTCTGTTGGGACGATGCAATCCCCTTAGATCGGCCTGAAATCCATTGTCGGTTCCCAGAACTTTCGCATCCCCCTTTACAATGAACTCAATTTCCTGATCATTTAGCAAGACGGAGTTTCCTTCCTGATCCACCAGTTCTGCTGTGACAAAGTATAGATCACGGGATTCCCCTGTGGCATATTTTTCATGTTCTAAGGAGACTTTTACCCTATTAGCATCTCCCGATGTACGCATACTTGTTTCCTGAACAACTTTACCATCTCGTTTTTTAACGACTTTCAATTCTCCCTTTTCAAAAGGCACCTTCCAGCTGGCGTGCAGACGATCTCCGGTTTTAGCTGAAGTTCCCAGACTCTTGCCATTGAGAAATAGTTCGACATCATCAGCCTTATTATAATAGGCCCATACATCTACACTATCGCCAGCTTTCCAATTCCAATGCGGTAAAAGATGAAGGACATCCTGGTTTGTCCATTCAGACTGATACATGTAGTACACATCTTTGGGAATACCAGCAAGATCAACAATACCATAATAAGAGCTTCTTGCAGGATAAGGGTAAGGAACAGGCTCCCCAAGATAATCGAAGCCGGTCCAGACAAATGTTCCCGCCAAAAAAGGACGGTTCTTAACCGCTAGCCAGGCTTTCTCATGGCTTGTACCCCAATAGGCAGCAACATTATCATAGGCCGAAACCGTAAAATCAGGATTACCATTGACGACATATTTGTCCTTTGATGATGCTGGCCACAGCTGAATCGTATCTTGCAATTTGTCATACACCCCTCTAGTCTGTAAGGCAGAAACAGTTTCTGATGCCAACAGCGGTATATTTTTGAATTCTACAGGTAATTTATCATAATCTTCATGTTTGTAGTTGAAGCCCAGTACATCCAAAGCCTCTGCCTGTGCGATAAAGTTCTTTACATAATTATTTTCGGTCAAGGCGGCAGTAACGGGGCGTGTTGGATCCAAAGATTTTACCAATTTGGCCATTTCTTGCGTTAAGGCAATACCCGTGGAGTCAAATTGCTCCCGGATTTCATTTCCGATGCTCCATAGGATAACCGAAGCATGATTACGATCTCGACGCACCCATGTTTCAATATCCTTAAGGTGTTCCGTAGGAAAGTCAATGTGGTAGTCGAACTTATTTTTTCGCTTTTTCCACATGTCAAATGCTTCGTTATAGACCAAAATTCCCATTTCATCGCAGAGATCGAGTAGTTCTTCAGCCGGCGGATTATGCGCAGTACGAATGGCGTTCGCGCCCATTTCTTTCATCATCACAAGCTGCCGTTTTGCAGCGGACTTATTAAAAGCAGCCCCTAACGCACCCAAATCATGATGCATGCAGACTCCTAAGATTTTTAGGGCTTCCCCATTGAGGTAAAATCCTGTTTTTGCATCAAACCGAATTGTCCGGAATCCAATTCGCTTTTCGATTTGATCTTCAACTGTATTATTTTTATTTAAAAGAGCGAGTTGTACACGATATAAGTTTGGCGACTTTGGATCCCACAACTGTGGTTTTTCCACTTGAAGTGATGCATCAATATATCCATCTTTGTCAACACCTGTTTTTTTCAACAGTATATTTCCTTTGGGATCCCATACTGTAATTTGATATTTATTCCCTGCAACGCCTTTAGGTCGCGCCAACTTCTTCAATTTAGAAAGTACTTTCAACTGCCCCAATTCACCATGTGTCTCGGGCGTGGTGATAAAAGTCTCCTGTTCATCGAGTTGTACTGCACCCGTCTTGATCAGGTAAACATCACGGTAGATTCCGGAACCTGAATACCACCGGGAGTTTGGCTGTTTACTATTGTCCACACGAATAGCGATCCGGTTGGGCTGATTCCCAAATTTAAGATGCGGAGTCAGATCCAGTATAAAAGAGAGGTAACCATTCGGTTTTTTCCCCAAATAAACACCATTAATCCATATTTCTGCATAACGGTAAACTCCGCCAAAGTACAACTGTATATGTTTACCCTGATCTGCGGTCGGTAGCTTAAACTCCTTACTATACCAGCCAATTCCGCCAGGCAATGCTCCACCGGCATTACCTGCTGGGTAGCTAGCGGAAAAATCAGCTTTGATACTCCAGTCATGGGGTAATTCCACCGTTTCCCAAACTTGGGCATCCCCGTCGTTCAAGCGAAAACCGAGGTGATCCTGCAACGTAAAATGCCAGTTTTCATTAAAGTTGATTGTGGCACGTCCCTGTCCAGATACAAGTTGAAGCTGCAATAAAATGAGCATGGAAATAAAATAACGTAACTTCATATTTAAATGGTGATTTATAAGCACTACTTTCATTGCTGTCAATGATAGTAGTGCATGTTTCTTTATTCATTAATCTATATTGAGGCATGCATCCTGCCTTCGGTTTAAAAACTAACCTGACTCTTGCCCAGATCCTTAGAAGTTGCCACGGCAATACCACGGTTACCTTTACTATCAACGGCACAATAAAAATGATAAACAACTCCCTCCCTTTTCAGCACAAAAGATTTGTGGGCGTATTGCTGATCAAAACTTTCACTTGATTCAATCAGGTTGGCACCTTCCCAATCGGTCCAGTGGATTAAATCCTTGGATGCCGCAAAGCGATTGAATGCCCCTTTACGGTCTTTCCAGAATGCGCCAAAATAAAACATGACCCAAGTATTATGGATCCGCTGAATCATAGGGTCTCCCGTAATTCCTACCGGATGGTGAACCACAGGGTTCGGCTGGAACCTCTTCCAGTTTTCCATATCATCTGACACAGCCATACCGATACGTTCGTACCAACGAGTGGGTTTGTTGTTTGCCAAGGAGTCCCCTACGGCATTGTAATACATCACGAAGCGATGCCCCGTCTGTTTATCAGGATCCTCAATCACATAGCTTTTGAATAACTTATGCCGATTTTCCCACCAGGAAACATCCGGATCCGTACTGGTCAACACGGGCTTGGACAACCGTTGCCATTCCACAGGTTGTGTTGGTTTTTTAGTTGTATAAGCCATTCCAATCGCCAGCGGCTCAGGTTCGTAACCAGCTGTGGAACCACCGAAATATGACATCCAGTATTTTCCAGCGTAGCTGTTGAGCTTATACTTCCCGCCCCATTTTGTATCAACCAAGGCATTGTATCCTGCTCGCTGCTTAGCATCCCAGCTGCCATCTGGTGCCACGGAGAGTTGTTTCCCCAAGGTCTTCCAGTTCAAAAGATCCGAGCTCTGCGCCAGCCAGGTCTCATAACCACTTCCATCAAACACAATATAGGTCATATACCAATATTTTCCTTCCTTATAAATGGTCGGACAATCCATCAGCTCACCTTTACGCTGTGGGACCAACACGAGCCCATATTTGTAAGGCGTCTTTATTTCTTCATAAATTTTTGTCATTTCCGCACTGGAAACTGCCGGAGTCTGAGCCTTTAATTTAGGGCCGACCAAAGCAATGGATAGCAATAGCATTAATCTTTTCATCTGTATACTCTTTTTCTTCGTTAGTACAATCTGAACTATTTACGTTGTTGTCTAATGGTATATTTTCCCGAACCCAATTGCAATTCAAGATGGTTTTCTTTTACATTGACCGTTTGGGCCTCCATGGCGTTTCCATTGACCTGATAAGTTCCCTTTGGCAATACCAAGGTACATTGGCTATTGACAGGGATCTCCAACTTGTACACTTCCGCTTGTTCCCGCTTAAAATAGATCTTCCCATAAGGGCTTTCAAATCTTATTTCGCAATCCTTCAGCAGGTCCAGCATTTTGGGTTCGATTCGAAAATGTTTAAATGCGGTAGAACCTGCAGCTTGCTGTATCCCACCCAGACCGGTATGAAACCATTCCATCAGGTGTCCGAGCATAAAATGATTATTGGAGACGTTTGAAAGGCCCGCCCAGGACTCGGTCAGTGCCGTGGCACCTTTTCGCAGCTGATAACCATATCCGGGCCTGTCATCACGGTGATGCATGGCATAGATCAGATCATCACGGTTGTGGGCTTGCAACACCTGTAATAGGTAACGGTGACCGATATCTCCGGCTGTCAACGCCGTATCGTTTTGACAGACCATTTTTGTTAATCTGTCAAAGACTGCCTGTTCGGCCTCCTGGGGTACTAAACCAACGTAGAGCGGCATAGCCAACGCCGTCTGACTACCGGAGCCATAACTATGCCCCTGAGGTCGATAAAATTGCTGATTAAACGCATTGAATACAGCCTGCTGTAACGTCTCAAATTTTTTGGCATCTTCTTTTTTTCCAAGCTGCGTAGCAATTTCTTTCATCAGTTTGAGGTCATAGTAATAGATTGCCGTAGCCGTGATTCCCGGGGTAGTCAGCTGGGAAACACCGGGACGCTCTGGTCCCAAATCATACCAGTCACCCAAGCCCTGTGTCAAAATATGCCCCTTCGTCTTTGTGCCCAAATAATCGATGTAACGGGTCATCATAGCATAATTATCGGCAAGAAAAGCCTTGTTTCCATACCAGCGATAGGCATACCAGGCCAGGATAATCGAGCTGCTCCCCCACTCGGGTGAGTCCCTGAACATATCGCCTCCCCAGTCAAACTGTACATATTCGGGCGCTATTTCAGGAACCAGACCATCCTTTGTCTGAGATTGTCGCATATCTCGTAGCGACTTGGCAAACAGGCGTTCAGCATCAAAATTAAATTGTACCGAAGGCCCCATTAAATGTAACTGCTCCAGCCAGCCCAATTTTTCGCGGTGTGGACAATCGGTAAAGACACTGACCATATTACTCTTAATAGCCCAATTGATCAATCCATGGATCTGATTAAATAGCGTATCGGAGCTTTGAAAGCTTCCTACCTGCGCCGTACTATTCCGGATATGAGCCAACTGTATCGCATCCATCCGAACCGCTTTGCTACCGGCAGGATGCAACTGAACTTCGGCATAACGAAATCCATAATACGTAAAACGTGGCTGCCAGGATACCGTCCCATCTTTTGCAAAAATATATTGATAATAATAGGGGCTTCCTGAATGTTTTTGACTAGGGCGTCCATCCACAGTCAGCAATTCGGCCGGATACACTCGTATCGTATCTCCCGCTTGTCCGGTCATTTGCATGGTGACAATGCCTGATGCATTCTGTCCAAAATCATAGGTGATCCGTTTCCCCCCATCAGCCTGCTGTAATCCAACGGGTGCGAAGCGCTGCATAATTTTCACCGGATCGATATCCTGTGCCCGTAGATGTGGTCCATCCGTTATGAGCGCTTGCTGCCAGCTGCGGTCATCGTAAGCAGGAGCTGACCAATGCTCAGGCAAAATCCGCGCATCATAATCCTCGCCTCCATACATGCTGGAAAAAGTAATTGGCGACCGATGTGTTTTCCAGCCGGCATCACTAACGATGATTTCTTGCGTCCCGTCCGTGTAGGTATTGACGATCTTAAGTTTGAGCTTTGGCAGGCCAAAAGCCACTTTATGTTTTTGAAATCGGCCTTTAATTGGTGGAATATAATAAAACCCATTTCCTAATAGGGCTGCGATCGTATTCTTTCCCTGTCGCCAGGCTTCTGTAAGATCGTAAACTACATAATAGGCTTCTTTATCGTATTTCGTCCAGCCCGGCTGTAATACCGCATCATCTACCCGCTTGCCGTTCAATAGCAACTCGTAATGTCCCAGGCCTGCCACATAAGCGATTGACGAACTGATTTTCTTTTTCAGCTGAACCAATTTCCGGAAAACCGGAAGGTCATAACTTTTATCCAGGCGGAGCTTACTGGAGCTTAGCGGCAGTGGATTGACCAATGAATCTGGTAATATATCTTTTGCAATCCACTTTGCATTGCCCCAGTCTTGGGCTTGCAATAACCCTGTGTGGAACCGTTGCACCGCACTTGTGGCCGTCTCCTTTTTATTATCACGAACGTGTATCCTGATGTAATAACTTGTACCTGTAGCTAAAGGATTTCCCTGGTATAACAAATTTAGGGATTGCTCTGTCGCGACCCATTGGGAATCCCAAAGCAAATCCTGCTTCGCAAAACGAGCACTTTTACTGACCTCGATACGATAAGCCTGCTGTTGCACATCAAATTTATCGCTGTGCAATTGCCAGCTAAATGAAGGTTTTAATGTATTTATACCCAATGGGTTTTCGCGTCCTTCTACCAAAACACGCGTTACTGATAACTTGGCCATACCAACTAGGGGCATAACTAGCAATAACAGGAAAATGCTTCCTAAAACGATTCCCTGTTTTAAAATATTCTTCATTCTTTTTCTTTTTTCCCCGACTGTATTCATAACCAACGATTAGGGCGATTCCGTGATGACACGTACGCGATCTTGTATCAGCCCGAAAACATTGGTCGTTGAGATACTGGTATCTTTACACACAAAAACACTATTTTTAATCTTGATATTTTTAGCGTCCTTAATCGACAAATACTGGTCACCACGTCCAAAAACGCGATCAATAGATACGTTTTCCAAAACAGACTCCGGAATACCTTCGATCTTAATACAATTTTTAGCCGCATCAATATAGATATCCTTTATTTGGATATCCGAGAAACAAGGTGTCAGAGCGTTCTTCTGAACTTCGAAATCACGGCTAGCCTGATTGCCCACATGTTGGGCTTGTCCCAGCATATCCCAGCGTAAAGCTGATTCCACCTCCTGCATCCGGATACGCTCAAAGTAAATATCAGATCCGCCACCACCCCGTGGCCTTCTGGTCTTAAAACGGATACCAACATTGGTTTTTCCAAACACACAATCATGGACATACACGTGCTTGGCCATGCCGGCAGTCTCACTACCGATCGTAAATCCACCATGACCTTTTTCCGAAAAACAATAGCGGACAACAATATCCTGCGAAGGTCTGTTCACCCGCAATCCATCATATCCACGTCCTGCTTTCACGGCAATGCAGTCGTCGCCGGTATTCAGGGTACAGTACTCCACAAGTACACGGTTGCACGATTCAATATCGATCCCATCCCCACGTGGTATACCCATTGACTGTATACGTACCCCACGGATCACGACATCCTCACAATAAGTGGGCACGATATTCCAAAAAGCGGTACGCTCGAGCGATACACCTTCAATCCAGACCCTTTTGCAGTTAATAGGTGCTATGAGTGCCGGTGGAAAGATAAAATCTGCGGTCCTTCCATCGTAGATCCGCTGCTCGACAGGCCGCTTACTGTCGACAATATTTTCAATGACGTCATGCGTCATGGTTTTATTCCGGACGCTGCCTTCACCGGGGCCAATAATTCTACCGGATCCCGTGACGGCAATGTTTTCTGCCCCATTGGCATAAATACAGGCTCCCAAACTATATAATTCTACCCCTTCGTTCCGTGTAAACACTACTGGAAGAAAGTCCTCAATTTCACTTTCAAATTCTAATACTGAACCCGCATCCAGTTGTAGATTAATATGGGATCTCAGCGTAATCCGTCCGGTATGATGATGCCCTTTCAATATCAAAGTCCCACCACCCTGTGCAGCAAGCTGATCGAGCTTACCCTGAATATCGTCATTTGGCCATACCGTATCTTGTCGCATCGGAAATGTCGGCCGCTGGACATTCCATATCGTAAAAGGGGATTGCACCTTTTCTGGCTCAGCGGGCATCTGTCCTGCCCCTACTTGATCGGCACGCAAAAGATTCTTATCCAGTTGCTTTTCGACCGAAAGACTTCGACATCCCTGCATGCCCATTACTACTACGACAAGCGATATTATCCAGTTTAATTTCATTGAAACAGCTGTTTTACGTAACGTGTATTTGCACCAAAATTTTCTTTGACGGCACGTGGTGATAGATTAGCATCGCGAGATCGCTCGATCACGAGCCAACCGCGCCAGCCCATACGGTCCAAGGTCCGTTTTACTAAAGGCATATTCAGTCGTTTGTTATTTTCGAGCCATACACCATCTTCATCCGTACAGTGAATCTGACAGATCCGCTTCTTTCCTAAAATAGTCAGCTCCTGAATCAGATCACGCCCTTCTTTCAACGGATTGGAAAAATTAAAATAGATTTGAATATGTTTGGACCCAATTTCCTTTAAAAGATCAACCTCAGCTTTTGCATCCAATGCTGTTTCAATCCCGATGATCACACCGGCCTTTTTTGCCATTTCACCTACTATACGAAGACGCTCGACGATAGCAGGTCGCAGTTCGGGATATTTAACCAAGTCGCACGTCACGCCTAAAGGCAAAAAAGCCACTTTAACCCCCATTTTCTGACAAGTGTCCAAACAATCCCCTACCATCTGCTGATAAGTCGGCCGCGTTGCAAAAGACTGTGCATAAAAGCCGGTCATGGCCAACGAACAGATCGTTATTCCGGTTTCCTTTGCTTTGTCAAGAAAGGCATTCCGTTGCGCAGGATCGCCCAACTTACTATCAAAAGTAATCCGGTTGCCCAATCCGCCCATATCAACTTCCAACCCATCCGCTCCTATTTCTTTTGCCAGGTCAAATGCACTTAGTTTTTGCCGCTTTAAAATCATCAGATCAATTACGGCGACATTGTAACGCTGCTTAGGTGCGGCAAAGACAGCAGAAGGCAGCGCTGCTACACCAATTAAGGCCAAGGTATCGCATATAAATTTTTTTCGGTTCATCATAGTTCAATCTGATATGATTTTAACAATGCTTTCAATTGTTCCATCCCACGAATCGCGTTTTTTGGTAAGTTTTCCCCCTTCTTTCCAAAACTGTATAATAATTCCTCCGGCTCGATCTGAATACCGGTCTCCGCGATGATATCGGTAGCTTTAGCTTGATCTAAATGAAAATGATCGAGCAGGAATTTGTAGAGTGCCTGCCTTTTGTTATAGCCAAAATCATGACCTTCATCGGGGAAATGTGCGTGTTGCACCTGATTTTGCTGCCCATAATAACCATAAATATGTTGCAGGTATGGAAAATCGTTAATAGCGGTCTCCTTCGTCCAATCCTGTCCATCGGAGATGATCAGCTGTGGTTTGGGCGCTGTCATCGCAGCCAGTTCGACATTATTGGTCCCGCCACGGACAAAATGTACGGGCAGTCCACTCTCACAGGGGCAGCCACCAAAGAAGTAGGAGGACATTGCCACGACAGGGGCGACCAACGTAAAGCGATCGTCTAAAGCAGCCATTAAAATACTGTGGCTACCCCCACCCGATCCGCCACTAATGCCTATCCTGCTTCGATCGATCTGTGGTAAACTCATGACATAATCTAAAATACGTGCTGCACCCCAGGTCTGCATCAACATAGCCTCACTGCTGCGATGGTCCGTTGACGCAAACTGTAATAGGGATTCGCCCCAGGCAAATAGGTCATAGCTTACAGCCATACAGCCCAGTCGAGCCAAGGTGATAAATCTCTTCTGCGCGTCCGAACGATAACGCTGCTGTGGCCAATGGCCATCAGGAGAGAGCACCACTGGTATATTTTTCTTTTGCTTGAGCGGCGAATAGATACTGCCATTGATATAGACTCCCGGTATAATTTCTAAGGCAAAATTCTGAACTTGGTAATCCGCATAGCGACGTACCTTGCCCAATCGAATGGGTTGATTCGGTATACTTTGCAGCTTATCCCAGTACATCGCTTGTCTCAACGCAACACGCAATTGATCTTTTCTCTTTTCCCAACTTGCCTGATCCGTATATTTGTTGGACAGTAAGCTCAAAAAATCCCAACCCTCCTGTGGTTTCCAGCGGTTATATTCGTATGATTTTAATTTGTAGGTATCGGGCTTGGCTTCCTCCTGCAGTTTAAAACCCAAGGGATACAGCAAATTGATTTCTGTGCCCACAAGATCTGCCCTAAACTTCCAAGGTGCGTAGTCCACCATAATGTCTTTGACATTGCGTGGATCATATTTGATCTTGACCTGATACCGTTCTTGCATCATTGCCAGAACTTTTTCCAGGGGTTGCTTAAATTTATGTTCATAATTGAGTAAGCTGTCCTGCCCCTGGACAACAAGCGAGACAAAAAACAAGCAGACTGCACAGACGAACTTAATCTTCTTCCTTAACATATGCATTAGGGTCTGGTTTTTTATATCCTTTTTTTGTTGGCCAGATGCCGTCCTCAATTGGGATTAATTTCACTTTCTTCGGATCTACGACGACATGTTTCATTTTCTTTCTACGCCAGGTGTAGCCAAAATGCAGTAGCCCATCTTTCGTTTGAATCACTGCAGGATAAGAATACTGACTGATTGGCGAATCCTCGAGTATAAGTGCGGCCTGCCACTGCTTGCCATCTTTGGAAAAAGCCACATTCAATGGTGTACGCGCCCCTTTGGCTAAGTTACCTTCCGGAAGCACGTGGTTATACACCAATACATGCCGTCCGTCTTTTAGCGTTACAGCATCCGTACCCGAATTATTATTGGGGAGCGTCGTTTTTTCCAGTGGGGTCCAGTGCTCACCCCAGTCCTTTGACCAGGATGTCACAACCGCACGGTTGCGTGTGCGCGCTAATATTTGCAACTGACCATTTCCGTGGTCAAGTATGCTCGGTTGTATGGCATCCAGATTATCTGCGCCACGGGCAATCGGCCCTATTTTACGCCAGGTCTTACCAAAATCCGAACTCGCCTCAAAATGTACGTTCCAACCATTTCCTTCGGTGCTTGAAGGACTCAGCAAGGTGCCATTTTGCAAAAGAACAGGCTTATTTTTCACCGGTCCAATAAAGCCCTCAGGCAACTTTTCGGCAGCAGACCAGGTCTTACCGCCATCTTTGGAGCGTTTGAGCATGCCCCACCATTCCGATGGTTTAGGCCCAATTTTATAGAATAACAAGAGATCTCCGTTAGGTATTTGATATAAAACTGGGTTCCAGGTCGGCAAGCGCTTGCCATCCGGTTGTACACCATCCGCTGCCGACACCGGCGCTAACCAGTTGCCGTTTTCAAATCTACTCACATAGATCTCCACATCGGGATGACGTTCTTTCGTTCCACCAAAAAAGGCATAAACCAAACCTTGATCGGTCTCTGCCATGGTAGCGGAATGACAGGAAGGGAAAGATGCGGTATCATAAATAAACTCATCTTTTATGACCCCTTTTTGCCATTCTTTTAATGTCGGATTTTGTCCGTAAGAACTCAAGGAGCATAAAAACAATAGGGCTGTTGCCAATTTGATCTTTATCTTCATCTGTTTATCGATATTTTATACGTATGCATCTTAACTGGTTTTTCCCCTACCAACGCATACGATGTTTGTTTTTGATTGGAATTGATTTGGTAAACTCAAGTCTATTTCTGTTGCTTTTCTTTTTCGGCTTTTACCTTTGCCACATAATCTTTGAATAATTGACGCCAGTTGCGGCCGTTGGCATTTAAGTAAGCCTCACATTTATTTTTGTAAATTTCAAAAATGGCAGAAACTTGCTTAATCCCTTTATAATCTATTGCTTTTTCGCGGGCTTCTTCTAAATTTTTACGGATGGTCTGTTCCTCAACTGCTGTCAGATCTGGGACAATTGCCTTATATCCTTTTAAGGTGAAATCAACTTTTCCGATCGTGTATTTGTCCAAGATAAAAGCAACCTGTTGCTCTTCAAGCTCTTGACGCAAACCAGCCATCAAGTTGTTGTGTATAGAATCGGGCTGCGCTGAATCTGCAATAATGGAACGGTCTATATCACTTAATTTTTCGCCCGTGTACGGATTTATTCCTGCTGGAACAGTAATAATCGGATGGCTATTGTGCCACTCTTTCACGGCTATCAGATGACTCAAGATCAGGCTTTTGATCTTTTCTTCTTTTGCCGGATTGGCAAGCTTGAGCTCTGCAGTCCACTCCTGCGATTTTTTCTGCTCCGTTGTATTGTCCTGCGCATACAGGCTCCTCAGCAGTAGACTTAGTATAAAAATTGATAAGACCTTTTTCATATTGTTATAATTTAATGCTGAACTGGTAATCTCCGGATCCGATCATAAACCAAGTGCCTAATTTTTCCTGTCGTAGGATCTGAATATCTTTATCGTTTTTTAATTTTCGGTTGCTTTCCAGGATAGATGACAGTACCGTTGTGGGCAGATAAATCTCTGCTTTGGTATTGGCCGGAATAGAAATCTTCCATTCAAAAAGCGATTTGCTTTTGCTCCAATTGGATTGAATGGTTCCATAAACACTTTTGTAGCTTGCATCCACATGATCCAACCCTGCTACGACCTGCGGTTTCATGACAACAGTCTGAAAGGCATGCTCCTTTGATTTGATACCCGCCAAATCCTCATAGAGCCATACCAAGAGATCGCCCAACATCATCACATGATTTTGTGAATTCATCTTGGGATGGGCTGTATTGCCATTCCACAACTCCCAAATTGTTGTGGCCCCATTTTCGACCATATAACCCCAGGAAGGATAGGTCTTATTGGTTGCAATTTTATAGGCAAGATCCACACGACCTATTTTGGTCAGCGTGCGCATAATCCATTGTGTTCCGATAAGTCCTGTACTCATATGCCCCCGATTTTCTTTTTCGACAATCTCCACAATCCGGTTGCTGAGCTTTTCTTTGTTTGTATCTTCGACTAAGCCAAAAGATAGCGCCAATAGATTATCAGTCAATGAATTGCTACCATAATATCCTGCATCGTGATAGAACGCAGCATTGAATGCTACTCTCATCTTCGCTGCACGATCCAAAAAGTTAGCTTGATCCTGTCCGTTGCCGACGAGGACACTAAATCGGCTCATCATTTGTAGCAAATGATAGTAATAAGATGTCGCTATCAATGCGCTTGGATATTTTTTATCGGCGATCTTTCCTCTTCCGGCTTCGACGGTTACCGGTGGAAAGCACCAATCTCCATAACTATCTTTGGTAATGATACCACCATGGCCTGTATAACGGGCCTGCATATAATCCATCCATTTTTTCATGGCCGGATAATGTTTTTCCAAAATGCGCAGATCGCCAGTCTGCTGATAGAGCATATCGGCGATAAATAGGTATGTTCCTGGCCAGCTGATATTATCACTATAGTAGCGCCAGAAGGCCGGTGCAACATCCGGTAACGCGCCATCTTCCTTTTGGGACAGCCGAATATCTTCGAGCCATTTATGATAAAAATTGGCGTTATCAAAGAGGAAGTTCTCACCGTATGCACTAACTGGACGGTCCCCCAACCAGGGCTGACGCTCATTGCGTTGTGGACAATCTACCGGAATACCTTTGTAATTGGAAGCGATACCCCACCATGCATTTTGATGGATCTGATTGATGAGTGTGTTGGAAGACACAAAAGTTCCCGCATCGGGTATATCGTCGTAGACAAAGCGGCCAACAAAATTACTTTTTGAAGCTATACCCGGATAGCCGCTGACTTCGACATAACGAAATCCATGATAGGTAAATCGCGGCTCCCAGGATTCCTTTCCGCCACCTTTTAATACATAATGGTCCGTTGCTTTCGCGTCACGTAAATTGGTCGTAAATAATTCACCTTCTTCCGTCAAAGATTCTGCAAAACGCAGTGTCACCGCAGTTCCACGCGTACCGGACACCGTCATCTTTACCCAACCCGAGAAATTCTGTCCGAAATCAAGGATGTATTTTCCTTCAGACTTTTTGATGATCGAAACTGGTGCCATATCTCGCATCACCTTCATACCTTCCGACTGCGCTTCATAATTGCCACCGGGCTCCTGCACAAAAGCAGCCTTTAACCATGTTTTATCGTCATAATCCGGATTTGCCCAACCCGTTAGTTCTTTTCTGGCATCATAATTCTCACCGTCATATTCGTTATTTGCCGTTATGGGTCCTTCGGTCGTTCCTTTCCACGAATCATCGGTCTTAATGACCTCTGTTGAACCATCTGTATAAGTCAGCATAAGCTGCATCTGCAATTTTGGGAATCCAAAGGTTTTTACTTTATAAGGTTTTGTTTGACGCATGGCATAAAACCGTCCATTTCCCAAAATGACACCAAGCGCATGTTTACCCTGCGAAAGTGATTTTGTTACATCCAAAACATTATATTTAATGTTTTTGGTATAATCCGTAGGCACTGGAGCCAGTACTTGATCCCCTATCTTCTTGCCGTCAATATATAACTCATAAAGTCCGAGCCCCATCACATAGGCTGTACCCTGTTTTATCTGCTTGGTTGTTGTAAATTCCTTTCTGAAATAACGGGCAGCCAATTGACCAGTCTTTTCATTGTCTGATGGGAAATACTGATCAAAACCAATCCAGCGTCCTGTCCAATCCTTGTAATACAGCAGTCCCATAGTCCAACCAGCCGGCTCAGACCAGCTACTTTCACCCTTATTCGTATACACTTTTACTTTCCAGAACACTTCCATGCGGCTCTGCAGAGCGCTGCCTGCATAAATAACATGCCTGGAATTATTCGAAAGTTGTTTCCCAGAATCCCAAAAATCGCCGATATTCTGATCCAGTTTTTCTTGTGAGGAAGCGACAAGTACCTGATAGGCTTCTTGTCGGATAGACCGCTCACTGCCCTGCAATTGCCAGCTCAGTCTTGGAGCAATGACATCTATACCGATCGGATTCGAACGTAATTCAGTCCGCAGGTTTGCAACAGTGATCTGTGCTGTAGCTTGATGCCACAAGATCGACAAGAAGACCATTACAATAGATATGACAGTTCCTGCTTTCATTAGTTTTCAAAATCAAAATAGAGGACCATATGCAGCGCCCGGCTCGGTTCCTTCTCAAAATCGTAGTAAACGTGCTTCATGCCCATAGGCCCGGTCGTTTCTGGCTTTTGTGTTTTCGTGCCGATGGCTGAAATACCATTCATAAAAGAAATATCGCCTTTCGGAAAAGTAGGTTCCATGTTTTTCCATTCGGTATCTTGCTGTTCTTTTGGCGTATATAAACGCAGAAACACATCCTCCCGATCGGTAAACACGCGGAAACTTTGATCCTTTCCGATAAATTTGGTCCAGTACATATTGGCATGGTACCCTTTAAATTCGGGATATTCGAATGGCGATTCGCCCGTTGCCGTGTTATTGTACTTCTTTTTCCAAACGCCAAACTGATTCCCTTTCATCCGATTTTTCCAAACCCGATAAGGGCCCATTCCTCGATATTCAACACCTTCGATTTGATCTTCTGGAAAATCGAAATTCACCCCAACAAAACGTGTAAAATAACTTTCAGGAAAATATTGAACATGCATTTTCAACTGTCCCGAAGAAAGGATTTCCCAACGCAAGGTATTGTAACTATCTTTTTTATCAAAAGTAGATGCGATAATCACCTTTCCATCCTCACGGTCCAATTTGAAATTCTTATAATTTGTCGCCGCTTCCTGCAAAACCGGCCCGTTTTTGAAAGGAATTACTCCTTTGGCATTTTGAACCTGCTCCAGCAATCCGCTTGTCTTATTGATCTGATAGCTAATGTCATTCGCTTTCACCAGATAGGCATTCGCGGTCTCCTGTACGGCAATATCCCCTGTTCCGCTTGGTTTCAGGAGGCTACTTGCCACCTGATTCGGCAATGTAATTGGAAAGCTCCAGGTGAAGAGTTCCTGTTGATGCACATCTTTTGCGGTAATATATAAGACATCAAAGTCCTCCCAACCCGTAGGAAAGTCAACTTTTAAAATCCCTTTATCACCAGGACGGATATTGGGAGCGACAATCGTTCCGCTTTTTGTTGCTTTCACTTCATCATAACCACCCAACTTTCGGAGTTCGTACGAAAATGTACACTGATTAATATTGGTAAAAGAATATCTATTTTCAATATGGAACGAACCATCAAACCCTTTGGTCATTTCTCGTTTTTCAAAGAAGATAGGACTCCATACTTCTTTAATAGTAAAGAAACTTCCTTCCTTTTCACCATGCGGACCAATAATACCATCCGGACCACGATTTCCGTCAGTATCTATGATACCACCTTTATCCGTCCTGACGATGCCCTGATCACGAAAATCCCACAAGAATCCACCCGCAGCAAGGGGATTGGCAAGCATCGCTTTCCAATAATCCTCTAATCCGGCACCATGCCCACCATCGTACATGCCATGCAAGAACTCAGTCGGCATAATGATATTATGCCCATGATCATAGGTACCAATACCATAGTTATATTCCCGGTAATGGGTTGTTTCAAAACCGTCATGTACGGCCCAAGGATAAATCACAGCACGTTTTTGAATATCCTCTTCTGCGAAGATGGGGTCAAAATCAGGATTATGCCCACCTTCATTCCCATTTGCCCAGAAAACAACAGACGGATTATTTTCGGATACCACCATCATCTCCCGCAATAATTTAGTACCGACTTCCTTATCGTAGTGTCCGTGCCAGCCCGCTATCTCGTTCATGACATATAAACCCAATGAATCACAGACAGCCAGAAAATGATTGTCTGGTGGATAATGGGCCATTCGGACAGCGTTCATATTCATTTCCTTCATGAGCTTCACATCGGCAATGCTAACTTCTTTACTCGTCGTCCGTCCGGATTCCGGAACGAACGCATGCCGATTGACCCCTTTAAATCGGACCTTTACGCCATTGACATAAACGCCATCACGTTCTTTGACTTCTATGGTTCGAAAACCAAATTTTTGCTCCAGCTGGTGCTGTACCTTACCATTTTTCGACAAGGTAAATTGCGCTGTATATAAGTTCGGAAATTCTGCAGACCATAATTGCGGAGCTGAAAATTGTCCCTCGAGCCAATTGTTTTTGTCTGACAGCTTTGCTTTCAGCTGTTTTCCAAATTTCTTTCCTTTTGCATCAAGCAGTTGAACCGTAATTTCGTCCGCCTCTCCCGCTGTCGCTATTTTTGCCCGGAATGTACCATCGGCCTTTGCATCCAATGAAACACGTTCAATATGATGCTGGGGCAGGGCCTCCAAATAGACCGGTCTAAAAATGCCGCCGAAAATCCAGAAGTCACCTTCCCGTTCCGCCGCATTCACCGACTTGTTTGCCGAATGCTTAGCAACATGGACCTCCAATAGATTTTCTTCACCAAATTTCAATAGCTTCGTAATATCGTATTTGAAAACATAATATGATCCTTGATGGATAGCGCCGGCCAGCTTACCATTGATCTTGACTTCGGTATCGGTCATCGAACCTTCAAAAACTATCCGAACCTGCCTATCTTTCCAGGCATCGGATACATTAAATCTATATTTATAGTGACCGACCTCTTTGCCTTTATCAGCCTCTTTATTAAAGCCGTAATTATATTTCCCAAAACCCTGTTGTTCCCAGTTGGAGGGAACTGGTATTTTAGTCCATTTCCCAGCTTTCAAGCCTTCGGTCACATAAAAATCCCATAACACACCATCATCCTTTCCTGTTCCAGAGAGGTATTGGCTCGCTGTTTTTTGGGCAGATACATGCAATCCCATAGTCCCCAAAAAAAGTAAGGATAACGCTATTTTTGTTTTCAAGTTCATGATCGCTAAAGACTATTTCAATTTAATATGTTGTAATGGATTATTTGTTCTAAAAGGTGCGGCCGGCAGGTCAGCGGTATTCACCAGGTTGGGCTGGGCAGCTTCGTCCCATCCGAACCGGATCTGACGGATCTGTTGTACCTGGTCACTTTCAAGTACAACTGTCTGTCCGTTGATAGCAGCCTGTGCTGGATAAAAGATGCCATCCTCACCTGCAACCTCAAATGATGTTAAGGGCTTGCCGTCTACGGACTTTAATCCGGCAGCATGTCTCAATTTTACCATCGCTTTTTTGCCTTGATATTTTACGGCCTCTAGTTCAGGACCGTCGGCTACAATATTTTTATGATAGACATATTTTAAAGCTTGGAAGGCATGGCGACGGCCGATTTCCCACTTATAGTTTGGATGGAGATCGTGTGGATCATCGACCAGATCTGTCGTAATGATACGGGCTGTATGCGGTAGTTGGAGAACCAGATCTTGGGCTTCCCGAAATTCCGGCAACACTGTTCTCGGCATACGGACATGACCTTTTTCGTCCAATGAATAATAGAATGGCGCAATCTCTGTAAAATAAAACGGTAATTTGGAATTTCCCCAAATGGTCCGCCAATTTTCGATCAGTGCCTTCATTTTATAACTGTAACTAATATTCTCTTTTAGAAAGGTATTGGATTCCCCCTGGTACCAAATAAATCCCTTTAAGGTATAAGGCGCCAAAGGTTCAATCATTGTATGAAAGAATTTACCGGGATCGCCTTCTTTCTTTTTATCTTTCAGATAAGGTGAACTTGTCCAATATTCTTCGGAGAACCAGGGCTCGATTCTGCTGCCGCTCACAGCTGATGAAATAATGCCTACAGGAACACCTAATTCTTGCTGTAGCGTTTTCCCGAAGAAATAGGCCGGTGCAGAAAATTGACGCAGTGCCGAATCCCGGGCTACAGCCCAGCCCTCATATTGGCCATCCGGCTTGGCCAGAAATTTTCGGCGTACTAAAAAAATTCGAATATTGGGATTGTTTGCTTCGGAAACTTCGTTTTTAGGGAAATAGGCACCTCTCAACGGAGCTTTAACTTTCTCAATTTTACGCATTTGGTATTCCATATTCGATTGGCCCGAGCACAACCATACTTCACCGACCAAAACATCTTTAAGCTCGATCGTATTGTTTCCCCTGATGGTCAACGTCTGTCCAACCGCATTAGCCGGCATGGCTCTTAGTTCAACTTTCCAACGACCATTTTGATCGGCTTCTGTCGTCTTCAACTGGTTTTGAAAAGCTACGCTTACCTGCTCGCCAGGGCTCGCTGAACCAAAAATTGCGACCGGTTGGTTGCGCTGCAAAACCATGTGATTCGCAAAAATATTCGGCAATATGACATTCGCCTTTGCCGAAAAACCGGCTACCAGTAAAGCTATATGTACAATAAACCGTCTCATTTATTTCAGCTTTTGAGCTTTCAACGAAGTAATCTGATAAGTGGCTTCTTTTACCGAAGCTCCCGCATTTTCGACATCAAAGTCCTGATCTGTTTCCGTATCCGCATTGGGAAACCTTCTGACATCGCCTGTACGGAACGACACTTTGCTCACATTACTTACCGGTTGGAAAAATAACTTTGTCCCTTTATCCTCTCCGTTAATGGCAACTTGATAAGAGCGGGTGCTCACATCGAAAGTCAATGCAAAGTGATACGTTTTTCCCTCCTCATATTTCGTCAACGAAGCATTTCGGTACCCGGCTTTATTTTTTATAATGCCATCTTTATCCATAATAATTCTCGCAGCTGCTAAGCCACTATCATTCACCAACTCAATCTGTAAAGAGCCATGATCATTTTGTTGTGGCGTTACGGTAAATTCAATGGTGCCTTTTTGTGCCGATTGAATCACACGATCTGCCTTCGCATAGTCAAAAGGATCTTTATCACGCAAGACCAACGCTTTTCCTTCAACCTTGGCACTTGCCCACAATGGACTATAAATATTCCAGTTGTTATAGGCTTGTCCTTCATTTTTCGAAAAATCATCGTTCACGGCCTCTTCTACGGTAGAAATGATCGGAACAGGTACAACAGCAGTCCAAATATCTTCTTTGTTCATACTGTACGTCAACCACATGTTACGATCGGGAACCATGCCATTTCCTTCGACGATACCACGAACATATTGCGGTCCATAAGACTTATAGTTACCGCCATAACGCATTGTGGTGATCTCACCGTTAACCAATAACAAATCGGTATAGTTCAAACCATCATTGCTGGTTGATACGGCTAGGGGCCATCTGAATTCCGATGGGTTATACACTGTTGCGTAGCGCCCATCGGATGTTTTTTGTCCCCAGATTTTTGCATTGCTGTTCACAAATCCGGGGGCGCGCAACGGTGAGTATTGCCAGGTTTTTCCATTGTCCTTGCTCACCGATGTCAATGCATGCTTCCATAAACCGACGACCCTTCCATCATTGAGATGATAAAAGGAAAACGCTTTTACCGGACGCTGCAAAGGAATTAATGGATCGTTTCGATCGGACTCCTCTACCCATTGCTGCATCATGAGTGGCGTGCCCAGCAATTCGTCACAAGCTTGTATAAAGGCCTTATCCTTGCTCTTTTTATAAAAAGGATATTTGGCACCCTTCTCATCGAAAGAGGCATTGAAGTGAATAAAATAGATTGGCCCAAAGCTACCATCTTTGTGGATCTCCCGGACGACACGTCCAAGACCATTCCCATCATTTGGATCGTCCTTGGCATCCAGGGCTACACCGTAATAAGCAAGCGTCAGCAATTTATCATTCTTTGCATGATAAAAGCCCATACGCTGGTGCATGATTGCATACAGGTTTTTTCCGGCCTTATCAGTTCGTCCCGGCTTGGTAAAGCCTTCTGGAACCAGATAAGTAGGGAATAGATCTATAGGGCTGGACCAATTGCGACCATCTTTTGATGTTAACAACAAGGTTTTTCCTTCCGCGATATGCTCCCCCACAGGATTGCTCAGAAACTGTAAATAATAAGTATCATTCCAATACGCTAAGAAAGGCTGATGGTTATAGGTAAAGTGATGTCCGCCGGCCAATTCAGGAAATTCTCTGTTTGCTCGAAATACCTGGATATTGTGCGTACCCACAGCAGGTGTCAGCTGTCCATGGTGATAATCCACATTGGATAATGTCTTTCCTATATACCGTACCGTGTCTTGCTGTGCTACCACCTGTTGCACGGCAGCAGCCAGCGATAGACTGACTAATACTGATTTGATCGTCATATTATTTCTTTTTGGCTTCATCCCGAAGCAAATTTTTTAAATCTTTATTGGACGCTTTGAAGATCGTTCCATGTTTATGCCCTTCTGGAACGGAAATCTTGTCGTTGATTTTTTCGAAGACCTTAAAATCTTTGGTGGACACAGCCTCATAGCTTTTGCTACCATATGAATCGAAATAGATTAACCATTGATCCTTGACTTTAAGCACCGCAGGTCCCTCACTTAAATACGGCGAGAAAGGCTCAGATATCTGCTGAAATGGCCCCAACGGATTTTTCGCAAAGGCTACCTTTAGATTTCGATTGGGCCGCGTATTATCCTTTAATACAAGCACATAATCCTTTTGCTCTTTTTTGACAATGACCGCATCAATGATACTAAAGCCCGGATCGCTAAATAATTTCGTCTCCGTAAAGGATTTAAAATCCTTTGTTGTCGTATAGTACATGCGGTGATTGTTTTTCTCTTCTTCTACGCCTTTTGCGAAGCGATAAGGAATGGTGGAAGCCCAAATAATAATAAACCGGTCTTCTATATCATCATAAAATAACTCTGGCGCCCAAACATTGACGGTGGTTGCTTCTTGTTGCATCACTGGAACAATCTGTTGATTTTCCCAATGGATCAAGTCTTTTGAACGTGCGTAGCCGATTCCTTCATTTCCCTGCCAACCAATGGTCCATACCAAATGATAAATACCTTGTTTATCCCGTATCATCGACGGATCGCGCATGATTTTCTGTTTTCCTAATTTTGGTTTTAAATAAACCCCATTAATCGCACTCCAATGGTAGCCATCTTTGCTATACAGATAGCGCAAACCTTCATTGGCGGGTTCGTGGAACGAGGTAAATAGGTAAACATCCCGCTGACAGGAAGCCAAGATCGATGCCACACTAAATAAAATAAACAATTTGACCAAATTCCTCATTAAATGCTATCTAAGATCAATACCCAGTCGTTTCCATCTTTTTGTCCTCCCTCAGGTACAAAAGTTTGTACACCTTTATTTTCAAACTCTCCGATCACTTTGGTCGACCCATTTCGGGGATCAAACCAGGACGCTTTTACTTTGTCCCCATTGATTTTTCCCATATTAATTTTCATTTCCCTACCGTTGTAATTGTAGATAAATGCGTAATTCCCAGTTCTTGTCGCTAGTAAACGATTGTATTTATCACCATTATCCGCAATTAAAGACTGATCGGGAACACGATCAAAATAATTGTCTCTTGACAGCATAAGCTCCTTCAAAAATTTCATTTGGGACGCACCCGGCGCATTGATTGCCGAACTCCATAGCTCATCCGAACCATAGGCCGAGGTGGAATCTTGCTTCCCATGCATCTGCATGACCGAGTTTTGCCCATAGGTATAACCAAATGCACCAGCAAATACAGACCAATAGCCATATCTTCTGACGTCAGCATCTTTCCAGCGCGGTTGGGTGATATCGTGTAATCCCTGTGGGATGCCTTCATAAGAAGGTTCCCCGTCGATCGTTGGTTTAATGGGTTTTATATCCCAGTCGGCTGCCATAAACTTCCAGTTATCCTCGCCATAATGTTTCTGTTCATTCGCGGAAGTGTCCTGAGCGTAGGTACGGTGTCCAGATTGCACCATATTGAAATCCAGCCAGGGTCTATCGTGGAACCAATCCGAAGAAGCCGTTCGTCCTCTAGGATGAAAAGTCATTAAATGGTTATGATCGATGGATTTTATTGTTTGGCCGATTTTCTCCCACACTTCCATCTTATCTGATCCCTTAATATCACCACCATTTAACCAAATGATATTCGGACGGTCTTTCCACCTTTCCGCAAGAAATGTGGCATATTTTTCTGCTTGCTCAGCTGATACTTTTCCATCCTTCACCGGTGATCCCCAAACCGGGACCAAAGCAACATAGAGTCCCTTTTCAGCTGCCTTATCAATAATGTAATCGACATGATCCCAATAATCATACGCTGTTGCATTATCCGGATTGTTCCCTTCGGTCACAAGCGGTCTCGAAATATCTTTGTTGACAAGCGAAGAATCACCATAACTATTTACGGAAGGAACGGTATGCAGGACCATGGCCTGGATGACATTGAAACCTTTTTGTTTCCGATCCTCCAGGTATTGCTCCGCTTCCGCCCGGTTCATCTTGTTGAAAAGCAACCAGCCCGTATCGCCCAGCCAAAAGAAAGGTTTCCCATCTTCGGTCATGATATACCTACCGTTTTCCGAAATTTTCAAAAGTGTAGGGTGCTTCGCCTCTTTATTGGACGTACACGAAAAAAGTGCTCCTGCAACTGTAAATAGTATAAGTTTCTTACGAATAGACATGTTGTTATTTCTTATTTAGCCAAATAATTTCTGGCTCTTTTGTATAATTGCTCAAATGAATATGCTTCCCGAGATTGATCTTCTCTATTTTGATAATCGTTCCGTTTTTCGGATTAATGCGTGTCATTTCAAAACCACCTTTATAATCGGATAGATCAATATCTGCTGCATCAGATTTTTCCTTATAAATGATCAGACCTTGGCTACCTTTTAGCAACAAGGCGCCATTGATTTCTGTCGCTTTCATCGCCGATGCTGCACGGTAGAAATCGTTGTTTCCTATCTTAGGTAGGTTTGCCATAGAACCACCTGCCATAAAAGATGCCCAAGCCATCGTTGGGTAGTTGTCAGCAAAGTATAATACTGCTTTATCAGGATATTTTGTGCGGTATTCGGATACGGCTTTATAAACGGCCTCCATCGATGTTTTCTTTGGTTTCAACAATCGTGCATGCTGACGCGGCGCCAGATTTTGCCCACCTTGGGGAGCATAGCTCTTTCCATCGGCTTGATAATACCAGTAGCGGATATCAATGACCTGAATTTCTTTAGCACGTTCTTTATCGGCTAAAATAGCATCTTGTACATCTTTTGTTGCACTCAAACCAATAATTGGATTTTTACCTGTCTCCACTTTCCATTCTTTGATTACGTCGACCCAAAACTGAACGAAATGTAAGGGTCCCGTATATTCCGCGCTGATCATCTGAATGACTCCCGAGTTATCTTTAAAGTTATCCAAGCATTGACGGATATAAGCGCGATGTAATGAACGACGAACAGGGTTATCGATATCGTAGAACTGTTCTGCCATGAAAATTCGTTTATTACCAGCATAAGGAACCGGTTCTGGAAATCCGACATTATTGATATTATTAGCTGCACGCCATGGGAAGTCCGCATAATGTGCACCAGCTTCGATAATATTATGTTGAAAATAATTTTGATGCAGCAATACCAAACCTCTTTGGTCTGCTAGATCTGCATATTGTTTCAAGCGTCCCCAGTAAAATTTGTTGTACTTTGTCAAATCATACTTAGACAGGCCGTCATAGGCTAACCCCTGACCACTACGTGCAAATGGCAATTCATAAAACGGAGGCCACACCTCCCCATTTATCCGACGGATACGCTCGTGGTCGTCCCTGCGGCGGTCATACCACAGTCCGTAGTTGTGATCAATAGCCAATACATTGTTTTGAAGCATGCTATCGGTCATGGCATCCAGGTCATCGGTGAGCCCATTGCCAATTTCTCCAGGGACATAGCGGGTGATATGTGGTTTTGCTTTCTCGGCGCCATATGGGCGAGCGCTACCATTCCACCAGGGCACATCCGATTTCGCTCCCACGAGTACTTCATCGCCTCGTACCAACCAACCGTTCACGACACGCATATCAGCTTGTTTTTTCGGAGGAATGAGCTCTTTATAATCAATCTGATCAATGGTTTTTACCTTAGTTGCCGTGGTATTTAAGGTATAACGCTTGTTCGCCTCAGTAATAAAATCAACCAGCTCCATCATTGGGTTTATCGATTGTTTCGTCAACTCCATGGCAACACTGACGGGCGGACTACTGGACGCTTCAGTCAGCACCGGCAACAGTACCGCCCGCTCATCAGCAGCCGGGCCAATCCTTTCGCGCAACTGGGCATAATACAAACTTTTGGGCTTAATGTATTCATTAGATTGCTCCCAATAACCATTTCCCTGAAATTGAGACCAAATGCCAAAGGCCCAGTTCTGCGCGGTTGGCGGTTGGTAACACTCTACAAGTCCAGCTGTCGATTGCCAAAATACAGAATTTGCTGCCGACCAGCCAGCTCCCTGACCATCTTGACCTCTGTTTTTATAGCTTAGTGCCTGCGCATCTATATCTGCATTGTCAAAAAGAACTCCCGACGCCCAGCTGTCTATTCCACCACTGAAACTGAAAGGCTCTACTGCTTGGCATTGGACAAAAGCATTTGGCCCTGCTGCCAGGTAGCCCACTGCAAAATCATGATATCCCTGCTCAGAATAAAGCCGCTGAAATAAGGTCTGTTGCCCCTTTGTGAAAAAAGTATATCTTCTTTGGCCACCGATTTCTGACACCGGGTCCCGAGAAATACAATCCTCAACAGTTAATTTTTGGGTACTTGCTAAAGCGTAAACGGCTGATCCTGCGAAATGCTGAAACTGCATGCGGCGCACCCATACGTTTTCCGCATTTTCAATAGTAATCGCCATCCAGCGATGGTCTTCGTCTTTCGGGTTATTAGCATCGAAAGCAGATTTAAGTGCAATATTTTCTATACCGACATTTTCGATTCTTCCTTTCCAAGTATATCGTTCGACGGTCGCCTGACCGTAATGTTTATCCAAGGCCGTTGTGATTGGGGCGTCGATCTCGATACGATTGCCTTTCACAGCGACAATCGTTCTATCCCAATGAACATCACGTTGCCCAGGCTTCCAACCCAAAGAAGTGATCCCGCCGCCGAAATGACCGGTGCCAAGCTGATTAATCCAATCTTGCGTGGAAGGTCTTGTAATCCTAATTTTATCTCCAGCTTTATAGGAAGCTGCATGATCAATATCCAATACCCGCGCGTTGACAGGGACGTAAGCACTTGTTACGTTTGTCTTTTTTGCAAACGTGATATTGTCTTTTCCGAGAATACGGATGAGTGTTTCTCTTGTTGTTCCTTCACCAATGATGACAGTTCCATTTGTTGTGAAACCACTACCACGCAGAATAACACCTGAGGCACTTATTTTAAGAGAACCGGAAACAGAATAAACTCCCGCTTGTAAAAGCACCACTCCTCGTAATCCATCTTTACCCAACGGTAGCATTGACACATAGTTAATGGCAGCTTGTATTCGTTGCGTCGCATCACCTGATTTTACAGGAACAACGACAGCAATCTGTCCTGTAGGAATAGCTTCGTTGCCTCCTTTATATCCTGCATAGGAAAAATCAGGAATTTGGTTTCCAAGCGAATCCGCATGGTAAACAAACTTTCCCTCATCCCATACCAAAGGACTATATGCCTTCATTTGTTGTGCATGTGCAGTACAGATGAAGGCATATAGTCCGAGACAAGAAAAGAACAGTATTCTTTTACTCATGGTTATTTTTTATTTTTTGGGCACGACGGCATCTAATGCAACAACCCCATTTAAATAATTCTCAATATTGGCATAGCCATTTTTAGCAATTTTTCTCGAATCGCCGGGATCATTGGGATTTAAACCCATGCTCTTCTCCGCATTGTCAGGAATGCCGTCTTTGTCTGAATCTTGATAAGGTTCCCCCACATAAGTTGGATAACCGCCCACCTGCGCGATATCCGATATAATTCCTTGTTTGTAAGAATCTTCTGGGAGGCGTCGCTTAACATATGGCGATACAAATCCATGTTGCGCTTTCGTCGTATCATAATAGACTTTATTCTCCGACACTTGCTTAATGATCCGTTGATCAACGGCATCCTGCTTTGGCAAAAATGCACCAACATTTTTAAGTACATAGCTGTAGGCATCCTGTGCGGATAGTGTGGTCACGGGTGCCATTGGAAAAGCTTTATCCACGCGGATTTCTTTTTCACGGCTACCTACATTCGCTAGGTCTTCGATCTGAATTCCGCCAGCCCAGTTATTTTCAGTAACCTTTGGAAAACCTTCTACTACATTACCATGTGCATATACCTTTCCATACTGATCTTTAAACGCTTTATCTCTTCCAGACTCTGGCTTTAAGATCCGATAGGCAATTGGCTTATCTTTGGGGGTAATCGGCCCGGGTTTATAGTAATTATTGATAAAGTTGAATAAGGATTTATTGTCTCCGCCATCAGCACTTCGATTCCACCAGTTCCAAATGACATTGTTGACAAATCCAAAGTCGCCATACATTCCGATAGATGGATTCCGGCTAATATTTGAAGCCCATAGATTACGCATAAAGGTACTATTCAATCCGCCTATTGTACTTCCGAACGCGTGGTTGTAAGCATCTAATGCTTCAGAAAAAATAGAATTCTGGATTGTAATATTGACGGTAGGTAATTTGAGATTTTTGTCTTCCCGGTCGTATACATGCCTGTAGATAGACATATTTTCATCCAATCCCCAGCTTGCAGATACGTGATCAATCATAATATTGCCGACTACATTTCCTCCTACAGCATCATCACGACGCGTCACGTCAGTTTCACCGCGACGTAAACGTAAAAAGCGTAAAATAACATCGTGTGTATCAATTAGAAAAGATTCACCAGCAACACACACTCCGTCTCCTGGTGCTGTCTGTCCAGCAATCGTAATATAGGGTGCTTTTACGACAATCGGTTTCTCAAGTCGAATAATGCCAGCAACATTAAATACAACAATACGGGCACCACCGGCTTCACAGGCTTCTCTTAACGTTCCCGGTCCACTGTCCGCAAGACTCGTCACAACAAAAACTTTTCCACCCCGGCCACCGGCAGTGTAAGCACCTCCACCTTCAGCCCCAGGAAATGCCTTAATTTTCGCCTGTGGTAAGTCATTAGGTTTGGCAGCCCAAGGAATATAGGGCTTCCCTTCTTTCTTTATAATTTCCTGTGCTTCCGCCCAGACTTTTTCTAAACGTATGTTTTCCGTATTTTCCTGCTCAGTTGCCAATTTCTTCAGCGAATCTGGAATAACTGGATATTGGGCCAGTGTTACTATTGGGCTTATTAAACCCAATAGTAACATGGTATTTCGATTAAATAATGATTTCATATGTACATGATTAACCTAAGTCCATAAGCTCAGTTTAATTTATCAGCGATCTGCAATACCCCAACCTATTTGAATCTGTATCTATCGCCTAAACAGGAGTATTCCAAAGCAATTATTTAGCAGCTAATTTATTCAGATAGAGTTCGATGTTTGCATAACCTGACGCTGTAATCTTCGCGGAATCACTAGGATCATTTGGATTCAGTCCCATTTCTTTTTCAACTGCATCCGGAATTCCATCATTGTCGGAATCTTTGTAAGGTGTCCCTTTATATACTGGGTATCCGCCCACTTGGGATATGTCGGTGATAATGCCAATCTTATACGAATCTTTTGACAATCTTCTGTGTTCAAAATCCTTTTCAGGTAATTTCACGTTGCTTAATAGTCTCACTGGCTTACCATTTTTAACATCGCCTATCACCCGCGTATCTACAGGATCCCGTTTAGGCAGAGTCGCTCCGGCATGATCAAGAACAAAACCATAAGTTTCCTGCGCAGTCATTACCGGGAAATTAGCGTGCGGAAATGCTTCCTTTACACTCATCGCTGCAAAGTAAGGTTGTGCTTCTGAAAAAGTCATTGCATCGCCTTTTTTATTTTCCAACTGCACACCACCATCCCAGTTATTGGCTGTTACCTTCGCGTTGCCCTCAACAACATTTCCTTTCACATGCGCACGGCCAAATACCACATAGGGCAATTTACTTCTACCCGATTCAGGTTTTAAGATGCGGTAACTTACAGGCTGATCCAACGGGGTCGCAGGACCTGGTTTAAAGTAATTATTCACAATATTATAAGTTGCCTGATAATCACCGCCATCAATTGATCGATGCACCCAGTTGTAAACAACGTTATTATAGAAATTGAACAAACCATTCCA
Organism: Sphingobacterium sp.; assembly: GCA_022712315.1. Taxonomy (GTDB): domain Bacteria; phylum Bacteroidota; class Bacteroidia; order Sphingobacteriales; family Sphingobacteriaceae; genus Sphingobacterium. The sequence goes on along the minus strand of JALAGS010000116.1, from coordinate 37,904 downwards.
ACCAATAGACGGGTTACGGGCCGCATTATTTGCCCAGAGGTTACGCATAAACGTACAATTTTCTCCCCCTAAGGTGCTACCGAAGGCGTGGTTCCAGGTATCCAGGGCCTCAGAGAAAATAGAATTCTGAATGGTAATATTGACGGTACCACGTTTCTCTTCTGCTTTACCGGTGCTATCATTATACATATGACGGTACATAGACATATTTTCATCTAGGCCCCAGCTAGCAGAAACGTGATCAATCATGATATTTCCAACCGGATTACCACCAATGGCATCATCGCGACGGCCGACATAGGTTTCCCCACGTCTAAAACGCATATGTCGGATCAAAACATCGTGTGTATTAATCCAAACAGATTCTCCGGCCACGCAGACACCATCTCCAGGAGCAGACTGCCCTGCAATCGTTACATAAGGAGCCCGGATAATTAATGGGGTTTTAAGGCGTATGATACCTGAAACATTAAATACGATAATGCGAGGACCGCCTTTTTCGCAAGCTTCCCGCAATGAACCGGGACCGTTATCTTCCAGGCTCGTCACAACGTAAACCTTCCCACCACGTCCACCGAAAGTGAATTTACCGCCGCCTTCCGCTTCTGGAAAAGCCAAAATCTTAGCTTGTGGCAGATCGTCAGGCCGTCCAGCCCACGGAATATAAGGTTTTCCTTGTTTTGCATATTCTTCTATCACAGGCAGTGCTTTTTGCCATGCATCGTCAGATTGCTGATATGCTTTCTTCATTAGGTCATCTGTGGACTTCTTAACGTCTTCTGGAATTTTGGGATACTGACAAAATGCGATTGATGTAATGAGACTTAGCAATGCTGTCAGCGTTATTTTGTGTAACATGTTTATCTAGTTAGTAGGATTTATAATTTCTTATTCAAATATATGTCGGTTGCACATTTATTAAAAGCAATGCATGTCACAATTCACATACATTGCTTTAATATTTTTTACAAATGGATTTATTTTAGTGGATCAAAAGTTCCTGCTCCATTCATGCTATCCCAACCTGTAGTTTGTTGTAAATAAGGTGAGGTAGATAAGATCGTCTGGTTTAGTCCAAAGAAATAATATTGTGGATACCAGGTGAAGGTCCATGCTCCATTTGTAGGGTCCAAATCATCTTTTTCTGCAATAGTGAAGTAATTGTCGTATAAATAATCCAAATATTCATCTTGATTTGCAATTCCAGGTGGATATGATGCAGGCTGGCGCTCGATTACTGGCACACCGTTTTTACTATCCCTTAATAACGGATCTAGATCACCAACATAATCCATTCCATTGCTTTTCACAGTAATTAATAGCCCTGTGCGCCTTGTGCCATTCAATGGTTTTACCCCTATCCTTTGCGCAGTAGGAGAGTCTGCCTCGAAAAGCTTCCATCTCCTTAGATCGTAGAACCGTTTCCCTTCATAAGCGAACTCTAATCTACGCTCATTAATCACCGCCCCAAATAACTTATTTCTGTTCCCTACCGCAGCACTTAAACCGTACGATCCATCCTTATCCTCAAGCCCAGCACGCTTACGAATCTCAATAATTCCAGCAAGCCCCTCTGTTAATTTATCTGACCCAATAGCCGATTCAGCTAAATTCAATATCACTTCCGCAAAGCGTAATTCAATAAAATCAGTTCCACTTTGTTGGAAACCTGCTGCACCATTTGATGTTCCAGAAGCTTTTGGATCAGCACCTTTTTTCAAATAAATACCGCTGGCATTAGCACCTTGGGTTTCGGTAGAAATATAGGCTCCTTTTTTATTCTTCCAATAATAAGTCCACTGGCGATATTCGCTACCACTCCCATATGGAAAAAGCGCGCCGTTAAATACAAATGTCTTTGAAAATCGTGGATCCCTATTTTTATAGAACTTTTGTTTATCGTAACTATAAGCAGATGATGGATCATCTATACTTCTCCCATCTAGCATTGGAAATGCATCCAGCATTTGTTTAGTAGGGGAAATAGACCCCGAGCCGGAAAGGGCACGAGGTCTAACCACTTGTTCCCAACCGTTATTTTTAACAGCTCCACTTGTTGAAGTTAAATTGTTAAATCCATAAACTATTACCGCCTCCGGATTTGCACTGCCTTCGGTTAAAAACAAGTCAGCCCAAGCTTTACCATTCGCTGTGCCACCATTCTGAAATAAACCAAAGCCATTTTGCTCCAACAAATTTTTCGCCTCCAAATTGGCCGTATATGCAGCTTGCCACCGATCACGGGAATCGTTTGGATTAAATTGCGGACTAGCATAGGTTAACAAAACGCGTCCCTTTAATGCAGCTGCCGCCCCACTTGTAATACGACCCCAATTTGCGGCATCCCATTTTCCTGGCAAAAGGCTCTTTGCCATGTCTAAGTCTTTTACAATTTGGGCGATACACTCCGCAGTGCTGCTCCTTTGAATAGAATTCTCTTCATTATTTCCGACAACGGGCGTCTGTGAACTTAATACTAAAGGCACACCGCCATACATCCGAACCAGTTGAAAGTACTGAAATGCGCGCCAGAAATATAGTTGACCTTTCATTTGGTTTCGCGTTGCCTCGTCAATTCCCCCTTGATCGATTTTTTCTAAAAAAACATTGATCTCCTTCATTCTGGTCCAAACGTTATTTCCTACGCTTGCTGACATTCGTTGACCAAAATATTTATTAGCATGATTATTAATATAAGAGATTGTATTCCATTTTTTGTTATAATCCGTTTCTCCCGCCAATTCATCTGTAGTTTGGGTAAATGTATTGCTATACCCTCCATTTTCAGACGCATCTTGCGTCGCCACAAATGTTTGCGCATTATTTGGCGGCAAAAACAAACCGTAAACATAATCCACATATGCACGCGCCAAAATGGGATCTTTGAATACATCATCCTCTTTGACAGCGGCTAAGTCCGTTTTCTCTTCTAGAAAATTATCCTTACAAGCTTGATTTGTCAAGAGTAGGCATACTAATGCTATATTCAATATTGATATTTTTTTCATTTGTATATAATTTTATTCCATCATTCGATGGAGCTGACCATACAATCAAATTATCTTTAGTTTGTCTTGGACAGTTTATTTTCCGTTATAATGTTACATTTACACCAAAAGAATACGTGCGCAAGTTTGGATATGTATCCCAAGCAGCTCCATTACCATCCTTATATTTAAATGGATTATAGATAGTTAAAGGATTCATTGCGCTGGCATACACACGAGCATTGGCTACTTTCAGATATTTCACCAGTTTTTCAGGTAATCTATAACCTATATTGAAACTACTCATACGCATCTGAAAAGCTGGAACCGACCAAAAATTAGATACTCGGTTATAAATATCAGACCATTGTGGGTTCGGCATTGTACCCGTAGGATTAAGATCTGGATCGTAGATATTTCCCCAAATAACTGGAAGATTGGTATAAACACGCGAAATATCGTTATTCAGTTTATTCCGTTCAGTAATTTCAGCATATCCACCAAAGGATCCAGTCAATACAGCCTCGGCACTAAATCCTTTATAACCCGCTTTAAAAGTCATGCCTAATGCGTAATGGTTTGTACTATTTTTGGCTAATTGTATTTGGTCATTTTCATTGATAATCCCATCTGGCCCCGCAAATGTACCGTCCGCCTGGAGTGCACCACGGACATCTCGGTAATAAAGCATACCTGGTCTAAGCTTATCAACAGTCTCCTCAAATACTTGTGTAATATTGTATTGACTTATATAATTATCAATATCCTGTTGCGTTTTAAACATCCCTAAATAATCATATCCCCAGGCACCATTGTCAGACGGCCCATTCGGATGTGCTTTCCATGGGGATAGAGCGTCAATATCATTAAAATCGCCCAATATAACCTTATCATTAGACCAAGAAAAGCGAGTGCTAATGCCATAGTTAAACTCATTAACTTTATCTTGCCAACCTAATTCAAACTCATAGCCGAAGGTATTTTTACGTCCATAATTTTCTGCCGCTACAGATCCCCCAACTGAAACAGGAATATTCCCTGTTCTTATTACTAAAAGATCATAGCCTTTGTTGTAATAGCCATCGACTGTTGCAGATAATCGACTATCTAGAAACCGCGCATCAATACCAATATTATTTTTATATTCATTGGCCCAAGTCGCATTTCTATTCGGAGATTTTTCCATTTTTAAGCCAGTACTCGCATCGATGGAATTATTATTTTCACCAAAAACACCACCTTTTCCCTGCTGATAAGTGTAGCGTTGTAACCATCCCCAGGCAGCAGTCTGGTCATTACCTAGCTTACCATGAGACAAGCGTAACTTCAAATAATCAATCGCCTTTGAATGAAAAAAGCTTTCTTCACTGATCACCCAACCTGCAGAAACATTGTAAAAATTTCCCCAGTAATTCTCCGGAGCAAATTTTGTTGACGCATCTGAACGAAACAAAATCTCCCCAAGATATTTATTACCATAACGATAGTTCAAACGTCCCACATAACCTAGTGTTCCTGATTCATAAGCTGCCGTACGACCACTCACCGCTCCAAAAGCGGTGTTAAATTGGCCATTCGTTGTTGCCAAAGGATCGTCTTTCCAAACATCTTCTTGTGAACTATTAGCCTCGGCTTTTTCAACAGAAAATAATCCAGAGAAATTATGTTTTTTCCATTGTTTATCATAGGTAGCGGTAAAATTTACCTGATAGTTGCTGCCTGCCGCATTCGAAAAATAAACTCTGTTACCATTACTAAAAGTAACTGCTTTCGGATCTGTAGCAAGATCATAGATATGTCCATTGTCACCCGCTCTCGTAAAGGTATAAGTTTGGTATTTTGTACCTATTTGGGTACCTCTATCATTTTTCAAATTTCGATTGTAAGATCCGCGTAAAACCAACCCATCAAGCCATGGAGCACGATATTCTCCATTTAAGTTGATACTGAATTGACGGGTGTCTGACGTTGCCAGATTACCAAGCTTTTGCAATTCAAAATAATGATAGGCTGATAGATCTCCTGATGTCCCTGGTAGTCGAACTGGCAAACCATTCACATAGGCTGGCACATAGGGAGAAGCCAACAACAAATTACGATAATCGTTATCATCATTTTCGCCACCAATTTTGTTAAATGTTTTTTGTAGGTTTCCCGTGTTCCCAGACACCTGTATCCCAACTTTAAAGTTACTTGCTACTTGGATATCGCTACCTGCCCTAAAGTTCCAACGATCATAGTCGAGCGTACCTAAATTTCCGTCTTGTTTGCTGTATGCAACATTCGCAAAATAAGTTGCTTTATCAGCTCCTCCTGAAATATTCAAGGAATGTCTGGTCAAATAACTCGATTTCCAAGCATCGTCCAACCAGTTGTAGGAATGATTTTTAAAATAATCGAGCTCATCCTGTGAAAAAAACCATTTATCAAAGCCTGGTTTTGTTGGATCACTATTGCTCCCATTTGGCCCATTCATGATATTGAAGTACATGCCATATTGATAAGCATCCATCATTTTTGTTCGGTAAGCTTCATCATTAATAGCATAGGAACCATTGTAGCTAATTTTAGGAGTGCCTACTTTTCCCCTTTTCGTCGTAACCAAAACGACTCCATTTGCCCCTCGTACGCCATAAACTGCAGCTGCTCCATCTTTCAAAAAAGATATACTCTCAATTTCGGAAGGGTCTAAATTTCCAAACAATGTTGCATCGGGTTGATTTTGTCCATCAACCTGTACCATCCCGTCAATAACGTACAAAGGATCTGTTGTTCCTCCGTCTTTACTTGGCCCCATCGGTTTTCGTATAGTTAAAGCCGCTTTCGTTCCAGGTCGAGTATTGCCGCCACTGACACTTAATCCAGTAACACGCCCCGCTAACGCAGCACCAATATTCGTCGTCGGTAAATCTTCTATCTCCTCCGCTTTTATTGCCACAACAGAGCCTGTTAAATGTGCTTTTTTCTGCGTGGTATAACCAACAGTAATAACTTCTTCAAGTTCCTGGCTCTCGGCTTCCATCCGTATATTTAAGACATTTTGGTTTCCAACCGGAACTTCCAACTTTTTATACCCAACAAAATTGAGCACTAAAATCTCATTTCCAGCGGGCAAGTTTAGCCTAAACGTACCATCTGCATCCGTTGAAGTCGCAGTTTTTGATCCTTTAATGGAAATCGTTACCCCGGCAAGCGGTTTTCCATTTTGATCAACGACCTTTCCTGTTATATTTTTAAAAAAATTTAAATTGTGTTCACTTAAATTTACTCCATAGGAGTATGACGGAATAATCCCGCCAGTCATTATTCCAATAGCCAGCAGTTGTGCCAACCTTTTAGAGGATTTACTCGGGAATATGAGCTGATTCATAATTTGGGTATTCATTTGATTTACTGGGTTATTTTTTTAATCTCGCAGCCCATTTATCGCCTTCTTCTTTTAGGTTATAGCCATGAGACGCTAAATAGTTATTGATTTTGCCTTTGTATTTACCGAACCAAGCGTGTTTTTTTTCCGACGATTCAGCTTGCATCGCAAAATCGCGCGCCTCATAAAGCAAACTGTCAATCATATGCACTTCGTCTTTTGTAAGGCGAGGAATCATATCTTGATAGGCCTTTACGGTATTCGGATAAACATTATAAGTCATACCGTTTTTAACCGCTTCGACTTCTGAATCTGTTAAAACTTCTTTTAGTCGTTTTACAAAAGCTTGATTTAAATTGGTTGTTTCTTGAAGCGTCTCCCGTGTGATCTGCTCTTTTAAGCTCTTATCCGTATTCTCCTTGATTTTTAAATCACGAAGTGTATAACAAGCATTTAAAAGATAATACTGATCACGAATAATGTGAACTACTGTTTCTTGTTTGGTCAGATCCGCTAACCCTAGTTTAGCTACAATTTTTGCAGACCGATCTGTAATAGTTTTCCAATAGGTGTCTTCTGTTTGACTAAATGTCATAGACACACTTAAAAATAAAAATGTGAATAGTGCAAAACGTTTCATAGGCATGAAATGGTTTATCCCTTTTTTGGTTATTAAACATTAAATAAAGTCCCTTAACTTTATTTCTTTTTATAATTCCTCAAAATAAACGTCAAAACGACATAAAAAATTTTGAGTATCCAATATAACTGAAAATTTCACGGACAACCATCATGTACTATCCTGACCTAGTGACTATTTAACCTCTAGATTATCAAGAATAACACCTTCTGAATCAACAGAATACAACTTAACAAAATAGATACCTGCGTTAATCATTGTCTTTGTATCAGTATTGATATAATTCCATTTTCCTGAGCGCGTAGGTTCTAATTGTATGGGAGTTCTGGCTACTAACACATGCTTTTCTTTGTCTAAAATTTCATAGTAAGCACGACGCACCTCCTTAAATGGATTATGATACTTCATTGATAATGCATATACATCTGCCGCACCGACCTGAAACTGCCAAGCGATATACCCTTCATTACTGTTAAAAGCCAAACGTTTTTGTCCCGCAAATTCGATTTCGGAAACACCTCCCCGCCAAGCGGTTTGATAAGCTTTATAGTTTTTAACTTCTTTCAAGTCATACACTGGCAGAAGACCACTTTGCTGCTGAAAAGCCACAATTTCTCCACGGCGCGCTGTCTTTATAAAAATTTCCTCCCCGGCCTTCAATACCTTACGGAATACGGCAAAATATTTTCCCGTGTTCAATTGAACACTGTCTTTTGTACTTTCAAAATCATCAGGCTTCCTATTTCCTAGATAGAAAACGTTGGTGGCTTCTTTAAAACGTAGCTTATAGGTTTTATTGATATCAAGCTCAAAATATTCCGAACCAAACAAGGGCGATGGCAACGAAAAAAATGACACTACCTTAGTCCCTTCCTTTTTCAATACACTGCCGATATCCAGCCAACCATGAAGTTTTATATTTTGACGCAATGAATCTAGATTATAATAATCTTGATCGCCTAATTCTGAAACGAGGTGAACATGCTCCTTTGTGGCAATGGCAATCGCCTGTAACACCGCCTGTCCAGCATAAACACGTGGGAAATCTATAAAAATCTTTCCGGCAACTACCTTAACAGAATACCTTTTTCTGACTGCACGCTGGAACCCTCCTTCTTTATAAATATCAAACTTATGTTCTACAATTTGACCATTAATAGCAATGTCAAAAATACGATCCCCTTTTCCGGATGAAAACTTCCCATACCAGGGCTCAGCAAAATAGAGTTCGACCAAATAATCTCCATTAGGTAAGTCAAATTGATAGCCCAACTTATCTAGCCCATAGCGGAAGGTCTGAAAAAGCGGCCAGTCCCTTGTTCCTTTAATTGGGTCTAAAATTATCCGTTGACTGGCAAAATTAGTGTTCATCCCCTCAAACTGATCCGCCCAAGATTTACTGCCCCAGCACAATTTGGACCGATAAGGTTGGTCAGCTTTCCACTCTCCCCCGAATTCATCTGTATAATTATCACCACCACAATTAACACGGTAGAGATAGTGATATCCCAAATCTGGTTTTAGAATTTCCGATGGAGTGCTATACAAGTCATCAAAATGTGGACTTTCTGGAAGGTTCTGTAGTATGATGGTATCACGACTAGCAACTACTCCACCTATTCGTCCCTCAGCATATAATATATTATACTTCACATTAACACCATCAAATTCAATATGATGCCCAAACCCAGGATGTCGTTTTTTCCCTAATGATAGGGATCCTAAATCATTAAAAAGTTCAACTTCATCACAATTGGAGAAAATACGAATATTGTCTTTTACTCCGGGAGCCAACCAACGATTTGGCCAAGAATGCATGGCAATATATACCATGGGCTGTTCCTTCCTACCATAATGGGATAGATACATATAATAAGCATCTGTTAGTTCCCCCCAAGGCGTCAATAGGCCTTTATAATTCACTGGACCAATCCGGTCGATATCCCGATTTCCTTCTCCCCCCTGAATACGCCCCGGATTATCATGTGAGTTCCAAAGCCATAAATAATGTCCAATAGCGCTATTTTTAACAGAGTCTGCCAAACGCACTTTCGTTTGTAAAATATCAGCGAAACGCTCCTCGTTATAGTTATTTTCATTAGGAAGATAAGGTGGTTCGGCATGTAAACCCAAGCTTCGCCAAGCGCCGTACTCGCCTACAAGCTGTTGCTTTATTAGGTCATCGCCATAAGTTTTCTGATCCCCCCCATAAGTACCTGTCCAATTTTGCGGAACATCCCAATCGGTTCCACTGCCACCGTTACAAGTAGTCACTAATCGTTGTATAGAAGCAGTCGGGTCTAATTTCCGAATCAATACCGTACACTCATGTGCAAAATCTTCTGGTAGCGTACTTTCATTTTCAAGACCCCACAAAATTACCGATGGACTATTTCTACGTTCGCGGACCCATTCTGTCAATAATTTTTTGAAATTCTCCCGAAATACGGGGGTATCAAACCAAATATGAGCTGCCAGCTGTGTCCATAATAAAATACCATGTCGATCCCAAGCTTGTTGATAACGCAGATTATGTGGCTGGTGGGCATCGCGAAAGGAGTTGAATCCAAGCGTCCTGATCTGTCTAGTTCGAGCATCAATCTCCTCCTTATCAAGGGCATGCGATTGCCCCAATTTATGTTCATATTCAGCAATGCCATTAATAAATATAGGCTTCCCATTAACCAGGAGGCGTGGATCACCAGAAGGTTTTAAACCTTTTGACCAACGAACAGACCTAATTCCATAAGGTGTTTCTACCTCGTCAATAACCTGACCACCAATTTTGATCTGCATTTTTATACGATACAAATAGGGCGACTCTACAGACCATAATTCCGGATTTTTTAAGATAAGATCTTTCAGCCGAATTTCCTTTATTACGTTCTCCTTTATTTGATCGTTCGATGTTGATCGAATAACTGATTTACCATTCTGATCCAAAACTTCGGTTACAATCTCCAAATCTTTACTTTCTCGGCTTTTATTACTCACTTCGACGATTTGATGTAGAATCGCCTTTTTATGATCAGCAGTCTCATCATTCCAATAATGCTCGCCAAAGGGCGTAACAGAAACTTCATTCTTAATCAATAGACTCACTGGCCTAAAGATTCCCATGGGCTGCGATCCTTCAGAAAATCCCCTTTCTGTCGAACAGCCCCCATCTACCCAGGGTAAATCCATAATATGTGCCGGATGGTCTGCTCGAACAGCTAAAAGATTGGGGGTACCATCCAATTTAATTGCATCAGTAACATCCAATGTAAATGTAGTTCTTCCCCCAGCGTGATATCCCACGCATATACCATTTAACCAAACTGTCGCATAGGAGCCTACCCCTTCGAAGAATAAATAGAACCGATTTTTGTTCTTTTGCTGTTTGATCGAGAAATTTTTTCGATACCAGGAATAACCATGTAAATTGCCATGAAGCAATCTACGATAACCCTCGTAGCCATCCCAATTATGAGGAACATCTACTTTCCGCCAGTCCTTATCTGTCTTAAAAGACACATTGTGAAATCCATTGTACCTTGCAGAATCTTTCTGATCCATTATGGTTTCCCATCCAGAATCTAACGCGATCGTTTTACGAACGTTCTGACCAAATGAAAATAGTCCATACCATAACATACAGACACAGCAAAACAGTTTTCTCAACAACATCAATCCAATCTTTATTATTTCTTTAACTTCAATTCTTTATCAAAAGCATAAGATTTGCCTCTTTTTGTTTTCATCTTTACGTCACGACTGCCATAACGCAGATGCAGTTCTTCACCTGAAAGCGATTCAACAGTCAATCCTAATAATTGATTATCTTTCCATTCCATATTGATCTGAAATGCCCCTCGCGCTTTGAGTCCCTTGACGTTGCCTGTGCCGATTTCAGCTGGTAATGCTGGTAATAGTTCAATCCCATCGACATGGCTCTGAAGCAACATCTCGATAATTCCCGATGCTCCACCGAAATTTCCATCGATTTGAAATGGTGGATGGGCATCAAATAAATTAGGATAAGAACCTCCGTCTTTACCCGCGGGCCGCAATAGCATTTTTACCATATGATAGGCATGCTGGGCATCTTTTAATCTAGCCCAAAAGTTAATTTTCCAAGCCAGACTCCAACCTGTTCCTTCATCTCCTCTTAATACCAAAGAGCGCTTTGCCGCTTCAACCAATTTCGGGGATTGAACCCTGTTGATTTCATCCCCTGGAAATAAACCCCACAAATGGGACACATGCCGATGTTTATTCTCTGGATCGTCCAAATCTGTCAACCACTCCTGGAGTTGACCATATTGACCAATTTGGTTCGGTGCAATCTGATCCCGCATGGCAATAATTGAATCCCGCAAGATAATATCCTTGTCCAATAACATTGAGCATCTATTGAAAATATCAAACAATGAACGAATAATCTGATGATCCATGGTAGGTCCTTTGACCAAACCTCCATTTTCTGGTGAGTTGGAAGGCGAACTTACCAACCATCCAGTTGCCTTATCTTTGACGAGAAAATCTTTAAAAAATAAGGTTGCGTCCTTAATGATTGGATAATATTCCTTTAAAAATTGTCGGTCTTGTGTATATTGATAATGTTCCCAAAGATGTCTCACCAACCAAGCACCACCCGTGGGCCATATACCATGATTGGAATTATTGATGGGAGCTGTACCTCGCCATAAATCTGTATTATGATGTAAAACCCAACCACGAGCAGCATAATATTCTTTAGCGGTTTCTGAACCCGCCAGATGAAGATCTTTAATCATTTGAAATAAGGGGTGCTGTAATTCCGATAGATTTAAGGCTTCCGTGGGCCAATAGTTCATCTCCAAATTAATGTTGGTAGTATATTTGCTCCCCCAGGATGGTTCCAAAAGTGGATTCCAAATACCTTGAAGATTCATGGGTTGGCTACCTGGCCGAGACGCAGCAATCTGTAAATAACGGGCAAATTGTACATAAAGTGCGAGCAGACCTGGATCATCAAGCATTGCTGACTTTTGTAACCGCCTATCTATTGGGATCGTATCAAGCTGTTTTCCAGCACCAAAATCTATTGCAAAGCGATGATACAAAAGCTGATAATCTCGTTGATGAATTTGATACAATTGATTAAAGTCCAAGGTACATACATTTTTAAATCTCTCCAATGCGACAGCAGCATACTGATCGGTCAGCTCGCGATAAGATTTAAAATTTGTTGCGGCAGTCAGATAAATTTGAGCTTCATCCGCTTGTTGCACGATAAGCTCGTTACCATTATATGACATCTGCCCCCCCTTCAATTTAAGCTGTAGGAAAGCTGTTCCTCGCATGGATCCATTTTTCACCCATACCTCCAAACGGATTGAAGAATTATCAAGGCGTTCAAGTTTTGATCGCTGGTGTTTGGTGTTCAGGCTAAGCCTAAAAGTAATTTTTTTCTTCTGATCAGCACCTAACAGTATACCAATAAAATTCTGGGGATAACTTGCAAAGTAAGTTCTTTTATAATGAATTCCATTAGCATCATAGTTGACGCGAACCTCGCCTTTATCCAAATCGAGGATTCGCCTATAGTTCTTTGCAACTTTATGATCGAATTGTAAATTTAACGTACCAAAAGGCTGATAGGATGCCTGATAATTCCCTATTTTGGGACTGTTTTGATCTTGAATATGGTATTTCCACTGTCCATTTAACGAGACAAATTTCCCCCTGTTACTTTTTAACCCTATGGATTGTTTAGAATCTTTATACCCTGCTACACCACCTTTTCCTTCAAGATTGATCACCTGAATTGCTATACTATTCTTTCCTTCCCGCAATAAATTCAACGGGATTTGATACAATCTTCTGGTTTCATCTCCTGTCGAATGACCTACGAGTTTACCATTAATGTAAGTATAATCATTAGTTCGGATCTTATTTAAATCCAACGACCAGCGCTCTGATAGCTCATTTTTTGAAAGGTTAAATTCATAACGAAACCAAACAGCCCCGTCCAGTCCTTCCAGCCCCTGACTCTCCCAACCTTCATAATGCGGAACTGTTATAAGGGGCCATTTGCTATCATCAAAAGCGAACTCAAAAGGCCCATGTGCTTGCTCCCGAATGTGTCCAATCTTCTCCAACCAAGTAATAGGATCTTCTGATTCACTTTTAAGGCCCATAAATTCCCGCATCGCCAAAGATTCTGCTTCTTTCTGCTGTCCGCGATCAAGCAAGTCCCGTATAAGTGAAAGATACTTCGATGCACCCTTTTTATTATAATTTCGCGGCCCATCCGTCCATAACGACTCTTCATTAAATTGTAATTCTTCTTTCTCGACTCCTCCATAAACCATCGCTCCCAACCGCCCATTACCAATCGGTAAAGCCTCCTCCCACTGATGGGCAGGATGATCAAACCACACACGTGTTTGTGCCAAAGCGGAACTGAAGGGGCACATCGATAAAACCGAGGCAATGAGATACAGGTATAAACGCATTATTTAGTTTCCAAAGGATTTATATTTGATGTGAGCTGACCACTTTTGTAGGTACCACGGAGAATTTGTTTTACTCTTGCTAGATTATTACTATGAACATAAATATATTCATTCGCAGAACCAACTAAGTCCAAAAATAGTGCTGTGCCTATAGTAGGAAAACAGCTCTGCACATTAACTTCTTTACAGTTTTCTAGCTCGATAAGCGCTTTTTCTGCTATTGGCGTCGTGTTTTTTAAATTTAATAGATTCAGTTCTTTGCCATTATTGACGGATAATAGGCCACCTTGCTTGATCGATACGTTCACGTTACTCAATGTTAACCCATTCACATTCAGTGCTGAAAAACCAGTAACTCCCTGCATATTAATATCCGAAAATACCACATTCTCTATAGGCATCTCTTCCAAGCCCCTTATATAACCAATACGGTTTGTTGTTCCAGATAAATTGTTAATATAGATATTCCTGAACTTAGGCGTGCGTTCACTAATAGACTCCTGTTCACTTTTAGCGTACTCCATATCCATGACGACTGCTTGGTCCCTAATGTCGCGCATGACAATATTAGATACTTGAATATTTTCAACCACACCGCCTCTACCTCTGGCGGTTTTTAGACGTATACCGCGATCGGTTCCATCGAAAATACAGTTGGAAATCACAATATTTTTTACTCCGCCCGACATCTCACTTCCGATAACGACCCCGCCATGCCCGCGAAGCATTGTACAGTTTGTAATGGTATAATTCTCTGCTGGGATATTGATCTTTCTTCCCGATCGATCCTTACCAGATTTTATGGTGATGCAGTCATCCCCCACACTAATGTGGCAATTGGCGATGCGAACATTGGAACATGATTCTGGATTAATGCCATCGGTGTTAGGGGACGGCGGGTTGTCTATAGTCACACCATCCACGGTTACGTTATCACAATATTGTGGATTAATTGTCCAAAAAGGTGAATTCTGAATTTTAATATCTTTGATCTGTATATTTTTACAGTTTAAGAACTGTATAAACGGTGGACGTAAAAATCCTCTTTCGATCCATCCGGGAAGATCTGGAGCCAAAACATCCTTATTGAGGCGTTTAAATTCTTTTTGCCATTTACTGTCTTCAGTCTGTTTCTTAACTTCAACCTCCGAATAGCCCCACCATTTTTTACCGTGTCCGTCAATGATCCCACGTCCTTGAATACTAATATTCTCAAGGTTATTCCCGTAAAATAATGGCGAAAAGTTCGTAACAGCAGTTCCTTCCCACCTGGATTCTACCATAGGTAAATAATCATCAAAATTATCGCTAAAATGTAACTCAGCACCAGCATCAATATGAATCGTAATATTACTTTTCAGATGAATTGGTCCTGTGATATATTTTCCTGCTGGGAAATAAATCGTTCCCCCACCTCTATTTGCAGCTGCTGCAATAGCTTTTTTGATTACCAATGTATTGCTTCCGGTACTGTCTTTCCTCGCGCCAAAATCCGTGACATTTAGCCAAGTTTGGGCTTGCAAACCCAACATGGATAAACAAAGAAAAACAATTACTATTCCGCAATGATAGCGCTTTCTGATCATATTAATTTAAGTTAATCTTACAATTTTTTAAATCCTTTTGTTGTAAGGACATCTTCCCATCTACATAGATGGTCAATCCTTTTCCTTTGTGATATCTTTCACCTGTAACATCCCAATAAATAGCAATGTTCTTATGGTGATACGTCAATTGGGTTAGTGCAAAGTAATCCCACTTATCTTTCGAAATCAATGGTTTTATCTCAAGCAAAGAATTAGTTTGCGGCTTTACTCCGATTAAATCCTGAATAATGATATCTGCAAATGTCGAATGGTTATAAAATTTACTTCTCGGATTGTCGCCTTTCAACCATTCTCCCGTCTTTTCATCCTGATATTCACCTATATAAGGTCTACCATTCATCACATGGGACTTGGCATATTTATGAACTTGTTCGTATAGGTCGTTAGCATTTATCCCCTTATTTTTTTTATAGTCACTTAAGTAATTAGCCATTCCCCGAATCGTCTGTGAACTCGTAAATGGCCAAATGGCACCATCCCATTCGCAACTATGCCCAGTGCCACGCGTCCTAAATGTAGGTTCTCGCCGCTCAGCCGTCGTTATTCCCCACGGAGCATTAAACCCTGCTGTATCCGGCAACTGGAGCCAAGCTTTTCCATAAGTCGCTTTGTCTGGCGGTAAATGAAAGTACCAAGGAACAAAACCAATTGCCTCACGGGTGGGATGTAAAGAACCTTTCTCCAGTTTTGTTTTAAAGAACTGATTCTCTTTGTCCCAGAGTGAATCCAGCACCAATTGGCGCAAAGACTGCGCATACATGCTGTACTTTTTCTCTAATATTGGATTAGACACCAATTCGGCAATTGCTGCTATCGCTACAGCATTTCCATACATATAGCTATTGATCGAAGGTCGCATATTATGGACTTTGCGTCCACCAGAGACAGACTCTTCCATTCCATCCTGAACATCAAATTGCCAAAAGAGACCATTCTTACCTTTCCTTTCCTGCTCCCATTTTTCAAAATCTAGATCCAGATCAGATAGTCGGTCTTTTAAGTATTGCTTGTCCGGATTGACTTTATAATAAGCTAATAAAGCATCGGGTAGCCAAGAGCTAAACTGATGGAACCTGCGCTTGGACTGACCTTTATCGGCATGATAAAGCCAAAAATCAATGTATTCTTTTAAAAACGCATTGTCGCGAATCCATCTCCCTTCATACAAATGATGACCCAGTGCGCAACTGATCGAATTGTATTTGCCGGCATGTTTTACCGGTTCTATAAATTCTGTCACCAAGGTACCTTCAAGGCTCGACTTAATATGCTTTCGATAGGACCACCATCGGAAATAATAAGTTTGCTCAATTTCCCTATCTGGACAATCCAATAAAGGAATATTCGCCATCATCCAGACGTAGGCATCCTTGTTTGGAATCTTATTGATCACTGCTTCGCTATCGTTATTATTAAACTCTTGAACATAGGCTTGTACTTTATCCACTAATTTTTCCTGTGCCTTTACATAGGAAAGCGTACAAAAAAGAAGCGCAAGAATAGATTTTTTAATTTTCATTCCTTATTTAATATCAAAAAGTTAGTAGACGTTTCTCGTAAAATACTTATTTTGTTTATGTTGTTTGTCCTGTACTATCCTGAGCATTGTTACATTTACAGTTTAGTTCCATGATAATAGCCAAATAGATCGTCCAGATCGTCCCCCTGATTGTCCACATCAGCATTATATGGATTAGGAAGTTCCTTGTCATCCACAATACCCAAAATCAGCACTTCTCCTTTTGGAAGTTTTAGTTCATTTGTCCCTATCGGAAAAGAATATGTATGAATATCAACCATAGGCATGTATTGTATACGGATAGCATTACGTATTTTCGCCTCCGCTTGCCCAAAATCGTTCGCACTTGCGTCAATTTCCAGCACAGGCTTTGGTGCAAAAACTTTGTCTGTGCCATTGAAATAGCCAACCAATATCTTTACGGGTTTTTCATTTTTAAACCGAAGGTGTGTTCCTTGCAGTTTTTGCTTTTCAGCATCAATTTCTATGCCTTGTAGTCCTTCTAATTCATTCGCAATATGTGTCACCACCAACTCCTGATCTGCGTACAATTTTGCTCCCTTTTTCAATGGAATCAATTGCTGATGATCCAAAAACGTGACCTGTTGGGACTTTATTACCACTTTTGAATGAGCAGCATTACCCCCCATCTTTGATAAAGAATCTATTGCATGTTTAAAGTTATTTAACTCGGTTTCGAAGACCGGGAGCATCTCTTTCCAGTGAACGAACGTAGCATCGGCTCCACGCATCGGTATCTTACGTTGTTTAGTCTGCATACTGTTTGCATATAAATAGGTCTTATTTGTGATATCCGTAAGTTTTCGATATTCCGAAACACTTTGTTCCAAATCCGGCACAGCATTTCGAAGAGCATTCAGATTATGTGAATATTTATATCGAAGCAGCTGAATAGCAGCTTTAACCTTATAACTATAATGATTGGCCAACAATTGATGAATCTGGATATCATTAAGCCAGCGATTAAATTCAGCTACATTTTTAGTCGGTTGTCCCAATTCCTTAATCAGCGTTGCCGCACGTTCTCCATGCTGCACAATTTCTCTTGCCACTTGGGCAGGCGTTTCTCCAATATGGCCTTTATTGTGATAATCCTTCTCTACATACTCAATGATCATCTCCCCTTCTGGAGCCTCGGATTCATAAAGAAGAGTAAATAATCCATAGCGATAAGGATTAATAAATTGCGTCATCAACATTCCCAAAGAAGATGTTTGTCTGTTGCCATCTGTAATACCAAATCGTCGCAGAATTTTAGGCGATATCTCACCAATTTCTTCAATCGCTAATAGTAATTTCTGTGCATCTTTCTCAGAAATCCCATAATATTGTGCAAGTTCATTTGACCAATAAGATCGCTCTTGTGGTAAATTTCTATTTTCATCCCAGGCATACCGTGCCCACGCTTTGTACCACATCCAATCCCGATCCAGTTGCAGCAATCTATTATCGACCTTGTCGGCAGCATATGGCCAATCCCAATACGAAGCTTGTGGATAAATATGGATACCATTGGAATGATGAATTTCGTGCATTGCTTTCATTGATTTTTGAATAAAATCAGGTGAGCCATATCTAAAAGGCTCCAAGTTCGCCAAAATATGCACGTTTTGAATATGGACCGTACCAATAGCACTTAGAGAGCGGTGTAATTCAGCCCACTTCCCTCTTGGTGTATAAGTAGTCAACGCCTCACCATTATACTTTGCCATGGTATACAAGTTCTTATAAAAAGGTAAAGCGGCCTTCATTACGGCAGGTGCATCGGTATCGTGTGCTCTTAAAATAATAGGCGGTTCAATGCTGATACCTGAAGCATGTAACCCGTCCTGTACCCCCGGGATAATTGTCTTCGTAAACCAGTTGATATCGTCCTGGCCAACACCCTCCATGGCCTCTCCCAACGTAATTAGTAAACCTACATTAGGATATTTAGACACGAAAGCGGAAACACTTTTTCGGGTATAATCGGAAATTAAGGGCGTAATAACCCGATTTCGTTCCTGGGTCTTTAAACCATGGCGATCGGCGAATGGTTTTGGCAAGATAATGTTATAAAACATCTGGATAATCCAGATCCCTCTCTTATTGGCTTCTTTGGTCAGAAATGTATAAATCTCCTCGTTTTTTCCAAATGTTTCCTCATCCACCTCTAGCGCATATGGATAATCCTTTAATTTTACTAACGAAGAAAAAGGATGTCCATTCCATAGATACAGGGCATTATATCTATTTTCGGCCATCATATCCAGATAGTTTAACCATAACTTCTTATCGTAAAACCAAGGAAACGATTCTGGTGTGTAAGGATACTCGTAAATATCATGCCCGGGCAAATAGGTTGTTTTCTGAAGTCCAACACTTGTCCCGCGCATAACCATTTTTGGACCGTCGGCAAAAAAGAATGGTTCCTCTTTCAACCATTGTCTGTGTGCAAGCAATGTCATACATCCGTAAAGCACACCAGATTCGTCCATACCAATCAAGGATATTGCTCCTTTGCTGGATTTTCTATATATAATAAAATGTTCCCGATTAACTAGCTTTTCTTTCAAAGAATCGGGCAAAGAATTATGTTGGACCACTGTACTGATTTCTATCTTCGTGGTTAATGACGAGATCTCCAACTCATGTTGGAGAAGTTCAATTGCATACTGAAATCTATCACGATTTATAATCCCATCCATTGTATAGGAAACCGAGGATGTTTTATCTCTTGCGTTGATCTCAACAACAAGGGAACAGACACAGAGTAACGTGCATAATAGCCTTCTGTACATAATTGGTTATTTTAATTCACTAATAAATGTCAATTTTACATATAAAATTTTAAAAATTTAAAAAGTATCTCGTTTTTTACAAAGGTTATCCTTCTACAAGTAGAGATTTATCTATTATTAACTAGATTATTTTAGTATTTTAGAATTCATTCAACTACAATTCATTGAAAAAATATTTGCTATTCCTGGATACAGAAACATCTGGCTTACCGAAAAAATGGAACAAGAGTTATAGGGACAGTGATAACTGGCCCCATATCTTGCAATTGGCTTGGATTATTTTTGACGAAGAACAAAATGAAGTTAAACGAACCAATAAATATATTTACGAGCCGTTAATACCAATCAGTCCTGCATCAGAACAGATTCATGGATTGACGCCACCTTTTCTAATGAAATATGGTGAAAAGAAAAAAGACGTATTACGGAAATTCAGTCATGACCTCAAAAAATATAAGCCACAGCTTATCGGGCATTTTCTTTCATTTGACCTGCAGGTTTTAGCAGCCGAATTCTATCGATCCAATTTGGCCATTCCATTTCATAACATAGCTTATTTTTGCACCTTGTTACATAGCAAAAAATACGTTAGAAATCCGAATATGGTGCATCTTCCCCTTTCGTCACTACATGAAACATTGTTCGCGAGCCAGGCGACAGACATGCATAATGCTGAAAAAGATGCCGAAATTACCGCGAAATGCTATTTTGAAATGATGCGAAAGAATGAATTATCTGAACAGGATATACGAAATCAACAATCTCAATTCGATAACATCTTTTAACGCGACTTTCATGAAAAATCCAGCCGCTATTCTATCCCTACTGAAATCTACTCAACCATTTCAAATACTACCCGAAACGCTACAGTTGAGTATTGTCGACAGATTCAATGAACATCGTTTTTCCAAAGATACCTTAGTCTACCGGCAGAACATAACCGACATGGATGGTGTTGATTTAATCTTCGAAGGTGAATATGAAACATTCTTTCTCGACGTTTCAGACAATAAAAGATTAGTAGAAATCCACCATAAACCCTATTGCTTTGGCGGCATATCAGTTTTATTGAACCGAACCAAGGCTCTAAAGTCGGTCCTTGCCAAAAAAGGTACAGTTATTTATCGTTTACCTCGAAAAGACTTTATTGAACTCTGCAATGCGAATGAAGAGTTTTTCCATTTTTTCACCAGCTCGTTTGGAAAAAGAATGTTGGATGAGGAATTTTCCCATTTCGTCAAATCACCGGCATCTTTTGAAGAAAGCTATTTTGCTGCAGACCAGCTTTATTCGCGAAAAATCGAACATATCACCTACAAAGATATTGTTTCTTGTCCCCCCGAAACGCCTATTTTCGAGGTCGCACAAACCATGGCCAAGCACAAGGTTAGCTGCATTTTTATCAAAGACAAAGGTAACATCATCGGTTACGCGACCGATATTACGCTAAGAGACAATGTTGTAGCAAAACAAATCCCGGCGTCACAAGCTATCGCTCAGGTAATGGATAACCCCATTGTTAGTATTTCCGATCAGGCTTATCTTTACGAGGCTGTACTGATGATGTTCCGCACGAAATCGAGATACCTCCTTGTTGAGAAAGAAGGCAATTATATCGGCTTCCTGAGCCGAAATCGGCTATTGAGTGAACAAGGGCAGTCTCCCCTCGTATTTATTCAATCGGTTAAACTCGCAGAAACATTGGATGAATTGCGTGAAAAATGGAATAATGTTCCTGAGATTATTCACCAATTGCTCGGTAGGGGTGTAAATGCCGAGATTGCGAACCAGGTCATTACAACCGTTGCCGACAGTATTGCCCTTAAAGTAATTGAAAAAGTGATCGGGGAAATGGGCGAACCACCTGCAAAATTTGTGTTTATGGTAACAGGTAGCGAAGGAAGGAAAGAACAAACTTTGATGACGGATCAGGATAATGCAATTATCTATGAAGACAAAGCAAATGAACACCGTGAGCTCGTCAGGGAATATTTTTTAAATTTTGCCAGTCGCGTGTCGGATCACCTCAATACCATTGGCTTCAGTTACTGCACCGGCGGATATATGGCCAGTAATCCAGAGTGGACACATTCGCTCTCCCATTGGAAAAACAACTATAAAAAGTGGATTGAAGAAAGTATTCCGGAAAATGCCATTAAATTTTCAACCTTCTTCGATTGCAGAAGATTATATGGAGACCAGGGTATTATTGATCAACTCAAAGAATTTCTCA
The DNA here is from genome assembly GCA_022712315.1 of Sphingobacterium sp. Lineage (GTDB taxonomy): Bacteria > Bacteroidota > Bacteroidia > Sphingobacteriales > Sphingobacteriaceae > Sphingobacterium. The sequence goes on along the minus strand of JALAGS010000116.1, from coordinate 16,268 downwards.
ATGTCGAATTACAAAAGCCAAATGAGCGTTTTTTTACTTTCATTGCAAAAAATGCGCTGCAATATGAACCACCGCTCACATTTTTCAAAGCAATAAAAACCCAGACAATAGGTTCATCTGAAGTATTCAATATAAAAAAAGCAATGACACCCATTGTTGACTTAGTCAGGGTGTATGCCCTTAAAAACAGAATTTATGAAGAAAATACCGGTGGGAGGTTGAAACAGCTGCTTGAACTGGGCATCTTCACACAGGAACAGTATGAGGAATTAAACCAATCCTATTATTATTTGATGTCGATCCGTTTAAAAAATCAGGCTAATCAGATCCGTATCGCTAAATTAAGTCCAAATAACTATGTGCCAATCGATAGTTTAACAAACATCGAAAAGGCAACGATCAAAGAAATATTTAAGACAATCAATAATTTCCAATTGGGCATTAAACTGAAATTTACCAGTAATTTATTTGGCTAAAGACCGAATACCACCGGAACTTTCTGATCGCTTCAGTCTCTACCCCAGAAACGGAGGATAGCGTACTATTCCTCCAAAAATAAGTGCCCCGCATACAGAAAAGCATTTATTTTTTTATGGAAGATAAGTTCAATCCCCAATGATTTGCAAGTCGCTCCAGTTCCTGTCTTGTTATAGGGATTACCGCCCCATGTTTAGGGGAAGTAAAATTAGTGGATTTCATTTTCCCTTCATTAAAACGTCCCAAATCGACAAAATTTTTGAAATCTGTGGTTTCACTGAAACCAAAATTATGCGGCGATATCCCATAGATATCATACATTAACACCCATTTATTTTCCCCTATCCTTTTCCAGACATTCGGAGCTTCGCAAGCCGCTGGCTCCGGATCATAAAAACGATCATCATATTGATAGGGGCCATTCGGATAATCTGAAACAGCTTGCTTAATACCTGGGACACCATCGTGGGCAACATAAAAAAGATGGTACTTATTACCCACTTTCGTGATATCCCCATCGATATAATTTTTATTTGCTTTGGGATATTGAAACAATAACTGTGGTTCAGATGCAAAAGCCGTAAATTCTTTGTTCAGATAGGCATAATAAAGCTGATTCAGCCCATTGCCAAACCGCATTGTAAAATAGATCATCATTTTACCAGTACGATCATCATAGATGAGTTCGGGTGCCCAAAAGGAGCCTACATTTTCCCAGCCTGTAAAGGCCTTCTCTAAGTAGAGCTCCTTATGGGTCCACAGAATTAAATCAGTCGATTTCATTAAGACAATACCACGGTTGTTGCCCCAGCCAAATGCGGCACCGTCTCGCTCCCATTCCGTATTTCTATAACCACGTTTTTGTCCGTAGATGTGTAAATCCGTCATGACCATATAAAAATAACCATCCTTTCCACGCATGATATAGGGATCTCGAATGCCTTTCTGCTGTGCAATACTATCACCGGCAATAATCGGCTTACCCTTATTGACATCGGTGAAAGAATAGCCATCCTGACTGACTGCAATATATAGACCATGGCTTTCATCCTTAAAATAAACCATTAGATAAGCGGCCAGATCCGATTCCTTTACCTGTGCAGACAAATTATTCACCAATAAAATCACGGTAATGAAAAAGAGTATGCGGATATTCATCTTATTTCACGGTCAATTTTATCAAAGTCAAGGAATAAGGTTCAAATGTTTCAACAATCCTTTTCCCCTTATACGTTACCGTGCTTTGTTTTGGACGAATATTCAATGGTTCTTTGAGACTGTTACTTACGTTTAGGTCGGCATTGGCCAAAGTGATTTTCTCTGCCATCGTAGCCAATTTCTTCTTCGAATCCACATCGAGATTCAGTTTCATGGGCTTACTATTGTAATTGACAACTTTCACAATGAGCTGCTGGGATGCCGAATCATATACTGCCGAAGCATATAGGCTATCTTTTCCAGCTACGGATTCACCATTCCGTTTGATCGGAACAATACTTGTCCCTTTATTGGTCGCATATAATTTCTGTACCTGGTAGCTGGGTGTTCCATATACTTGTAAATTATCAACCCAAATTAAATCCGGTGACCATTGCCATCCATCGACATGACCGAACAAGGGCGCATAAGATGCCATCTCAACTACGTCGCCATTTCGTTCTAGACCAGTCATGAAAGCTGCCTCGGAAAGCGCCGCCTCCCAAGTACTTTTCCCGGGACCATTTGGCCGCGTGGCATGCGAGGCATATTCCCCTGCGAAAATTTTCGCCCCATTTCTGTCGTAATTGTCATAACGGCTGGCACTCGAGAGAAACCAGGATGGTGGACGGTAATAATGTTCATCAATGATATTGATATTCATCGCCCGTAGCTTATCATTTAAGAAATCAAAGCGATCTCCTTCGGGATCCGTTCCCGAACTGGCAATAATTTTGATTTCTGGATACTTTTCGTTCAGCGCTTTCTTGAAGACAGCCAACCTTTCGATATATTGAGGCCCCCAATTTTCATTTCCAACCCCCAGCATTTTGAGGTTAAAAGGTTCTGGATGTCCCATATCCGCACGTAATTTCCCCCATTTTGTAACTGTTGAGCCATTGGCAAACTCAATCAGATCCAGCGCATCTTGAACATACGTTTCAAGTTCGTCCAAGGGCACAAGTTCTGCCGTATTAAATTGACAGGCCATGCCGCAATTAAGAATGGGAACCGGAGATGCGCCAATATCCTCTGCCAGCAAAAAGTATTCATAAAATCCTAAACCAAAGGTCTGAAAATAATCTGGTGTCAAACGATGACTAAACTCGGTATTCCATCGGTTGATAATCAACTCCCGTTCTGTTATTGGTCCTACTGTTTTTTTCCACTGAAACCGATTGGCCAAATCTTTTCCTTCAACAATACAGCCTCCCGGAAAACGGATAAATCCAGGCTTCATATCGGCTAGCATCTGAACCATATCTTTTCGTAAACCCTTTGGCCTTCCTTTCCAAGTATCCACTGGAAATAACGACAGCATATCGACATCTAACGTACCTACTCCCGTAAACCAAACATTTAATTTCGCCTTGTCAGTTGTTTTCGTTACAGGAAATTTGACAGCCGCTTCTGACCAAGAGGAGACTGGAGCAAGAGGAAGTTCAGCGGCCCCAATAACCTTATTCTGTTCATCGAGTAGTTCAACATGGATTTTCATTCCCGGAGCTGCACTTAGGTACTGTAAAGAAAACTCATATGCTGCGCCCGTTTTCACGCCCATTCCTCTAAATCCTTCGTTTTGTAGCCCTAACTTCAGATTAGCAGCGTTATTTAGCCTCAAATAACGGTTGTTGCCTTTACGCTTACTATCGTTTAGCAAAAGATAGGTACCCTCAGCGCCATTTTCGAGCTTTTTCCAGCCCATCCAGGGCTGATCAAACTCAAATGATCTATTCTTCACCAATTCAGCGTAGATTCCTCCGTCTGCGCCAAGATTGATGTCCTCAAAAAAAACTCCCCACATGTGTGGCGATACGTTGCCTGTAGGTTTATCTAACTGTATATTTAACTCAATTGGTGACTGCGCCACAACTGAAAAGCCTAAACTCGCTAGCACTAGCATCAACGATACAACTTTCTTCATCTTTAATTATCTATTCATTAATTTTGAATCACATAGGTATTCATGCCGCATTAGCGGTATGTCCCCCCCATATTTTCGATGGTATAAATAAACTCGGTACATTCGGTTATATGATCCTGAATTTTAAATCAATCAGGGTATTCACATTACCTTATATTAATTCCAATACAATAACTGAAAATGCCGGAATTTCGACTTCAATTGTACCATTCACAAGCTTTGCTTTATTGTACACAACCGGTGTAATTGTGGTGGGTTTCTCGAACGAATTATAATCGCGCAGATGCTCAGCCGTGAGTATTCTACCTGTTACTCTTCCAGCCTTCAATGCCCCCAAATCTACTTGTATCTTATTCTTCTTTTTTGGATCAATATTCACCAAGGAAATATGTGTACGTCCTTGTTTATCTTGTGATGCGGAAACAGACACAGCAGGAATTTTCTCATTTTTAAATTCCAGATCGGTTGATTGAAGAGAGATCGGAATTAATTTCGCATCCTGATGTACCTTATACATTTCCATTACATGATAAGTTGGCGTTAAAATCATACTCTTCCCCTTTGTCAAAATAACAGCCTGCAATACATTGACTGCTTGTGCCAGATTGGCCATCTTCACGCGACGGGCATGGTTGTTAAAAATATTCAGGGTCATTCCAGCAATCATGGCATCACGCATGGTATTTTGTTGATAGAGAAAACCCGGATTCGTACCAGGCTCCACTTCATACCAGCCTCCCCATTCATCTACAATCAGATCCACAAGCCCTTTGGGATCGTATTTGTCCATAATGGCAATATTCTTTTCCACCAGCTCATTCATAAACCAAGCTGATTTCATGGTTTTGAAATACTCCTCTTCCGAGTAGGCCGTTGCAGAGCCCTTTTTATCCCAGTTGATCACGGCATAATGGTGAAGCCCCATACCTTTCATCAAACCAGCCGGAATTTTCTTCATCAAGGTCTCCGTCCAATTGTAATCAGCACTATTGGCTCCAGAAGCGATTCGATATAAGCCACTCCCATTGGTCCAATCCGACATAAACGTGGCGTATTTACGGTAAATGTCTGTATAATAATCAGCGGTCATATTGCCGCCACAGCCCCAGGCTTCATTTCCCACACCCCAGAATTTCACTTTCCAAGGTTCCTGCCTACCATTTTTTCGTCGCCAATCCGACATGGGACTTTCTCCCTTAAAATTCACGTATTGAACCCAGTCGGCAAGCTCCTGCACTTCACCGCTCCCCACATTACCAGCTAGATAAGGTTCTGCCCCCAGTAATTCACACATATTAAGAAAATCGTGTGTACCAAAAGAATTATCTTCCGTCACGCCTCCCCACCAGTTGTTTACGATAGCAGGACGTTTTGCTTTAGGTCCGACTCCATCCTTCCAATGATAAGTATCGGCAAAACAGCCCCCTGGCCATCGTAAATTGGGAATATTCAAATTCTTAAGTGCTTCAATCACATCCTTACGAATGCCATCAGCATGTGGAATCGAGTCATTTTTCTCACCGACATAGAAACCATCATATATACAGCGCCCCAAATGCTCTGCAAAGTGCCCATAGATATGCCGACTGATAATCTGTTCCTGCGGTGCGGTTTCCAATCTTACGCTACTCTGTCCATACAACAATCCATTGATTAGCGTAAAAGCAACGCCTAGTTTTAATCTTAATTTCATGATATAGACTTTATTATTTGACACTAAATCGATAAGTTGTTTTTGAACTATATTTTTCTCCGGGCTTCAAGACCGTTGATGCAAAATTGGGATGATTTGGCGCATCAGGAAAATGCTGTGTTTCCAGGCAAAATGCTGAACGAAATGGATAGACTTTCCCTTCTTTTCCTTTTGGATCTGAGTCCTTCATAAAATTACCGCTGTAAAATTGCAGACCTGGCTCAGTCGTAAAAACCTCCATTTGGATACCCGTCTTTGCAGCATACACCCATGCCACTTTTTGAAAGCCATCCTTCTTGTTAAGTTCAAAATTATGATCATAACCTTTTCCGATCTTCAATTGTGCATTTTCATCTTCTATATGAGCACCAACGAGTATGGGTTTTGTAAAGTCGAATGCTGTACCCCCTACAGGCAAGCTCTTTCCTGTTGGGATCAAGGTATTGTCCACTTCGGTAATTGCTTTTGCATCGATCTGAAGCTCGTGATCTAAAATCGAAGAATCACCAGCTCCATTCAGATTGAAATAAGCGTGGTTAGTTAGATTTAAGACCGTCTCCTTATCCGTCGTTGCCTGATAGCTTATAGCCAGACCTCCATTTTCCTCCAGCGTATAGGTAACCTCCATCTTAACCGTTCCGGGATAGCCTGCTTCTTTATCAGGTGAAGTATAGGCCAGTGTGATCGATGTTTCAGTATTGCTAATCACATCCCATACCTTGTTGTATACCCCATTGGTACCGCCATGAAGTGAATTCTCTCCATCATTCTTTTCAAGCACATACACTTCGCCATTCAGTTTGAAAGAAGCTTTACCAATCCGATTACCATAACGCCCCACAATTGCGCCGTAAAAATTATTATAGTTATCCTTATATTCTTTGGCTGAATCATAACCCAAAATCACATCAGTCACTTTCCCGTCCTTATTGGGGACTTTTAAACTTACCAGGCGGGCACCATAGTTTGTCAAAGTTATGGCAAGTTTGTCATTTCTGAGCTGGAACAGTTTAACCTCTTTACCATCGATCTGGCTATCGAAAGCTTGGCCGGAAGCAGAATCAGCCAACGCTGCCGCCTGCTTATTTTGAGTTGATGAAGACTGGCAGCCGTAAGCTAATGAAGCACAAGTCAACAAACCAATAATAATTTTCTTATTCATCTGCAATTAAGTTTTGTTCCATCGGTCTGATGGAGGCTTCCTAATTCAATAGGAATGGTTCATAATTAGTTAATTCTTCCGATGGCATTTCTACCAGAAACGCACATAAATAGCAGTCACCATCAGTAAAGTCACAACAATTAATGCTAATACAGATGGTTCTACTTTAAACATCGATCGATCCAATACAAAAGCTTTTGGATTGACCTTTGGTCCAAATAAGCTCACAGCAATCATGGCCAACATAGTAAATACAAATGCTAATCCCATACATATTTGAAATGGAATCTCATAAACGCCCGCTTTATTTGGATAGGCAGTATACAGCCATGTTTCGGGACCAAGCACTTTTGTAGCAAATTCATTGAAAAATACGGATAACGCAAAACCGGTAACGAGTCCAGTGATCGCAGCAGCTCCCGTAGTCCTTTTCCAAAACATGCCCAACAAAAACATCGCAAAAACACCCGGACTGATAAAACCTGTATATTTTTGGATAAAGGTAAAGCCACCAGCCCCACCAATTCCTAAGGCATCATTCCAGGTAAATAATACCGACAGTAAAATAGATACAATAATCGTTATTTTTCCCACCCATACCATTTTAGCTTCACTCGCATCTTTGTTGAGGTATTTCTTAAAAATATCCAGTGTAAAAATCGTTGCGATACTATTTGCTTTTCCGGCCAATCCGGCTACAATTGCTGCTGTAAGTGCTGCCAGCGCAAGCCCTTTCATACCATTTGGTAGATAGCCCAATATCGCCGAATACGCATTATCGGCATGAAATACCCCTCCAGGAGCCATTTCCTGTTGCAGCGCGCCATTTTTGTAGAGCACATAAGCAGCAATTCCGGGAAGCATAACGATAATTGGCATAAACAGTTTTAGAAATCCCGCAAAGAGAATTCCAGTACGTGCAGTTTTTAGATCAGCTCCTAAAGCACGTTGTGTGATGTATTGATTACAGCCCCAATAATTTAAATTGACAATCCAGATTCCTGCAAGGTACATCCCTATCCCAGGCAGCATCAGATACTTATTGATATCTTCCTGACTGGCCCCCGGTCCAGGTTTATCGACAAATAGGTTAAAATGTTCCGGAGAATCTTCCATCAGCTTATTGAATCCAGCCAAAGCATCTTGTCCCAAACCAAAATGTTCACTGACTAAAGTCAATGCCACATAGGTTGTCGCTATACCGCCAATAATCAATACAACCACCTGAATAACATCTGTAAAACCAATGACACGCATTCCGCCTAAGGTAATGATGACGGCAAAAACGGCTAAAGCAACTGTTATGGTATGAAAGCTGTCTCCGCCACCTGCCATACTCGAAATAGCGATTGCCCCTAGATACAAAATCGATGTCAGGTTAACAAACACATATAAAAACAACCAGAAAATTGCCATAATGAGACTCGTCGTTTCATTATATCGGTTGTTCAAAAATTGAGGCATGGTGAAAATCTTATTTTTCAGATAGACTGGTATAAACCAAACCGCAACAATAATTAAAGCTACTGCAGCAATAAGCTCATAAGCGGCTACAGCAATACCGACCTCAAATCCATTACCGCTCATGCCAATAAACTGCTCAGCAGAAATATTCGATGCGATCAACGAAGAGCCGATGGCCCACCAGGTCAGTGATCCTTCCGCCAAAAAGTAGTCCTTGCTGCTGCTTAAACTATTCGTCTTTTTACGATAAATCCAGTAGCCATAGCCGGCTACAATAAAGAAGTAAATTACGAAGATGATGTAATCTACCGTTGCAAATTTTTCCATATTTCCCAAATTGGTTATTATCTTAAGCCATTTATACCCCGAAGATGAAGTATAAATGGCTTAGGTTATTATTTACTGAGTAAATAATAAAGTTCATTCCATTTTAATTGATCTTCGAGTTTCGCAACCGTAGTCTCCTCGTCGATCAACACATATTCTAGTCCCGCAATACGAGCAAAGTCCTCCAGATATTCGGGTGTTAAGCTCAAGCTGTATGCGGTATGGTGTGCCCCCCCCGCTACAATCCAGGCACTGCAGCCTGTTTTCATATCAGGAAGCGGTTTCCATAACACACGCGCAACAGGAAGTTTGGGTAATTCCTCTTCCACAGAAATACCTTGTACTTTATTAACGATCAAGCGAAAGCGCGTTCCCATATCGACCAAGGAGGCATTCAATGCATCTCCGCTCTGGCCATTGAAAACCAAACGCGCAGGATCTGCCTTGCCGCCAATTCCAAGGGGATGTACTTCTATACGTGGTTTGCCCGTTGCTAAAGCCGGATCCACTTCCAACATATGTGAGCCAAGTACCAGGGGATTCTGCGGATCAAAATGGTAGGTATAATCTTCCATAAATGCTGTTGTTCCCGCTAATCCTGCCCCCATCACTTTGCAAGCACGCACCAAAGCCGGAGTCTTCCAATCCCCTTCACCGGCAAAACCATAGCCCTCAGCCATTAGACGTTGTACCGCCAAACCAGGGAGTTGTACCATGCCATGCAAATCCTCAAAAGTATCTGTAAAACCTTTAAAGTTGCCTTGCTCCAAAAACTTCCGCAGACCAATTTCTATTTTGGCCGCTTCGATTAAGTTATGGCGAAATACACCACCCGCTTGCACATTTTCGGCTAGTTCATAAGTTGCCTCGTACTCCGCCACTAAGGCCGCTATTTCTGCTTCAGTGCTTGCATTGATTATCTCGACCAAATCGCCAATGGCATACGTATTTACCGAAAAGCCAAATTGCGACTCAGCTTCCACCTTATCGCCATCTGTGACGGCCACATAACGCATGTTATCGCCGAATCGTGCAAATTTAGCACCCTGCCAGTCATGCCACCCTGCAGCTGCACGTGCCCAAACATTGATCCGTTCAAGCACTTCCGCATCCTGCCAATGCCCGGTTACAACTTTACGGCCTATTTTTAAACGGCTGACGATATGTCCAAATTCACGATCACCATGTGCACTTTGGTTTAGGTTCATAAAATCCATGTCGATACTATTCCATGGAATATCTTGGTTATACTGCGTATGTAGATGCAACAACGGTTTTTGTAACGCTTTTAAACCTCTGATCCACATCTTTGCAGGTGAAAACGTATGCATCCAGGTAATGACTCCAATACAATTCTGCTCATTGTTAGCAGCAGTCAACGTCGCATAAATCTCATCTGTATTTTTGACGATCGGTTTGTATTTTACCGCCACAGGAATCGTCCCTTGCGCATGTAAATAATTTGCGATTTCTTCGGCGTGAACAGCAACCTGTCTTAATGTTTCTTCTCCATAAAGATCCTGGCTCCCAACAACAAACCAGACCTCAAGTTCTCTTAAATTGATATTCATTTTAAATTGTAGTTTTTGCTATAGTTTTTTTATTGTTCAGAATTATTGACCATAATAGGCATTTGTCCCATGCTTCCGTTCATAATGCTTTTTGATTAACGCAGGTTTTAATCGAGGTGCTTCGGGATTGATCTGTTCCGTCAACCAGGCCATTTTAGCCACTTGTTCCAGTACGGCACTGTTATAAACAGACTTTATTCCGGTTTTACCCCACACAAAGGGCGCATGATTACCCACTAAGATCATTTCCACCTCTTTATGATCCAGTTTATTTTCAGCGAAATGATTGATAATCTGGAAGCCCGTTTCATGTTCATAGTTCCCTGCAATCATTTCATCACGCATTGGGGGCGCACAAGGAATATCTACCGTCAAATGATCTGCATGAGTTGTTCCGAAAATCGGAATATCACGTTGACTCTGTGCCCAAGCAGTTGCATAGGTAGAGTGCGTGTGGGTGATCCCACCAATTTCTTTCCAATGTTTATACAATACCGCATGCGTTTTTGTATCTGACGAAGGCCTAAGGTGACCTTCAACTACATTCCCTTCGAAGTCAACAATCACCATATGATCCGGTGAAAGCTCCTCATAGGGAACGCCGCTCGGTTTTATGGCAAAAACTCCGTGCTGACGATCGACAACACTGACATTTCCAAATGTAAAAAGCACAAGACCCAACTGGGGCAATTGCATATTGCAATGGTAGGCTTCCTCTTTAATTGAATTATACATGGTTAAAATTTCGATGATTAAACGGTAATGGACAATAACTCTTTTCCTTCGATGAAAGCGCCCAGAGCCTTGTAACGTTCATAACGCTCAGCATACATAGACACCCATTTATCCTCTGGGACATAGGTTCGTTCAAAGCCTTGCCCCATGGCTTCCATGGCATCCTCAACACGGTCATACAGCCCTGCTGCAGTCGCGGCGAACATCGCTGCGCCAATAGCACAAGTCTGTTCACTCTTATGAATACGAATAGGCATATTCATCACATTGGCCATCATCTGCATAATAAATGGTGATTTTTTTGCCACTCCCCCTAAACCAATCAAACCTTTGACGGGAATACCCTGCTCTACAAATCGATCCACAATAGCCTTTGCGCCAAAGCATGTCGCTTCAACAATCGCACGGAAGATTCGGGGAGCATCTGTTCCAAGATGCAAGCCCGTAACCGCACCTTTCAAGGATTGGTCTGCATCGGGAGTCCGACGCCCATTAAGCCAGTCTAGGGCTAATTCCGAACTTGCTGTTACAGGCAAAAGTGCTGCCTGCTCACTTAAACTAACCAGTAGCTTTTCTTCCAAAGTCGCTAGAATTTGTTCTCCCATAGTCGCTGTGATTCCATCAACTCCTTGAATCAGGTTTTTCGTTGGCCACAATAAAATTTGTTTCAACCAGGCATAAGCGTCTCCAAATGCGGACTGACCTGCCTCCATACCAATCATTCCCGGAATGATCGAACCATCCACTTGACCGCAGATGCCTTTGACTAATGTATGCTGCACCTCTTCTTTAGGTGCCACCAACATATCACAGGTTGAAGTCCCCATGACCTTACTCAGATAATAGGGCTCAATTTGCCCACCAACGGCCCCCATATGACAGTCAAATGCACCTATCCCAACAACCACCGATGTTGTAAGACCCAACCGTTGCGCCCATTCTTCTGAAAGCTGGCCCGCTGGCTTATCTGAAGTATGGGTCTCAGAAAACAAGCGATCCACAAAGCCATCCAGCAAAGGGTCTAGGGCAGAAAAAAATGCGTTCGGAGGTAATCCATCGAATTCTTCAGCCCAAAGCGACTTATGCCCTGCCGCACATACACCTCGTTTGATCGCGGAAGCATCTACACCACCTGTTAATAAAAAGGGAATATAATCGCAGTGTTCAACCCAACTGAATGTTGCCTTCCTTACCTGCTCATCTACTCTAAAAACATGAAGCAATTTAGCCCAGAACCACTCTGAAGAATAGACACCGCCCACATACTTCAGATAATCCACTGCGCTATTTTGATTATGAAGATTAATCTCTTTAGCCTCCTGAACAGCTGTATGATCTTTCCATAAGACAAACATCGCATTAGGATTATCTTTAAACTCATCAAGTAGAGCCAAGGGAACTCCTTGCGCATTGACGGCCACTGGAGTCGATCCCGTTGTATCCACGGAAATTGCTTTTACAGCAGTCCCGATATTATTCAACCCCGATTTGAGCAAACAATCCTTTATTGTCGCTTCCAATCCTTCGATGTAATCCAAAGGGTGTTGCCTGAACTGACTGGAAGCGGCATCACAATACTCACCTCTTTTCCATCGAGGATAATAAAATACGGAAGAAGCTATTTCCTCGCCATTGTTAGCATCGACCAAGACCGAACGGACTGAATCACTTCCATAGTCCACGCCAATGACATACGATTTATACATTTTTGCTGAATTTGGTTTATAACTTATAATTGTTTCTAACGTCTTATTTTTCAATACCACACTCGTAAAGTTAGCACTTTAAAAATAATTAGTGTCAAATAAACATTTAATTTTTTAAATATGAAAGAAAATTTTCATATTTAAAAAATTGAGCTAACTTCATCCCAGCAAATTATGGTGAACCCGAACCCTTGTTATTGGCATACAAAAGCATTTTTGCGGGACATATCAGACAATTATTATACTTATTTTTAGCTATTTACTTTTTTACATAGTTTTGCTGAGTGAATAAACGGGATGAAGTCAGATAAAAAGATAAAACGATAGACGATGGAATATTATAAAAAAGATTCAGGGATCCTTTTGGCGGTAGACTGTATCATATTTGGATTTAACGGCGAATCCCTGGAAGTGCTTTTAATTAAACGAGATTTCGAACCAGAAAGAAATAAATGGAGTCTAATGGGCGGCTTCGTTCAATCTGACGAAAGTCCCGAAGAGGCCGCGAGCAGAGTACTCAGACAATTAACCGGACTTGAAAATGTATACATGGAGCAGTGTAGTGTATTTGGGGAACCTAACCGTGAACCCAACGATCGGGTTGTCAGCATCTGTTATTTTGCATTAATTGATACGCAACAATACAAACATATCCTAAGTGACGATTACGAAGCCCGATGGTTTCCCTTACAGCAGCATCCAGCGTTGATCTTCGATCATGACCAAATGATTTCTTCAGCACAGCATCGTTTACGTATGAAAGCAGCCTTGTATCCGATTTTGTTCGAGTTGCTCCCTGAAAAATTCACAATCCCTCAAATTGCTGCGCTCTATGAGGGCGTATACAATATCGAATTGGATAAACGCAATTTTAGCCGAAAACTGCTTGCATCTGATCTCATTATTAAACTGCAGGAAAAAGATAAAGAAAATTCTAAAAAAGGAGCCTACTATTTCAAACTGAATACAGCTATCTATAAAGAAAAGATTATGTCCTTCTTACGTTATTTGCCCAGCTGGTCAATCGAATCATAAGAACACGATCAGGAATCAGACAAAGGAAAAGGAATATATTTCACTTTCCATTTTCGTTTTTTCAATAATTCCTTATATTTATCACAGGCATATCCTATTTTTACAATGAGGATATGCTGAATAAACGTATTCTATAAAAATAAACAACTATGAGCAAATTGAGATTAGCATTTATATTCTTTACAATTTTATTTATTTCATCCTATACACAATTACAGGCACAGACTCCTGCGGCAGCCCCCTCTTCTACGGCGACACAACAGGATAATGCCTTCAAATACAGTCCAGATGGATTAAAAAAAGGAAGTTTGGCAAATCAATTTGACCACCTCAATTATATCTCAAAAAATAACTATGACTTCAAGATGGTGCGCAAAACCAATCTTGATATTGTTAAAAGAAATGTAATTGATACCGTAGCAAAACTTCACAAAGAGATCAGCTCCTTGAAATCCTCTTCCAGTAACTATACGTCAAATACTAAAACTTTACAGGATTCTATTCAGGTTTTAAAAGACCAGCTGGCACAGGAGAAGGAAAAAACAGAAAGTTTCTCGTTCTTAGGAATAAACACATCAAAAACATTTTATAGTACTGTGGTCTGGACGATCATTTCGGTATTGGCAGTAGCAGCGTTTATCTTTTTATTTTCTTATCGGAAAGCAAAAGTGGACACGGTGGAGTTTCAAAAAACTGCTGAGCAATCCCAAGAAGAATTTGCTACATTCCGCAAAAAGTCGATGGAGAAAGAGCAACTGCTCAAACGCCAATTACAAGATGAACTAAACAAAAAAATATAGCGCCCCATTCCGACAAGATAGCAGGTGTGTCTAGATCGACCTGTAACGAAGGATCAAAGCATTTCGTTACAGGTCGATTTCATTTAACATCTTCCCATCCAGAAAAAAAGACAAAAGATTCACCGAAACAAAGGGGTAATCTTGAAAAATCTATAGCAAGATAAAAGAGAAAAACTATATTTGCAGGTAGAAGAATCGGAACAGACAGAATTACAATCGATAACATTTTGACCTACATTAATAAAATTGTAATTTAATTGCAAATTCTATTTGTTTTTAAAAACGAATAACCTTATTTTTGCTGACCAAAAAAGAGGCCTTTTATGTCTCTTATATAAAATTGATTAATAAATATTTAGTCCCTATAATATGCCCAAGATTGGTAAAATAGCGCAGATTATCGGCCCAGTTGTTGACGTCAACTTCGCCGACAGTGAAAATCTACCTAAAATTTACGATGCATTGTACATTCAAAAAGAAAATGGACAACGTGTTGTATTAGAAGTTCAACAACACTTAGGTCAGGATCGTGTACGTACAATTGCCATGGACGCAACTGAAGGTTTGGTTCGCGGAATGGAAGTTGTCGATACTGGTGCTCCTATCAAAATGCCTGTTGGTGAAGAAATCAAAGGTCGTGTATTCAATGTAGTTGGTGATGCCATTGATGGGATCCAAAATTTGAATAAAGAGAATGGTCGTCCTATCCACAACGTTCCTCCTAAATTCGAAGATTTGTCAACTGGGTCCGAAGTACTTTTTACTGGTATCAAAGTTATTGACCTTTTAGAGCCATATGCTAAAGGTGGTAAAATTGGTTTATTCGGTGGTGCCGGTGTAGGTAAAACTGTATTAATCCAAGAATTAATCAACAATATCGCAAAAGGTCACGGTGGTCTTTCTGTATTCGCCGGTGTAGGTGAGCGTACACGTGAAGGTAATGACTTACTACGTGAGATGTTGGAATCTGGTATCATCAAATATGGTGAGCATTTTATGGAAGGCATGGAAAAAGGTGAATGGCCTTTGGATACTGTTGACCACGAATTAATGAAAGATTCAAAATGTACATTCGTTTTCGGTCAGATGAATGAGCCTCCTGGTGCACGTGCACGTGTTGCCTTATCAGGTTTGACAGTAGCGGAATATTTCCGTGACGGTGATGGCGAAGGTCAGGGCCGTGACGTATTATTCTTCATCGATAACATCTTCCGTTTTACACAAGCGGGTTCTGAAGTATCAGCCCTTTTAGGTCGTATGCCTTCAGCGGTAGGTTACCAACCAACATTGGCAACGGAGATGGGTTTAATGCAAGAACGTATTACTTCAACTAAAAACGGATCTATCACTTCAGTACAGGCTGTATATGTACCTGCCGATGACTTAACTGACCCTGCTCCAGCGACGACATTCGCTCACTTGGATGCAACAACAGTATTGTCTCGTAAAATTGCTGAGTTAGGTATTTACCCAGCTGTAGATCCGTTGGATTCTACATCACGTATCCTTTCTCCTGCCGTTTTAGGTGCCGAACACTATAATACTGCACAACGTGTAAAAGAAATTCTTCAACGTTACAAAGAACTACAAGATATCATCGCCATCTTAGGTATGGATGAGTTGTCGGAAGAAGATAAATTAACTGTACACCGCGCACGTCGTGTACAACGTTTCTTATCTCAACCTTTCCACGTCGCAGAGCAATTTACAGGTTTAAAAGGTGTATTGGTAGACATCAAAGATACCATCAAAGGTTTCAATATGATCATTGACGGTGAAGTAGATGAATACCCAGAAGCTGCCTTCAACTTAGTAGGTAACATTGATGATGCTATCGAAAAAGGTAAAAAATTATTAGCAGAAGCAGTTTAATTTAGATATTAGACACTAGATATGAGATAATAGACTTTCGATTATCTCATATCTATTTGAAAACCTAAAGTTCTCAAATCTCATATCTCAAATCTTATATCTAAGAATAATGAAATTAACAATTATCACTCCAGACAAATTAGCATTCGAAGGCGAAGTAACATCTGTTACTGTACCTGGCTCTGCGGGCTCTTTCCAGATTTTGAAAGACCACGCTGCCATTGTTTCTACTTTGGAAGATGGAAAAGTAATTATTCAACAAGGTAAAGGTGAACAAGAAGTGTTCATTAAAGGTGGTGTTGTGG